>DATJVT010000203.1:0-15772 GCA_035501695.1 Terriglobia bacterium | reverse complement strand
GCGAGCACCGAAAGGTACCCGGTGCTCTACTACCTTCACGGCCTGTTTGAGCATGACCGGAGCTGGAGCGAGCACAGCGGCCAGCAAACCTGGGAAGGCCTGATGAGCCAGGGCAAAATCGGCAAGTTCATCGTGGTCATGCCGGAGGGCGGCAAGAGCTTCTATGTGAACTCCTTCGACGGCAGCGAACGATACGAAGATTTTTTCATCCAGGAACTCGTTCCCGCCATCGATCACAAGTATCGTACGACGGCGACGCGCGAAACGCGTGGCATCAGTGGCGTGTCGATGGGAGGGTTCGGGGCCATACACCTCGGCATGCGGCACCCGGATGTCTTCGGCTCGGCCAGCGCCCACAGCGCGGCGCTGATTGCCAAGTTCCCCGATCCTCTTCCCACCGAAGGCCGCTGGGGGTTCTACGCGCGGGTTTTGCAGGGTCCCTTCGGCGCGCCGCTGAACGAGGCCTACTTCGACTCCAATAATCCGCTGACGCTGGCCGAGCATCCGGAACGCTTCGCCAATTTGAAGCTCTATTTCGATTGCGGTGACCAGGACCGGTACGGTTTTGACGAGGGCGCGAAGGAACTGGACAAGATCCTGACCTCCAAGGGGTTCCCCCACACCTTCGTCTTGCGGCAGGGCAATCACGGTTGGTCGTACCTGGATCAGTATCTACACTACTCCCTGGAATTTCACTGGCAGGTCTTCAGTCAGGCAACAAAGTAGAACCGCTCCCCCACGGGAGTCGTGGTCGCTATTGCCAATTCTCATTCGAAGGGGTTTTCAGGTGTTCTCTGCGCGTGGTGTGGTGAGAATTCTCTTTGCAGTATTTCTCGGGATCTTCGCCGGAGGCGTCGTGGCGGCGCCTTCGACGGAGGCGGAAACGCGAGTGCTCGATTACATCCGTACCCACCTCCAACCCGGCCAGCCCCTCGTGGTCACCGACCTCTACAATAATGTCTTCACCCAACCCGAAGAGAGGCAGGCCCTCAACAAACTGTACAGCGCTTTCTTCCGCATTCCTCTCTTTGTCGCCAACTATCAGGAAAAGTACAAAGCGCCGCCGACGCTAGCCGTTATCGCAGAGCAATTCGATCTGCCTTCGCCGGCGGCGGCCGACGTGTTGCTGAGAGTAATGGAATCGGACCCGCGGGTTCCGAAATTCCTGACGCGCGACCCGAAATCCGGAGAGATCAAGCAGGTTGACGTGGAGAGGATCAAGGCCGATCCGAAATTCGGCCAGGCCTTGGCGCACCAGATTGGCGGGTGGGAAGGCCAACTCGCGCCCAACCTCGCTCTGACGCGGCTGGGGGGCGGAGACGTTCGCATCGCGGATTTTCAGGGCAAAGCAGTGCTTCTGGAAGTCTGGTTCACCGGGTGCCCGCCTTGCATGCAGGAAACGCCCGCTCTGGTCGCGCTTGACCGCGACCTGTCAGCGCGCGGGCTGGTGATTGTAGGCGCCAACGCCGATCGCACGTTGGGCCTTGAGTATGACGATGCCGTGCGCCAGCGGTACGTTCAGGAGCACCACATCTCCTACCCCATCGTGCACTGGACACCGGAGGGCAATCGCGCTTATGGTGGCATTTCGGTTTTCCCGACCCTCTTTCTGATCGATCGTAAGGGAATCATCCGTGGCCACTGGATCGGGTACGTCGATCCTGCAACCCTCCAGAAAGCCGTTATGGAAGTCCTGCAAGCGAGCTGACCCCTCCGCCTCCCTGTATAATATCTTGCCCTCCAGGTGAGGAAAGGGAGTTGCGTCGCGCGAGCCACCCGCCTGCGCCACGTCAGCGGAGTTACATCTCCAGCCTCTCTATCTCTCGCTGGGTCGAAAGGAAATGCCCAGGAGTTCCTACATGAATGATCAACCCTCCCTCCAGGAATTGGAAACGCGCCTCCGCGACGTTTCACTCGATCTCGACCCGGAGGCCATGCGCCGGGCGGCGTACCGGGTGGCTGATTATGTGGTGGATCGCATTGCGCATTTGCGGGAGGGCACGTTGGGCCAGGAGTTACACCGCGAAGAGACGGAGGCGCTGCTGCGAGAACCGCTTCCCGAGAATCCCATGAACTTTGATGAGGTATTCGACAAGTTTGCCCGGGACGTGGCGCCCTACTCGATTCCTCTGGACCACCCACGGTTCTTCGCCTTCATCCCCAGCGCTCCCAGTTTCATCAGCATTCTGGGGGACATGCTGGCGGCCGGGATGAACGTTTTTGCGGGTACGTGGTTTGAATCGGCAGGTCCCAGCCAGGTCGAAATCCTGGTCATCGACTGGTTCAAGCAGATTCTGTCCCTGCCGCCGCAAGCCGCGGGGCTCCTGGTGAGCGGCGGCTCGGTGGCGAATCTGACCGCGTTAGCGGTGGCGCGGCGATTTAGGGCGGGGGATGCGACGCAGAACGCCGTCGTGTATCTTTCCTCCCAGGCGCACACGGCCATCGAACGCGGGTTGCGCATTCTGGGGATAGGCGAGGCACAGTGGCGCCGTATTCCCACCGATGAACAGTTTCGCATGCAACCCAACGCCCTCGCCGCGCAAATCCGCGAGGACACCAAAGCGGGGCTGCGCCCGCTTGCCGTGGTGGCAAGTGCCGGCACCACCAGCACAGGGGCAATCGACCCCTTGGATGCCATCGCCCAGGTGGCGCGCGAGAACGCGGTCTGGTTTCACATCGATGCCGCCTATGGAGGCTTTGCTGCATTGACAGCGCGGGGAAGGAAACTGCTGAAGGGAATCGAACAGGCGGACTCGGTGGTTCTTGATCCCCACAAATGGTTCTACTGCCCCATCGAGACTGGTTGCGTCCTGGTGCGGGACGGTCCGAGGTTGCTGGAGACGTTCCGCATTCTCCCCGATTACATGCGCGACGTCGAACGTGAAGAGCACGAGGTGAATTTCTGCGATTACGGCCTCCAGCTCACACGCGGTTTTCGAGCTCTAAAGGTCTGGATGGCCGTGAAGACCTACGGCATTGCCCGCATTCGCCAGATCATCGACCAATGCCTGGACTTGGCGCAGTATGCGGCGGGATGGTTCCAACAAGCTCCCCAGATCGAAATCGTGACGCCGCCCTCGCTGGGAGTCTTTACTTTTCGCTACGCGCCACCGGTCACGCCGCGGGGCGAGGCGCGCGAGTCCTTCCTCAATCGTTTGAATGACGTCCTGATTGCCAGGATTATCGCCAGCCGGCGGCTCATGCTCTCCTCCACGCGTCTCGATGGACGCCATGTCTTGCGCTTCTGCGTTTTGAACCATCGGTCCCGCAAGGAGGACGTGCGCGCGGCGCGGGAGATCATCCTGGAACTGGGCAGCCAGATCGAAAAAAGCATCATCGGAATAAAGGGGTGAGCAAGGGTTCAATCCGCTTCCAGTCATGGGTCTTGCTTTTCTTTGGGGATGCAGGAAGTCCGGCAGAAGTATAATAACCAGTGTGGTCGGCAAGGATTCTGACGCGGGGTTGACAGGTAAATTAGCGGGTGCGCTCTTTCAAACGAAATACTAGCAAGCTGTCCGCCACTCCTCCGCGCCTTTTGCCGGGGCGGAGGGGCCCCTCATTCTGTGGCGGCAGGGCGCCCTCGCTGGTCATCCTCATCACGGTGCTGTGCGGCTGCAGGTGCGTGCCGGGCTTTGCCCAGAACACGTCGGAACTCTGGGGCCGGCCGGTTACCAAGCTGCAACTCCAATGTGACTGCGACCTTAAGCTCCAGAACTTCCCCGGCGCAGTCACGCAGCAGATCGGCGAACCACTCGATAGTGAAAAGATTTCCGACAGCCTCAAGCGCCTTTATGCCACGGGGCGATTCTCTGAGTTGCGCGCGGAGGGTGTGCCCGAAGGCGCGGGGGTCGCGGTCACCTTTGTTTCCAAGGCCCAGTATTTCGTTGGGATCGTGAGTGCGGAAGGAAAGCTTGGGCCTGTCGATGCGCGGGGGCTCGTCACCGCAGCGCGGTTGCACCTCGGCCAGCCGTTGGAAAGCGGAGATCTCGACGTCGCCCTTAAGAACATTAATAACCTGATGTCCTCCAACGGCTACTATCAGCCCCGCATTACTGATGAAATTGATCGCAACCCTGGCACACTGGTCGCCAACGTGCGGTTCATCATAACGGCCGGCGCTCCCGCACGGGTGAGCGCCGTGGAGTTCCAGGATGACCCCGGGTATCCGGCAGAGCGTTTGAAGAAGGTTTCCGGATGGCGGCCGCACATGTTTCTTACCGCAACGCGGCTGGAGCGCGGGTTGTATCGCCTGCGCCAGTTTTATTCCTCCCAGGGGTATCTGCAGGCCAACCTCAGCGTCCCACAGCGCGTTTACGACGCCCACGCCAACAGCGAGAAAGTGACACTTAAGGTCGCCAAGGGTTCCTGGATCCAAGTGAAATTGGAAGGCGCCTCGATTTCCAAATCCAAACTCCAGGAAGTGTTGCCGCTGTTTCACGACGGCGTTACGGACGAGCCGGCTTTGGAACACTCCGCACGCTTGCTGGGGGATTATTTTGAACGGGAAGGCTACTTCTCGGCTTCCGTCAAAGCCGCCAGTGAGAGCCTCCAAAAACCCCAGCCTCACGTCCAGGTTCATTTCCGGGTGGAGTTGGGACGCCGCGGTCAATTTGCCGGCTACGGGGTAGAAGGCAATCAGGCAGTCCCAACGGCAGATCTTATGGCAATCATCAACCCGCCCGCGGAGGGATTACTTCCACCCTCACCCACCTACAGTCGCACCCTTGTAGAACAAAAGGTGTCAGCACTCCTGGCGCTTTACCAATCGCGAGGATATCAAGACGCCCGCGTTACGCCTGCCCTCGACGACAATTACGAGGGGACCTCGGGCCGGCGGCGTGTGACCCTGACTATTCAAGAGGGGGAGTTAACCACCGTTTGCACACTAACCTTGGCGGGACTCGATGCCGACGGGAAAAACAAGCTCTGGCCATCTTTGGTAAGTAAGCCCCTGCAACCCTATGCGCTGGAAAAAGTACGGGCCGATCGCGACCGGATCCTCGACTATCTGGCCGACCACGGTTACTCGCACGCCACAGCAAGCTGGCGCGCCACGCCGGTAAAGGACGCCCACCAGGTGGACTTGGAGTTCACCGTTGTGCCCGGCGCGCAGGACCGCATCAAACGTATCGTGGTCGTGGGCAACGAGCACACTCGATTGGGGCTGGTAAACCGCGAGTTACGGATTCACGCCGGCGAACCGGCGAGCCAAAGCGCGGTATTCGATTCCCAGCGGCGCCTTTACGACTTGGGAATCTTCAGCCAGGTTCAGGTCACGCCCTTGGATCAGGGGGCCTCTAACACTGACAAAACTATGCTGGTCGGCTTAGAGGAATCCCGGCGCTGGAGCCTGGGTTATGGCGGCGGGGTCGACCTCCAGCGCCTGGGCAGCAATCAGCCGCAGGGAGAATTCACCGCCAGCCCGCGCCTCTCCCTCGATATTACCCGGTTGAACGTGGGCGGGCGTGGGCAAACGTTCGGCATTGGCGGGCGGATCTCGAACCTCCAGACTGGGGCTGACACGAGTTATTTGATTCCCCGCCTGCTCAATCGGGATGATCTCAGTTTGCGTCTCAATGGATTGTTAGACCGCTCTCGCGACGTCCTGACCTTCACCGCGCTCCGCAAAATAGCTTCCGTAACCGTCGAGAAGCGTTATGGCGTCGCCACCGTTTTAACCGGACAGTACAGCTTCCGGCTCGTGCAAGCCCTCGACATTTCGGACAAAATCTCTCCGGAAGAGATTCCACTGCTCAGCCAGCCCACGCGGGTGGGACTCATTGGCGGCAGCTATGTCACGGATCGCCGTGATGACCCCCTCGATGCAACTCGCGGCTCCTACTCACTCATCAATGCCGGCGTCGCATGGCAGAAACTCGGGTCGCAGGCGAACTTCCTCCGGTTCACGGGGCAGAACTCCACTTACTATCTGCTGAACTCACATTTGATTTTTGCTCGCAATACGGAGTTTGGTGTGATCAGTCCTTATGGAGCCCCATACCCCGTTACCGTCCCTCCCAGCAATGGACAACCCGCAGAGGTTATCTACACGCTTTCGATTCCGCTTCCCGAGCGCTATTACATGGGGGGCAGTGAGTCGATGCGGGGATTTTCGATCAATCAGGCCGGCCCGCGCGACCTTCAAACGGGTTATCCCCTGGGGGGAAATGCGCTCTTCCTCAACACTTTCGAACTGCGCACGTCCTTCGCCCAGCGGAGCCTGGGCCTGGTGCTATTTGAAGACACAGGCAACGTTTTCTCCAGTATTCGCTACATGCGATTATTGAAGTTTTCCCAAAGCTCGCCGCAGGATTTCAACTATGATTCCGCAGCGGTAGGGATTGGCTTGCGCTACAAAACACCCTTGGGCCCCATTCGCTTTGACGTGGGCTATAATTTGAATCCGCCGTACTACAACGTGGTCACCACTACCAACGGCATTACTAATACCGAGGAGAAACAATTACCGCATTTTCAGTTTTTTATAAGCATCGGCCAAAGCTTCTGATGGTCGTCGCCCTGGCAACTGCCGCGGCAACCGCGGGAGGGGTCCGTGTGACCGCGGAAACGCTGGACCGCGTGGTGGCTTCCATCAACAATCAGGCGATTACCTCCCTCGATGTGGAGAAGGAGTATCGTTTGGAACGGTTTCTGGATGCCCAATGGCCACCTCCGCCGGCGGATGCGGAAACTCTTGCCAAGGCCCGCGAGCGCCTGACTTACCAACTCCTGCTCACCGGCCAGGAAAATCCGGGGTCGGCCGAAAAGACCGAGAGCGAAAAAGCGGCGGCGGCCCGCCTGGCGGAGGTGGCCAGGCAATTTGCGCGGCCGGAAGACTACCAGCAGGCACTCAAGGCGTTGGGTCTGACGGAAGCGGAAGTGGAGGAGCGGGTTGCACAACAGGAACTCCTGTTGCGGTTGATTGACCAGCGCCTCCGCCCGGCCGCCTCTCCCAGTGATGAGGCGATCTCGGATTATTATCGTTCCACTTTTGTCACGGAATTCCAAAAAAAGAATGCCGGCTCGGCGTCGCCGCCCCTTTCCGAGGTGGAAGACCAGATCCGGGAGGTCCTGGTGCAGAAACGCATGAACGAATTGCTCGATCGTTGGATTGAAGAGCTGAAACCCGCCACCCATGTGCGGGTGCATTCATTTTAGGTGTGGGATACCTCGTGCGCGACCGTCGAGTGCGGCGAACGGGCTGATTCCCCGATAAAGGAAGGTTCCCTACGCGTTGGAAAGTCTCCAAACCGGTTCGCCTCCTGATCTCGCTGGTGGAATATCTGTTAGTCCTGCTGATGGCGGCTTTGATCGTCATGGAAACGTCGTGGTTCCAGCATTTCCTGGAGCGCCGGTTGATTGCGGGCCTGGAGAACGCCACGGGCTGCCGGGTGGAAGTCGGCGCCTTTCGGTTCCGGCCTTGGCTCTTCCAAATCACCTTGCAAAAGCTGGTGATTCACGGAACAGAACCCGCCGGCGAACCACCCCTGGTGTTGGCGCGTGAGGTGGACGCCAGCGTAAGCCCCGCACAGCTACTGCACCGGCACCTTCGCGTGCGCCACCTGGATGTTGTTGCTCTCGAGGTCCATGTCCGCACCAATCGCCAGGGCGTCAGCAACCTCCCCAGCCTGGGGGGGCAGTCGTCCCCGCAAGAGAGTCTCACGGATTTAATGGACCTTTCGATCGGACGCCTCACGGTTTCGCACTCTGTTCTATATTGGAATGATCGTCGCCAGCCGATGGAGTTGGAGGCGCGGGACCTGGCGTTACTTCTGCGGATGACCCGCGGCCGCTACATCGGTGCGATCTCTTCCTCGGGCACCACGGTACGCTCGGGTTATGGGTCGCCCCCACCCATTTCGTTCAACAGTCGTTTTGAGCTTTCGTCCACCAACCTGGTCTTGTCCCCGGCAGCGTGGCAGATGCAGGGCATGACGGGTGAGGCCTCGGTCACGATCACTCCTTTCCCCGTATTGCAGGTATCCGGATCATTCCACGGGTCAGCGGATATTCCTGCGTTGGCCCGCATTCTTCACACCCCGGAGTTGCGTGCAGGCGCCATCCAGTTCGAGGGACTGGCGGCGTATCAAGATGGAAGCGTCTCCGCACAGGGCCGGGCACAGGTCCGCCAACTGGCGGTTTCCTCGCCCGGCCTGCCTTCCCTCAGCTTGGATGCAACTACCAGTTACGCCTTCCAGAAGAACCAACTCAGCCTTTCCAATGCGCAGGTTTCTGTTTGGGGAGGCACGGTGCAGGGCACCCTTCAGGCCAACCTGGAGGGCGCGGAGCCTAAGTTCCATTTGCACTCTCAGCTCCACCACATACGATTTGACAACGCGCTGCTCTCGGAAAGGACGCCACCCCTCGTCGAAACCAAACTGCATCCCGCTGCGGCGGTGGATGGCGCCCTCAACGCCGAGTGGTCAGGGAAGGGAAGCGGATTGAAAGCAGATTTCGACTTGGCCCTGCAGGGCCCCGCCGACCCGCTTCATCATGAACTTCCGGTGAGCGGGGTGGCACGCGGCACCTTCGAGGACGGGCGCGGCGTGACCTTTCATCTAACCGAGGCCGACCTACGCACCCCCCATTCCCACGTCAGGGCACGCGGAACATTGGCACAACGGGTTTCGGCTGTGACCACGGCTGATCCCCTGGTGTTTGATGCAAGCACCGATGACTTTAATGAGTTGCGGCCGTTCTTCCAGGCGCTAGTCGCCGCCCCTTCGGGAATTCCCCTGGAATTACAGTCGCAGGCGGAGTTCTCCGGCCAACTCAGCGGGAGCTATGAGGACCCCAATCTGCAAGGGCGCGTGAGGATGGGACAGTTCCGATATCACGGTTGGACGTGGGATCGGTTGACTGCCGTCGTTGCCCTGAACTCCAGTTCCATACAGATTTCAGAATGCCGCGTGGACCATGACAAAAGCTCCTTTGAGTTAAATGCGGCAGCGCAACTCGAGGATTGGCGGGTAACGCCGGAATCCACTCTGCGCTTCTCTGCCCGGGCGCAAAAGACCCCCATCGAGGGGCTCAAGGCGGCGGTGAAGTCTGATCTGCCTCTGCGCGGCGCCATCACCGGACACTTGGACGCGCAGGGAACCACTACGGATCTTACAGGTTCCGGCGTGTTGCGCATCGATTCGGGCGCCATCGCGGATGAGCCCTTCGATTCGTTTTCCACCCAACTGCGGGTTTCAAAATCTGTCTGGAGTTTTCAGGACATCGAACTGAGAAGAAAACGAGGGCGCCTGAGTGGTGAAGTCACGCTGGAACCCGATCGCAGCTTCGTCTCCGGAAAGCTGGCCGGGGAGGGCTTTCACCTTGCCGACGCCCGCCGATTGGCGATGCCCTCTGCCGGTGCGTCCTCCAAGGGTGGTTTGGATGGCACCTTCGGCTTCGATGTAAGTGGCAGCGGAACTCCGGAAGACATGCACTTTAAGACCACCTGGCACCTACAGAACCTGGCCGTGGGGGGTACCCTTTTAGGTGCGTTCAACGGAACGCTGACAGGAGAAGGGAAGCGACTCAGTCTGGAGGGTCACACCCAAAGTGGGGAAGGCAGTTTCCGCTTTCGCGCCCAGACAACCGCCGGGGGTGACTGGCCGATGGAGGCCGAGGGCGAATATGCCAGCCTACGAGCCGACCCCTGGATCCGGGCCTTTTTCAATCGCGAATTTGCCGCCGCCGTAACTCTGGGCGGGACCTTCCGCGCGGCGGGTCCTCTGCACGACCCGGCAAGGATCGGTTTCCAATCCCACACCCAGGACGCGGCGATTGATTTTCCCAGCTTGCAATGGCGAAACGCCCAGCCCATCGACACTCGCTATGAGAAGGGGCAGTTGACCATCAACCGGTTCATCATGCGCGGACCTTCCACCGAACTAGCCATTGCGGGGGGGGTGCGTCTGGGGGATACCGCCTCGCTGGCGATTGATGTGGAGGGGACGGCGAACGCCACCTTGCTGACCGTGTTTGACCCCACGCTCCAGGCATCAGGGCGTTCTCAGCTCCATTTACGCCTGACGGGCACACCCTCCCACCCGGCCGTGAAGGGTTCCATGGCAATTGAGGATATGAGCTTGGGTTACGGTGACCTGCCCTTCCGCTTCAGTAATATGCAGGGAACCATTGACCTTTCGGGGGAGCGCGCCGAAATCCGCTCCCTGCGTGGCACGAGTGGGGGAGGTGGAGTAAACCTGAGTGGCTATGTAACCCTGACGGAAAGCCCCCGCTTTGAAGTGCGCGCTGAATTGAGCCAGGTCCGCATGCGCTATCCCGCCGGTTTCACCTCCGTGCTGGATGGAAACCTGCGTTTCGGTGGCGGCGTCGAGCAGGCGCAATTGCAGGGCGAGTTGGTGGTTCGCCAAATGGCCCTCAACGAGAACGTCAACGTCGTGACGAAGTTCTTGGAGTCCTCTAATCCTATGGGGGAGGCGCCCGCAGCCCCCCCTTCGTCCCTGGCTTCCAAGATTCGTTTGAACGTCCGCGTAACTTCCTCTCCCCCGGTGCAGTTACAAACTCCCGGCTTCAGGTTGACGGGCGATATCGATATCCGGTTGCAAGGCGACCTGGCTAATCCCGTGCAGGTAGGAAGCATCCACTTGCTCAGGGGGGAGGCGGTGTTCCGGGGTAATCGCTACACCCTGGGCCGCGGGGACTTAAATATGACCAACCCCTTCCGGACCCAACTCTACGTGGATATGGAAATCTATACCCAGGTGCAAACTTATAACCTGACGATGGATATTTCGGGGCCCACCGACCGGCTGAAGTTCGCATATCGTTCCGACCCTCCTTTGCCCACGTCCGACATTCTTTCCCTCCTGGCACTTGGCTACGTAAAGACGGAGGGAGCCTATTCAGCCACGTCGTCCAATCCCGCAGCCAGCATCGGCGCCACCGCCGTTCTCTCCCAGGCCCTTTCCAGCGAAATGACGGGACGCATTCAACATCTTTTTGGCGTGAGCCGAATCAAGATCGACCCCAATGTGGGCGTGCCGGGATACGGCTCCGGCGCGCGCGTCACGGTGGAGCAGCAGGTCACACGCGACCTGACCCTTACCTACGTTACCGATACTTCCTATTCCCAGTACCGGGTCATCCAGTTCACATGGAATATCAACGACATGATGTCGCTGATGGGCATCCGTGACCAGAACGGGATCTTTGGCCTCGAAGTTCGTTTTCGCCACCGCTTCAAGTGAAATACCGTTGGGCACGCGATGTGCCTCGGGCCGGGGATGGACGGCGCACTCATACCTCACTCAGTCGCCAATATTGCCTCCTTCGTCTAAAACTCGAGGCGGAGGGCCAACTGGATTTGCCGGGGTGTTCCCCCACCAATCGGCGTCGTGTTCACCGGCTGAGTGATCAGGCCGAATTCCCCGGGCCCGGCAGAGAAATCCGAGAGCGGAGCTCCGAACTGGTCACGGTTGAAAATGTTGAATGCCTCTGCCCGGAACTGAAGTTGATAGCGTTCGGTCAGAGTGATTCGCTTGCTCGCGCCAAAATCGACCTGCCAGATGTGGGGTGCCACTCCGATATCCCTCCCGGCGTTTCCAAAGGTTCCAGGAGCCGGGACAGCGAAGGCCGCGGGATTGATCCATTCAGCGGGTGTCACTCCCCCAGGAGGAATAAGGGAGACGCCCGGAACCCGATCGGGACGCTGGTCGTTGGTGTTGCCATCCGGGACCGCCGTGCTTGGTCGATCCGCCGTAATGTTGATAGGAAAGCCGCTATGGGCGGAAATAATCGAAGTGATCTGCCACGAGCCGAATACGCCGCGCGAGAACCCCCCTTGATTCAAAAATGGCTTCCCCGCGCCGAAGGGAAGCTCGTAAACTATGCTGGCATTCGCGGCGTGCCGCACGTCCCAGATGCCATTGGCCTTGTCGCAGGCGCGGCACTCCACAATCTGGGGTGTCAGCGAATCGCCGTCGCCACTGCCCATCGAACCGTCGTCAATCTCATGCGACCATGTGTAATTCATTGAGAGCAGCAGCCCCTGCCGGAACGCTCGCCGCAGGCCCAAACCCAATCCCTCATAGGTGCTATTACTCTGGTTGCCGCGCCACGAAATCTGGCCAAAGAGAGGGTAAGGCGGCAGACCTGTAAGTGGATTTAGAACGTTGACGTAGGAAAGCGTCAATAAGTGCGTCCCTTTGCTGCCTACGTAAGAAATAGTCCCCAGTAGCGAATCAGGGAGAGCGTGTTGAACGGAGAGCCCCCACTGCGTCACGTACATGTCCTTGCGACGGCGATCCATTGCGGAGGGGGAAATGACGCCGCTGACTTCCGAAAGGAACGGCTCGATGGGATAAGTCAGGTCCGGGATAGTCTTCCGGGAAAGCGAATAGCTCGCTACCTCATTACCCTCGGGAACATTCTGGTCGTCCAGTTGACCGTCCTGATGATAGGTGCCGAAGCCGGCACGAATAACCGTCCTTCCTCCCAGCGAGGAAGGCGCCCAAGCCAGGGCGATGCGGGGGTCGAGGTCGCGGTAGGTGGGTTGGCCAAAACTCGCGCCTACTCCGCAGAACCCCGCGGGGCCACAGGTGTTAAAGTCAAACGGGTTCGGTCGATCGTAGACCTCATGAAAAATATTGAAAAAGCTGTAGCGGGCCCCGATATTCAGAGTGAAGTCTGGCCGCCATTTGAATTCATCCTGCATGTAGCCAGAGTAAGTGAATTTTCGCAGGCCATTGGTCGGTTCCGCTTCGGTGTACTTGGCGGTATTCACCTGGTTGGCGGCGAAGGCGGACATGGATGAAAAGGAAACCGTCCCGCTGGCGGTCTTGCCTTGGTTCATTTGAATGCGGCGGATTTCTGCGCCCGCCTTGAGGACGTGTCGTCCCTTTACCACGGTCAAGTTATCAATGCCGGCAAATGTGTTTCCCACCCCAGTGCTGATGCGGTCATTATTGAGAGTTGTGAAGCCGGGAACGGAGAATGCGTAGAGGGTTGCAGTCTGATTGGCGTTGGTCGTGATCGCGGTGCTGCGGTTGAATCCGAACTTGGCTTCATTGATCAGTCCGGATGAGAAAACGTGCATCACTTCGACAGCTCCGTTTTCCGGTGAGGAATTTAACACCTGCCGGTCTGCCAAATATTGTCCCGAGCTGGCGAGGGGTACATTGCTAACGGCGCGATCGATATTCAGGCGGACAAAAGCCGTGGTCTTGTCGGAGAAACTGTGGTCGACGCGCATCATCCCCGAGTCTTCATTTCCAAGCTGGCGGCCATATCCGACGTATTCTGCGGCATCAGGGTTTCCGGTAACGGGCAAGGTGCCTGCAGGGTAGGCGTTCAAAACCGGAACCAGAGGCGGAGACTGGGCGGCAACTTGCTGGCGAAAGGCATCTGTGGGAACGAACCCCACCAGAGTCTGGCCAAGGATTTGCCGATAACCCTCGTAACTCCCAAAGAAGAACGTCCTGTTGCGAATGACCGGCCCTCCCAAACTTCCCCCGAACTGATTCAACCGGAAGGGCGGCTTGGTGATGTCAATGAAGCTTCGGGAGTCGAAGATGTCATTGCGGACAAAGTCAAACGCCCCACCGTGAAACTGATTGCTTCCAGATGCGGACGTGACGGTCATCTGGCCACCGGCGGTGGCCCCGTTCTCGGCGGTGGCTAACATGGACACGACACGGAATTCCTGAATAGTATCCAGCGGGATGGCTAAACGTACATAAGGTTGCTGCGCCTGGTTGATGATGTTTGTGGCGTCCACTCCGTCAAGTGTAAAATTGTTGTCGTCCCGCCCCCTGCCGGCCACCCGGATGCTCCGCTGGTTACTGCTGCTGTTGTAATTCGTGTCGACCGCCAACGGGGCAAGGGCGGTGAGAGTTGACCAGTTGCGGCCGTTAAGCAGGAGCTCTTGGACCTGCGTGTGCTCGATGCGCGCACCCAGAGTATTGGAATTCTCATCGAGTTGCTGACTGCTGCCAACCACCTCCACCCGCTCGGTTGCGGCGCTGGAAACCCTCAGTTCGACATTCAGAGTGGTCGTGTGTTCGACGCCTACCTCCAGGCTCTCAAACTTCACGGTCTCGAACCCCTGCAAGGCCACCGTCACGGTATACATTCCTACGGGAAGCTCCGGGATGCTGAAGGTGCCGGATTGAGATGTTTTGGTCGAGCGCTTCAAACCGGTGGCATCCTGCGAAGCCATTACTGGTACGCCCGGTACGACCAGCCCGGAAGAGTCATGAACGGTTCCCCTCAAACTGCCGCGATCCACTTGGCCGCACAGGTTGGCCGCGAAAAATAATAAACCGCATATCCACCAAAGCCTCGATGCCATGGGGAAGCCTCCTGACTGGGAACCGTGATGGGATGAGAAACCCTCTCCCCGGTCGCCGGGGAGAGGGTTTTCGCAGTCGGGTCGTGTTCTAGTCGTCCGAGTCAGCCTTGGTGGGTGCCGGATTGTTAAAGTCGCTCGGGGGACGAACCTTCTTCTCGCCCGGATACGGCCGCGCAAACCCGGTGGCCATGTACCAGTTCAGGTGGTTGACGGTTTCCGGGTCCTCCGAGTCAGGCTTGTTCAGTTTGCCGGCAAAGATCTGCGCCTTTTTCTGGAGCCAAGCCGCCCTCAGGGCCTTAACCGCACGGCTGTCCATGGCTTTGATGACGCTGGGTGTAACGCCATCATCCAGCGGGACCTGGTTCGGCACGTGCGTCCACGGCAGGAAGTTGTTCGCGGGCGGTGTGCCCTTCACGAAAGCCGTCCGCATGGGCGACGCCACGAGGTCGAACTGGTTCATGGGCGGCAGGCCGAGGATTTGCTCGATCGTCCGCGTCATGTTGACCTGCGTGTAGTAGGTGTGGTCGGTGGCCCCGCCCTGGACCGCGTAGGGGCTGACGATATAGCCAGGGCTGCGATGGCCGTCGACGTGATCGACGCCGTTCTGCGCGTCGTCTTCCTCGATGAAGATCGCCGACGTGGGCCATACGTTGGTGTGACTGATGTAGTCGACAATGCGCCCCACGGCCAGGTCGTTATCGGCCTGTTCGGCGTCCGGGGTCGGCGGGCCGCCGGTGTGGTCGCACATGATCCAAAGGATGCTCAACGTGGGAACCGTACCCGCCGCGACGTCCTGGTTGAAGTCCTGCTCCCAGAGATCGACCCGGAACTGGTCGGGGATGCCCAGGTCGAATTGCGGGAAGTTCTTGATGAGGTGATTCGACACGGCCGGAACAGAGGACTCTGCCTGTACCGTGTTCTGAAAGTACAACGTCTTCTCCCCGGGGGTCCCGGGTGCGGCGCAACCGGGCCCACCCTCGAAGCACTGGGAGTCCGCGTAAAACGCGCTCCAGCTTGGCTCGCTGGTCGACCCGTTGGGCTGGAGGAACATATCGTTCTCGACGTATTCGCCGTACATCTTTACCGTCAAACCGGCGGCGGCCGCTTCCGAAAACAGGAAACCCTTGTTCTGATAAGCGAGAGCATCGCCGGCGTTCCCGCCAGGATAGCTGCGGACCCAATCAGGCGACTGGATATCGTCGGCGTAAGGGGCCAGGCCTTCGGTGATCCACTGGTGACCGTCCGCCGACTGGCGGCTGGGGTCGTAGAAGTTATCGAAGAGCGGGAAGCGTTGCACCAGCAGATGCGCGTTCGGCGTGTCCTTACCCCCGAATACCGCCAATGCGGGGTCGCCATTACCGGCGGGCACGTCTCCCAGGATCTGATCATAGGTGCGATTCTCACGGATGATCAGGAACACGTGCTTGATCAGCGACGGATCGCCGATCTTGGCCGGAAGTGCGACCG
>DATJVT010000202.1:0-3031 GCA_035501695.1 Terriglobia bacterium | reverse complement strand
TCGCCCTTGGCAGAGAACAGCCCCGCTGCGGCGGGAGCTGCGAACGCCGCAACCATTAACGTCAGTAGTATTGTCTTTTTCATATCAGTCTCTTTCTTTGATGGCTTTGTTTGTATTAATGTTTGTTTGTTGTCTTCGCCCTCGAACCCCGCGCCGCCGACGTCGGAGGAACGTGCGTCAGCGGGCGCGAGGGCGAGGGCCCAAATCGATGGCCGGGTGAGCTTGCGCCAGCGCCGGAGAGCTAGCCTTCTAGGGTTAGCGCCCGTGAGCAACATCAATGGCCCCACGCAAGCGCGGTAGCACATCCTGCTAAGAGCGCCGCTGCGGAGGCGGCGAGAGCAGCCAAGGCAGCTCGGGCCCCGATACGGGTGAGGTTCATTTCGGTTTTCATCGTTGGTCTGCTGTTACCTCCCCCGGTCTCGCTCCGCCCGGACCTTGAGACCTTTCTGGGTGGTCGTTGCGGCGATTAGGTCTACGATCACAAGCTTCGACTCCTTCTGGGCGGCCCTCTTTGTTCTAACGCCAGTCCCGACACTTGTTTTAAATTCATTTCGGTGGGAAATGCGAAAGAATATCCTGCACAACCCCCTTCAGGTCGCCAAAGCTAGCATCGGTGTTAATACTTCCAATCCTCGAAGATGCGGTTCCCCGCCAGATCAACTCATTCTTTGCTGGGTTGTGCATATTCAACACCAGCAATCGAACCTTATAATCGTGCTGAGAGTTGTAGCCGGTGTCGGATTCGTAATGTAGGGAGATCAACAGATCGGGCTTCTCTTGCACCTTGGTGAACCCTTTCTGGCCCAGGAGTTGATCCGACAGGACTCGAACATTTGTTTCAAGAAGGGGGTCCTGATCCCCGTAGCCTGCTGATGACGGAGCCCACGCGTAAGTTTTCAACCCCACGAAGCTCGTCCCGGTGTCATAGGAATACTTGATGCTCGTGCACCCCCCAAGGACCAGAAGCGATAGAGAGACTGCCACTGCCAGTGCTAAGTCTTTCTTTCCTTTGCATACGGTCATCATTAATGCCTCCTCATTATTATTATTGGTAGGAATTTGGTTTTTGGCGCGCCCGCTTGTACATGTCGCTGCGCGAGTGATAGTGACGACAACGCTCCGTTTCGACTCCGAAGGTGAGCCGAGCGTGACCCGCACTGTTTGGTCCCCAGCGGGTAGAACCAGGACGCCGCGGTGAACCTGTCTGGGTTGAATCGCTTGCCATTGGCCATTAGCCTGCCGCGATGCTGTTCGCCGGACCATGATGCCAATCCACTCGTGGGCGCGGCAACCGCCTGAACCCGGCCCTGTGCCAAAAACGATGACGCCAAGCAAGCCACTCCTGCTCTGGGGAGAGCACGCCTCGGCCTAGTACACCGATTGCGCGGTCGCCCGGCGCAACAATGGGACAAGGCACAAGTTTTTGATCGCGGAACGATCATGTCAAACATTGCCTCACAGTACTACTATAGCCGCAATCCGCTGCTGCGCATATGGGGTGAACAACCCATATCCGCGGTGGACCTATTCGATGTCCAATTCTGCCTAGCAAGTGTCACTCCTCACTCCCGACACAGGAACTGGCCCATATGGGGGCTCAAACTGAGCCTTCGCGTTCACACTTGTGTCAATGGTGCTGACACTTGTTTGGGGACCATGCTGGACACGGCGGAGATGCCCTGAGGCAGGAGGTTGGTCACGTATCCCTGGGGGACGGAGCCGCAGAAGGTAACCTGCATGGTGCCGGAAGGTGTGAGGAAGCCTGCCTCGCCCGGTTTGAGGGGCATGTCAACAGGCTGCTGTAACCTTGGCAATACTTCCGGCGTCTGTAAGCTGTAGTCGGGAGGCGGGAGTGCGCGGTTTGCAGAACCGAGGAGATGGAAAGCCCGGAACAAGCAAGGAACATCCTAGGAACATGCTTGCAACATACTTGCAACTATAGTGGCACTGGCGCACTGGTAGCGTGCCGCTATGGTCTTGGCGGGCACCTCGGGCACCCTGAGTCTCAGGGTAGTGCGGCAGTAGGAGAAATGGGGTGTTGGAGTATTGGAGTTTTGGAGTGCTGGGGAAACGCCGTATCTCGGGGCCCCTCGGACTTACGCCGTCCTGGTACCGTCCTTTAGCCGCTGTAATGCCGGAGGCAGGGGCGGTCTGGCGGCCACATTGGCAGGTTTGGTTCGCACCGATGGGGTGGCCGGACAACCGGTAAATCCCTTGGAGCGTGTTCGGAAAAGCTGGTGAACCCTTCCGACTCCCTCGTCCTCGTGCTCGTCCTTGGCTTTTAGCGGCTTCTGGATTACGATCACGAGGACGACGACGATTACGAGCTGAGTCCTACATTTTCCAGGCTCCCATCTCCAGGCGCTCCGAGATCCATTTCGAACTCATGGTCGTCTCCTGACGCAGCCGCCGCGCGATCCCCACCTTGCCGGGGGCTGCCGTCTCCTCAGCCCGCCGCTTCTCGAATCCTCAGCTTCCGTGGCATGGGCTTTTCTTGTCAAACCACCTGGCTAGTTTCGATGGTGAGGACTGAAACTGGCTCGGAAGGGTGTCGAGTGGATGAAGGCTTTGGTAGCGGGATTGGGGAGGAAAGGCGGAATGGCGACTGCGGTGCAAAGTCCGCAGCAGCTCGAGCGACGGCTCCAGCCACTGGATCGCGGGAAACCCGGCGATCAGTGGTATTCCTGGAGGGTCTTGACGCCGTAGCCGTGCTTGCGAAGGGCGGCGATGCCCAGGGCGGCGGCTTTGGCGCCGCTCAGGGTGGTCATGATGGGGGTACCGGTATCCACGGCGGTGGTGCGGATGATCACACCGTCAGCGTGCGGGCCGGCGCCGGTGGGGGTGTTGATGACGATCTGGATTTCGCGGTTCTTGAGCAGGTCCACCGTGTTGGGCCGGCCTTCGGTGAGTTTGTAGATGCGACGGACGGCAAGACCGGCCTT
Source organism: Terriglobia bacterium (assembly GCA_035501695.1). Lineage (GTDB taxonomy): Bacteria > Acidobacteriota > Terriglobia > UBA7540 > UBA7540 > Bog-366. The sequence continues at coordinate 89 of DATJVT010000202.1, read as the reverse complement.
CTCGAGAACGTCGGCGGTGCCTTTGGTGGCCACCAACTCGAAGCCCAGGGCGGCGAACCGCCGGGCCACCTTGACTGCCTCATTCTTGT
>DATJVT010000201.1:0-5639 GCA_035501695.1 Terriglobia bacterium | reverse complement strand
CGGATTCCCAGGGACTCGCCGAAGTGCCCCTCATCCCAATATAGCCCCTATCTTTACCGACTTGACATGGGAGGAGTACGCCCTGGCCACATCGGAGGCCAAGGTGAATAAGGAAGGAATGGCAAATATGCCCATGAAGAATGAAATTAAGTCCGCGATTTTTCGCGCTACTTGCTGGAGAACAAATGCGTGACCTCTCGGAGCTGCTCGTGCCCAATTCGCGCGGAATCAAGCCGTGATGGAATTACCGGGGAAGGGCCACAAGAAAGCTGCTAAAATGCCGGGATATCCGGATAAATTGTTTAGAATCGGCAAAGGCGTGTGGAGCGGACCTCCGGTTCAATCGCCCTGAGCCATGGGTGGCTGGGGCGGGACGTAGTTCTGCGATGGGGGAGGACGATAATCCCGGCTGTGACACACTACCCCAGTTCGGCTATCGGCTGTTCCAGGTAAGCGAATGAGCCAATTTGCGGTTGTCGATAAACGGCAATCCCCCACCGCGCTTCACCGATGAACCTGCCACGGCCTTACTTTTTCTTGGCCATCTTGGAGGGATGCTTAGAAGCGGACATTATTGCCGCACCCGCCTTGGAGGCCGCCGCCCGTTCTCTGGTAGCCGCTGCGTTCGCAGGCGGCCCCGCCGGCGCCTTTGGGCGCGCTAGGTCACTTGGAGACTTGCCCTTCTGCGGTTTCGCAGGCGAAGGGGAGGGAACGGCTTCCCCGGCCTTTTTGCGAGGGACCGGTGCCGGAATTTCCAGCGGCGCTTCTTTCCCCTTCCTGGGTGGAGGAAGAACCGGCGGTGGCGGCGGTTCCTTAATCCCCGCGAGCTGACGCAGTTCTTTCATCAGTTGGGGTTGGGACTTGATCTTGCCGTCCAGCTGCAGCGCGAAGATCTTGGACATGATCTGGTCAAACTCCGGGCTGGGCTTGACCCCCAGGGATTGCAATTCGGCGCGCGGCAGGCGCGAGCGAATCTCCGGGAACTTGAACAGGAAGTTCTTAATGCGGTTCTGGACTTTGGCGCTCTTGGTATTGACGAGCAGATGGAAGATGAGCGGCTGGGGCGCGGGCGAGAGGATGGAATAAACCTGGCTCGGGAGGCTGGCCTTTCCGCCGCCGAGGACACGTTCGAGTTTCTTGGCTTCGTGCTCCAGGCCCAGCGCCAGTTTGATGGTTTTGCTGTCGCCGATGATCTTCTTGGCGAATCGCGCTTTGTGGTCGCCTCCCAGCTTTTCCACCAGGCAGTTAAAGTTCAGGAGGAAAGGATCCGCGCCCGGGATTCCTTGCAACACAGTCCGAATGCGGGCAAAGCGGTCGTAGGGCAGGTGTACGGAGGCAAGCTTCTCGTCCAACCCGCCCAGGATGTTACGTTCCGCCAGCACCTTAAGAATGCGGCCAGGCTGATCCTCGTGGAGAATGGCGGCCAACTCCCGCGCCTGCTGGTCGGAGTCCAGGCGATCCCACGCGCCCTCGTCCAGAGCTGCGTCGAACCAGCGCTGGGTGCGTTCGTCGGGGTTGAAATCAAGCCGCATGCCGAGCCGCAACATGCGGTAGAGGCGCGAGGGATCGTCGAGGAAACCGCGGGACTGCAGGGCGCGGATTTCGTGCCGTTCGATGTCACCGGCGCCATTGGTCGGATCCAGGAGCAAGCCGCGCGAGTTGGGGTGCAGCGAAACGGCCATGGCGTTGATGGCGAAATCGCGGCGCTTCAAATCATCGAAGACCGTGGCGGGGCGAATCTTCGGGCGCTGGCCCGGACGGGAGTGAATCTCCTCGCGGCACATCGCCAACTCCGCGCGCACGCCGTTGGTGAAAAGCAGTTCGGCGCTGTGGAAGTGCTCGTTCAGGTTCAGGTACTCGAGCCCCAGGGGAGTCTCGGCCGCGGGCGTCCGCGGGCTGCGGGAAGTTTTCAGGGAATCGTCGCCGGGTATGGCGCGCAGGATGCGCTGCGGTGGCCCTTCGACAATAAAGTCGAGGTCGCGCACAACCTGCTGGCCGTAAGTTAGATCGCGAACAGCCCCCCCGGCCAGGTAGAGGTTCAGGCCCTGCTCAACCGCAAGGCGGCTGACCAGGGTAATCGCGGCATTCTGCTCCAGGGAAAGCCGGCTTTCCATCAGGAAGTTGTAATCGCTCATGGCGGCCTGCTTCCAGCGTTCTCCCGGGCCTCAGCTTCAGGCTCGAGGATGATGGGATTGATATACTTCCTTCAACCTTTCTTTGAGCACGTGGGTGTAGATCTGGGTTGTGGATATGTCACTGTGGCCGAGCATCAACTGAATCGAACGCAGGTCCGCCCCCCGCTCCAAAAGGTGCGTGGCAAAAGAATGCCGCACGAGATGGGGAGTGAGGCCGGTAGCGAGCCCGGCGCGACGGCCGTAACCCGCCAGGATTTTCCAGAACCCCACCCGGGAGAGCGCGCTGCCGCGGCGATTTACGAAAAGCCAAGGGGAAATACGTCTCTTTACCAGGAGAGCCCTACCGGCTTTGAGGTATGCGTCCACGGCGCGCAATGCCGACTTGCCCACCGGGATCAAGCGTTCCTTGTTGCCTTTCCCCAGGCAGCGGATAATGCCAAGTTCCATGTCGAAATCCGCGGCCCCCACGCGCACCAGTTCTGAGACGCGCATTCCGGTGGCATAGAGCAACTCCAACATGGCCTTATCGCGAAGTCCCAGGGGGGTGGAGACGTCGGGCTGTGTGAGGAGTTGCTCAACTTCTTCAGTCGTAAGGTACTTGGGCAATGACTGGTCAAGCCTCGGGGCTTCGACTCCGGCTGTGGGATCGCTTGTCAGGCGGCCCTCGCGGACCAAGAAGCGGAACAAATTGCGCAGCGATACCAGATGGCGGGCCACCGAGCGAGGAGCCAAGTCTCTGTCATACAGTGCCTTAAGAAAAACCCGGATGTCGTTTCGGTCGACCTGCGGCAAAGGCTTGGATTGGGAGTGAAGGAACGCCGAGAATTCGCCCAAGTCTCGCTGATAGCTCTGGATGCTATTGCTGGCTAGCCCCTTCTCTACCCGCGCAAAGTCAAGAAACAAGATGACTTCCGGGATCAGCGAGGGTGGGGAGGAAACCGGCAAAGGACCCTCGGGTCCTCTTGAAGGCCCCGCCGCTGGGTTGGATGGCTTGGTGGAAATCCCCGCTTGATGAGGGTGATCGGGAGTCGGCGTGTTATCCTGCCCGGATCGAATCGTCAATTCGGTAACACCCCTGAGTGATTGGCTATTGAAATCCGTCCTCCCACGACGGGTTGAGGCCTTTCCAACCTCTGTGTTTAAGCCATTTTTTATCAGACGAATAGGACGGTGTGTCCATTGACTCGCCCCAAATCGTCGTTGAAATACTTGACAGGTCAAAACCGCGCCCTATACTAGCACAAGCTGTTTTCAGCTACCAAGTAGGATTTAACAGAAAGATTGCATTAGGTAAACAAATATCATTCGTGAACACCGGTCCTCTCTCAACCCGTAAACGCGTCGTCATCCGCAAGCTCGACAAGGGTCTAATCAAAGGATTTCTTGACCCCAACAGCTATCTCGGATCTCAGTTTGAGGTTTTGGACCGCGACGGCCGGTTGGTGCAAGTCCCCATGTCGGATGTCAAGGGCGTGTTCTTCGTCCGCGACTTTGAAGGAAACCCCGACCGGGCAGAGCGGAAGATTTTCCGCAGCCGCCCCAGGCTGGCCGGACTCTGGGTGCGGATGACGTTCAAAGACGCGGAGGTCCTGGAGGCGATCCTGCCCAACAATCTCTTGGACGTTAGCCCCCTGGGATTCCTGGTTACTCCCCCCGATGTTTACTCGAACAACCTCCGGATCTTCATTCCCCGTTCCGCTCTTACCGAGATGGAAGTGCTGGGGGTGATCTCTGACGGTGTAGTCAGACGCATGTCGCAACGGGCCGCCCAAGAGCGAGCCAATGCAACGAGCGAACCGCAATTCGGCCTCTTTGCAGCCAATAGTCCGCACGAAAAACAATAGCGCTACACGCCCAAAGCGGGAAGGGAATCGTATATTTATTCCCCGCATGAGCCAGTTGGGCTTCACTGCCGAAGGGAAGGTTGTAAGCTTACTGAGTAGGAACAACGGCTTCAGCCGCGGGCAATTCCAGCCGTTGATGGATGGCGTAGAGGACGAGTTCCAACCGGTCGGAAACCCCCACCTTGTCGTAAATGGTACGCAAGTGGTTCTTGACCGTCTGCTCTGAAATGGCGAGGTGCGTGCCGATTTCCCGGTTACGCCACCCCTGCATCAAGTAGCTGATGATGGTCTTCTCGCGGCGAGTCAAGGTATCGACGGGGCGGGGGGGGAGGGTCGGTTGCGTTTCGAGCATTTTGGCCATGGCCGAAACGTGTTTCTTCGGAATCCACGTCTCCCCTTCCGTAACGCGCCGGGCGCACTTGACGAAGAGTTGCGGGTCCACGCTCTTGAGAATCACTCCCGCGGCGCCGTTGCGAATGTGGCGCACGGAGGATTCATCGGAGAACGAGGAGGCTGTGGCGACGATCTTACACTTGGGGGCTAGTTGATGCAGGGCGGCAATCAGGTTGTGATCGCTCTCGAGGAGGATCTCTTCCTGCGCAAAAATCACATCGGGCCGGAAGGTTTCCGCTTTCGCCAGGACTTCCGCGGATTTCTCCGCCTCCGCCACCACGCGAAGGTCGTCCTCCACGGCGAGGAGCTTCTTCAGGCCGATCCTGAAGATGCCCTCCCGGTCCGCCACCAAAATTCGTATTTTCCCCTTGGAATTCCGGGCTGTTCCCATTCGTTGAACTCGCAACGGTTTCGCTGGGAAGGCTCCGGGCGAGCCTGGTCCAGCAAACGACAACTGCGATGAAAGTCGAATTGGAGTTTCTTCTGCGAGAAATCTCGGGGCGGCCGGGAATATGAATCAGTCGCTTTTGGGGGAACGCTTGCCCCCAGACCCAGTCCGGGCTACGGGACGTAATTCGTACTCATCGATAACTGCCCCTACACCCTGAACATGCCCGTGTTGGTTCCATCGCACGACTCGACCCTGGCACAGGAGCTCGAGCGGCACCTTGGTTACTTCAGGTGGAAGCACCACTTTAATCGTAACGCTGGTTGCCCGGTGTAAGCGGACCGGCATCTCAATGAATAATCCGCTGCCACTGATATTGCCGGTCTTGCCCAAGGCATGCTTCGGACTTCCCGCTCGGCTCTTCCACTTGATCTCAACCGGAAGTTCCATCGGAATTCGCTGGCCTGTGCGGCGTTGGTTCATCTCCATTATGACTCCCAGGGCGAATCTACACGAAAGCTTAAACCTTTTCCCGGCGCCTCGCAAGTATTTCGGAGGAGTTTCGCGAGTATTTTACTCGCGGGATCGAAGGACAACCCCACCGGGGTGAAGGGAGTGGCGCTCCCTTGGATTCCTCACCCCGGCAGGTGTCTTGACTACCTCTACCACTACCACATGGGTCCTCCCGTCCTTCCCGAGGGAGGCTTACTTCACAGGATCGGGGAGCCGTGCGCCTGCTTTCTGTCCGGCCGACCCGCCCCGTGTTCGCCTTACCCACCACTTAATAGGTAAGGTCTTGTTGCACCCAATCTATCCGAAGGGCGCGGCTTGGCCAAGATCACCACTGTACCAGTACTTTGGTACTAAACGCAGAAGCGT
>DATJVT010000200.1:0-3420 GCA_035501695.1 Terriglobia bacterium | reverse complement strand
TACGACCAGATGCCGCCCCTTACGGGGCTCGGGACGCTTTTTGTTCCGTTCTTTCCCACGGCTGGCTCGCCGTGGGCCAAATGACGGCGCCCGCTTTGCGGGCTGTGAGGAGACCGGAGACCTTATCTTAGCGCCTATGGGTCATGTGCCCGCCCCGACGGCACGTAGGGCCGAATCCCTCGGCTGGCGGATTCGGCCCAGGCCCTGCGCTGCCGGGCCTACACCCTTGGCTGTGGCTTCGGCGCACAGCGCTAAAACCTTCGCACCAAAAGCCTGCAAGTGTGCTATAGTTAATCAGCGCTTATTACCGCGGTTGTGTGGTGCGGCTGCTCGAGTCAAGTACTTGAGTCGATAATTTCCGCCTCCGGATTCTCTCCGTAAGTCTTCAGCGCAATCTAAACAAGTCTGGTCACACAGGTTGCTGTGCGCAGGCCACAGTATGTGCACGCCAAGCGGTAACCTGTGCCAGAGAAAAGAAGAAAAGATCAATGGAAAGTTTTTCAGAACTTACGATTTCACAATACACAAAGGACCGGCTATCCTCAGCGCGGTTTACGATTCCCACTCCAGTTCAAGGCGCCACCATCCCGGAAGCGCTGGCGGGGAAGGACGTACTTGCCACCGCTCAAACCGGAACCGGCAAGACGCTGGCATTTCTGATCCCAATTATCGAACACCTGCTGCAAGAGGATGCGGCCGGAATTGCCGCCCTGGTGCTCGTGCCCACTCGCGAACTGGCCATGCAGGTGTCGGACCAGTACAACGCGCTGCGAGGAAAGCGGCTTGCCCCCGCCGCCCTGGTGGTGGGTGGTTTACCCGAGGCGCATCAACTGAACGCCATCCGCAAGGGCGCGCCGCTGGTCGTTGCCACTCCCGGCCGATTGGAGGACTTCCTCGGGCGGCAACTCATCAATTTTCGCGGACTCCGGATTCTCATCCTGGATGAGGCGGACCGGATGCTGGACATGGGATTTCTTCCCTCCATCCGCCGCATTGCAGGCGCACTCCCCAAGGATCGGCAGACGATGTGCTTCTCCGCTACGCTGGCAGCCGACGTAGCGCACCTCGTAAATGACTACCTGCGAAGCCCCGTGCGGCTGGCTTTTGGATCAACGATCAAACCAGCGGAAAGCGTGCGCGTCCAGGCTTTCGAAGTTGCCCATGATCGCAAGCAGGAAGTCCTGCAGCGCCTCCTTTCCCGGGAAACGGGCCGCTGCCTGGTTTTCGCGCGCACCAAGCGTGGAACCGAGCGGTTGGCGAAGACCCTTATTCGCCAGGGATTTTCTGCCGCCATGATTCACGGTGACCGGACGCAATCGCAGCGCACCGCGGCGCTGGCCGGATTCCAGCGGGGAACGGTTCGCATCCTGGTGGCCACCGACCTCGCTTCCCGCGGCATCCATGTGCAGGACATTGCCCACGTCATCAACTACGATATGCCCGGAGATGCGGAAAGCTTTATCCATCGCGCCGGTCGCACCGGACGCGCCGGGGAACGCGGAGTCGCCTCGACCCTCTTCGCGCGGGACCAGCACAGCGACCTGCTTCAGCTCGAGCGCGCGCTGGGGCTTCGAATGGAAAGGATGCGGGAGGGAGACGAATCCCGGGAAAAGACGGATGGGGATTCTGCCCGAATCCTGGCTTCGCAGCGGCATCGTTTGCCGGACTCCAGCGGCGTGGGCCGCACCGAATCTGCGCCCAGCCCTCGATTGGAGAGACTCCCGGGAGAGCTGCTGCAATGCCAGATGGGAGGATAGCCGTAGCAGAGATCAGCGTTGTTTGCTCTTCTCTGCGGCGCTTGGCGGGAAGGCGAATGCCGATTCGCCCCCCATCTTCGCCAGGGATATAATCCCGACCAAGTCGCGCCTTCGACGGCGGGTGGTTTCCGACGCCTGGTTCTTCATTTCCTGTCGCCTGCTCCCCCGGCGACGGATTCTCACGCCCGAGGAATTTGCGCTGTTGGCCCAGGTGATCCACGAACGCCGCGCGAAACACCGATTCCTTTTGACGGCGTGGGTTTTTTGCCGGACCACGGGCGCGCGATTTTCTACCCGCCTAATCCGCTCACCCTTTGGCGCGTGATGGAATCAATCAAGGTGGGCGCGACCAAGATCATCAACCGTTCGCGGCGCGAGGCGGGATTGCTGTTCCAGCCGCGCTTCTTTGACCGCGCCCAGCGCACCGTGCGGGAGTACCATGAAAAGGTGGAGTACATTACGTCCTACCCCCTTGCAACTCCGGCCGGCCCAGAAACGATTCCTGACACCATTCTCCTTCCTTGCTGGAATTATCCCTTCGCGTCTCCGCCGCTCGGCGCGCGATACTTCGGTTTGCCGAATAACCAGGCAGCGTAACTCGCGCAGAGACGCGGAGGCGCAGAGCAGAAACCACAGGGGACACTTGACGGCAAGTCGCTGACCACGGCACCGTCATCGCAAGATGTAGAAACTCGAGAGGTGGTCACGCTCTGTGACCCGATTCATTGCAATGCGCGGTGGGTGAGATAAACCCGCCGCTACGAGTCTTCCGCAGCCTCTAAACCCTGGTAAAGTGAACACGTAATGCGCACCATACCGTGCCACGGAATCGGAATCGATTTTGAATTATTGCAAGGACGAGGTTTAATGGAGCGGGAGACGGGAATCGAACCCGCGACGTCCAGCTTGGGAAGCTGGCATTCTACCGCTGAATTACTCCCGCTGACTGGCACCGTGCCGACATCGTAAATTCTCTTCCCTTTAGCCTCCCGTGTCAATGGGGTTTTGAGCCTTTGGGGCGGTGTCCACGCTTGGACTGGTGTAGAACGTCGAGGGTCGAACTCTCATTGACTTTTTCTCGCGGTGGCTTTGTGTAAATGGTGGTTCCTCCCTGGAGCTATTCTCGGGTGGCAGATTTGAGATTGGTGATTTGAGAGGGGCGGCCGCTGTGCCCGGATGGCGGATTCCGGACGGGCCCGGCGTTACCCGAACCGGGTGGCCGCGCATGAAGGGCTGAATACCCGTTAGGGATTAGGACCACCCGGCTCAGGATGAGTACCACTTCGGGACATATGATTACATACAAACACGGCGATAGCAATGCTTAAATGTTAATGGCGTATATGCGGGCCGGGGAGGGTTAACCCCTAGGTTGTTTTAAGTACTCACCCTAATTGAAATAAGGAGGCGGATGGCATACCGTACTCCACTTACGTCGAGGTGGTTCACCCATAACGGTGGTAAACCCGGCGACGCCGCGTTCGCGCTACAGGCTTGGGTGGAACGCGGCTGGAGGAACTGCGTATGAAATGTGCAGCCTGTGGATCATATTCTTATAGGGCCTTTCCTGCAGAGGTGCTCATCCATTTCCCAGGACTGGTTAACATCGATAAGTCCCCCGTGTTTGTGTTCCCGAAAATAACGATTTGCCCTGAGTGCGGAG
>DATJVT010000199.1:0-4376 GCA_035501695.1 Terriglobia bacterium | reverse complement strand
CATCGAAAAGAATGTCCAGATTGTGAAGAATTTTCTTGCGGCACTCGGCCGCCGCGATAAGCAAGGTTTGCTGGCGCTGTCTGCCGAAGATATTGAGTGGATCATTCCGGGCGAGGACTGGCCGCTGGCCGGCACGCACCGCGGGCACGCGGGATTGGAGAATTTACTTCAGAAGGCTAACGAATCGGTGGAAACTTCGTATCCAGAGCCCCCCGAGTTCATAGCGCAGGGAGACCGGGTTCTGGTCGTCGGCTTCGCTACGGGGAGGATCAAAGCCACGAATAAGACGTTTGAGGACCATTGGGTCTTCGCCATTACCGTTCGAAACGGCAAATTGACGAATGTCCGGGAGTATATCGACACGCAAGCACTGGCGCGGGCCTCCGAGATGGCCGCGAACCCCAAGTCCTGACCCATCGGCACCGATACCACACGAAACGATTCGTAAAAGTCAACGATGGCGGATCGATCTTCATGACCGGGTCAATTACTTCGATCAAGGGTTTTCCTGGTTTCAGCGTGTATGCGGCGAGCAAGGCGACGTTGCTCGCATTCGCACGCGGGTGGCCAACGCCTCGGCGATCTGAGTCGATGAATCTCGGTGAGTGCGTGATCGCCGAGTCGCTTATTCACTTCGATAGACGTTGAGAGTCGAAGCTAAGCTGCCAAAAAGTGTCGGTCACACGGACAAATACCCCGGACGGTCGGTTCGGGTCGATCATGAACACCTACCGGGCGATTCAGTTCGGACCAACCCACCTCCGAAGAATCTGGAGAGTCGGTTGTAGAGTTTTTACCGCGTCCCCGCCGATGAGGCCGTCGAAGGTGGGTCCCCGGAACGGTGATGCTCTTGGCCCCCTCTTAAGCCGATGCTGACAAAAGACCACCGAAAAAGATGTCAAAATGCAAGGATGTCCGGATAAGTTGTTTAAAATCAGCAAAAGCGCTAGGACAAACCCGCGATTTAAGGACCTGGGGCCTTTGGTGGCAAGCGCCGATCGTAGTTCTGCGATCGGCGGCAACGGGAGCAAGTTCTGGCACGCGCGCAACCGCAGAGCTTTGGTTTGCCCCCACCCCCCTGTCGGCTGCGAGCGGCTAGAGGCTACAAAAGAAATGTCAAAAAGCAGGGATGTCCGGATAAGTTGTTTAAAATCAGCAAACCCGTATGGGGGTGGGGTGGTTATCGGGGAATTTAGAAACCCCACGCGCGGTGCATCCAGTACAGTGGGGGAAATCGGGAACCGTGTATAATGGAAATCGAGATTGGCGAATCCGCAAAAAGGGAATGGGCTGATGACTGTTTCCACCGTGGCGCGCACCAAGTATGAGGCCGTAATTGGCCTCGAAGTCCATTTGCAACTCCTGACGAAGTCCAAGATCTTCTGCTCCTGCTCGACGCATTTTGGCGATCCGCCGAATTCCAATACCTGCCCGGTCTGCCTGGGGCTGCCGGGCGCCCTCCCGGTGTTAAACCAGGAGGCGGTGACGATGGCCATGAAGACGGCGCTGGCGTTGAACTGTGCCATCAATCCCCAGTCGCGTTTTGCGCGCAAGAACTACTTTTATCCCGACCTGCCCAAGGGGTATCAAATCTCGCAATACGACGAACCCTTGGCCGAGCACGGCTGGCTTGAGATCGAGGTGGAGAACAACCGCAAACGCATTGGCGTGACGCGCGTGCACCTGGAAGAGGACGCGGGCAAGTCCCAGCACGAAGGGTTTCCTGATTCCGACCGTAAGTCCTATATCGACCTGAACCGCTCGGGCGTGCCGCTGATCGAAATTGTGAGTGAGCCGGACCTGCGTTCCCCCGACGAGGCGTTTGAATACCTGACGCGCCTGAAAACCCTTCTGCTCTATCTGGATGTCTCCAATTGCAACATGGAGGAGGGAAGCCTGCGCTGCGACGCCAATGTGAGCGTGCGCGGGGCCGGCGCCTCGCAATTCGGCACCAAAACGGAAGTGAAAAACTTGAATTCTTTCCGCTTTCTGCAAAAGGCGCTCGGCTACGAAATTGAACGCCAGGTGGAAATTGTTGAGGGGGGAGGGGCCATTCATCAGGAAACCCGCCTTTGGGACAGCCGCGAGCAACGCACTTACGGAATGCGCTCCAAGGAATTCGCGCACGACTACCGCTATTTTCCGGAGCCGGACCTGCTGCCCCTGGTGATCACGGAGGAGTGGAAAGCGCAAGTGCGCCGGTCCTTGCCGGAATTGCCGCAGAGCCGCGAAGACCGGTTTATGAAGGTTCTCGGCCTGCCCAGGCAGGATGCAGTCCTTCTCGCAGCCTCCAGGGCAATGGCGGATTTCTTTGAAGCGATCGTGAAGGCCGGAGGGGAGCCTAAGCTGGCGGCAAACTGGCTGCTGAATGAGTATCCCTATGCGTTAGAGGAAGCCAAGGTTGAGTTTTCCCAGGGCCCTGTGACTGCCGTGGAGTTCGCCAGACTCCTGACCTTGGTAGAGAAGAAGACCATCTCCGGAACTATGGCCAAGGAGGTCCTGCGGGAGATGATCTCGACCCGCAAAGGGCCGGACAAGATTGTGGCTGAGAAGGGATTGCAGCAGATCAGCGATGCGGACCAACTCGCCGCCGTGGCGCGCCAGATCATCTCGGCAAACCCCAAGCAGGTGGAGCAATACCGCAGCGGCAAGACTGCCACGCTGGGATGGTTCGTGGGCCAGGTGATGAAAGCCACTCGCGGCCAGGCAAACGCGCAAGTGGTGCAAGAGGTGTTGAAGAAGGAATTGAGGTAGGAACCGGTTGTCAGTCGTCAGTTGTCAGTAGGAAGTAGGGGCAGTTCCTGAGAACTGAGAACTAAATGACTGACGACTTCCTGTTGACGGCTGGTGACTATTCGTCAGTCCCAATTAGCAGCGGGAGGATTGCTCATGCTCAAAGTCGGTGACAAAGCCCCTGTCTTTTCGTTGCCCTCGGATTCAGGAGGGAAGGTCGGCCTGGAAGATTTCAAGGGGGCGACCGTGGTCCTCTTCTTTTTCCCCAAGGCGGACACTCCCGGTTGAACCAGCGAGGCGAACCAGTTCCGTGACGCCAAAAAAGAACTGGACAAGTTGGGGGCCAAGGTTCTGGGAGTCAGTGGTGATAGCGTGGCGCTATTGCAGAAATTCCGGGATAAATACAAGTTGAACTTTCCCCTGGCGGGTGACACCTCGCACTCCATGCTGGAGGCTTATGGCGTGTGGCAGGAGAAGAACCTGTACGGCCAGAAGTCGATGGGCATCGTGCGCACCACCTACGTCATTGACCCAGCGGGGAAGATCCGGAATGTCTTCCCCAAGGTGAAGGTGGAAGGGCACGCCCGGGAAGTTCTCGCGGTTTTGAAGGCGGCGTAAGGGTTCGACTGACAGGAGTCCGCTGTGTGGTGCGGAAGTCTATCCGCCTTACGGCATCACGCCGGCGCGTTCCTGCTTTATACGCCGCGGCCATTGACGTACGGCAACGCCTGGGCAATTGATGGGCTACGCTTATAGCCCATGGTGGGGTGATAGGCATAGACCACGCGCAACGTCCGTGGGGGAAGCAAGGGCACGAGGGTGTCCTCCTTCGCCCACCCCTCCTGTTTCAAGACCTCCTCGAAGGGCCTGATCTGCTCCACGCCGCGTCCCAGAATCTCGGTCTGAAACTGCCGGTATGCGTCGTCTCCCAGTACGACCACTCCCTCCAGATTGGGGAACTGTTGCAGTTCGTCCCGTAAGTGCCGGGCGCAGTAGGCGAGGGCCTTCCCGGGGAGGTGCTCCGATTGCACGTGGCAGCGCAGGGCGTCAGTAAGCACGAAGGCCTGGCGGAATTGCTGATAGTCCTCCACCCCCAGCAAAGCATACAGCGCGGTAGCGAAACGGGCGGGGCGCTCGGGATAACGGTAGAGGAAGTGGTCGGGATCCATGGGAGAGTCGCGGCCGATCACCGCCACCCGTACGCGGTTCAGATCCGGATAATCGCGCTTCAGGTACTTCGCCAGGAATTCGCGGGGAGGAATCATGACGGAGGAAATGGCGGCGCAGTCGCGGCAGGCTTCAATGCGCCGGCAGAGGGCCTCCGTTTCCAGGCCGGGGATGCGGGCCCCCGAATCGATCACCGGACGAGCCGCGAAGGCCAGTTGCAGGAGAAGGTCGGGGCTTGCGCCCGGCGGGCCGAGGATGAGGTTGTCAATCAGCCGCACTGGGCCTACTCGCGCCGCGATCAGGACTACGGTTCCCGCTCTGACACGGTCCACAGGCGTCAGCTGAATGGGATCGACTATCGCCAGGTAATCCAGGGCCACCTGCGGTTCCGCTGCCAGCACTTCATGCATGGCCTTCAACATAGTGGTGGCGCACACCTCACCCGCGTGCACGAGCGCTTCACCCCGGCTCAGGCA
>DATJVT010000198.1:0-8136 GCA_035501695.1 Terriglobia bacterium | reverse complement strand
AGAAGGAGAAAGGTGGCGTGAACATAAATGCCGATCCCTGCCAGGCTGCCGATTCGCCAGGACCAACGCATATTCTTGCCTCCTCATCTTGCGCGCGGTCGATTATGTCTCCAAGCCCAAGTTAGCACGCGGGTCGGTCGTCCGCAAGCCGCCGGAGCCGGGCGGAACAGGGCGGAACAGTTAGGTTGCAACCTGCCCCGCGATGGTGTACAAAGGGCGCCGGTACGTGCCAATGCTGGTTCAATAGGGGGCCCTGCATGGACATTCGTAAACAGGATGCGCTGGATTATCACCGCTCCGGGCGGAAGGGCAAGATCGAGGTCGTTTCCTCCAAACCCTGCCGCACACAGCGGGATTTGAGTTTGGCCTATACGCCGGGTGTGGCGGAGCCATGCCTGGAGATTCATGACAAGCCTGAGTTGGGATTTGAATATACCGCGCGGGGGAACCTGGTGGCAGTCGTTTCCAACGGCACGGCGGTTTTGGGTCTGGGCAACATAGGAGCGCTGGCCGGTAAGCCGGTGATGGAAGGCAAAGGCGTACTCTTCAAGCGCTTCGCGGATATCGATGTTTTCGACCTGGAAGTGAACTCCGAGAATCCCGAAGAGGTCATCCGTCTCTGCCAGCTTCTGGAGCCGACCTTCGGGGGCATCAACCTGGAGGACATCAAAGCGCCGGAGTGCTTCTATATCGAGCAAGCCTTGCGCAAAACCATGTCGATCCCGGTATTTCACGACGATCAGCACGGGACGGCCATCATTTCTGGCGCGGCGCTGCTGAACGCCCTGGAGGTGGTCGGAAAGGATATCAGCCAGGTCCGCGTGGTGTTTAACGGCGCGGGCGCCTCCGGCATTGCCTGCGCCGAGCATTATGTGCAACTGGGCGTGCGTCGCGAGAACATCATCCTCTGCGACACCAAGGGGGTAGTCTACGAGGGTCGCGAAGACAACATGAACCCCTATAAGGTGCGCTTTGCCGCCAAAACCGAGCGGCGCACTCTGGCGGAAGCCCTGAAAGACGCCGATGTCTTTGCGGGACTGTCCATAGGCAGATGCGTCACGGGGGACATGCTGCGCTCCATGGCTCCCCATCCCATCGTGTTCGCGCTGGCCAATCCGGTCCCTGAGATCAGCTACGACGAAGCCAGGGCGGCGCGATCAGACGTCATCATTGCCACCGGCCGGTCCGATTATCCCAACCAGGTCAACAATGTTCTGGGTTTCCCCTTCATCTTCCGGGGGGCGCTTGACGTGCGGGCGCGCGCCATCAACGAGACCATGAAACTGGCGGCCACGCGCGCGCTGGCGGCACTTACCAAGGAGGACGTGCCCGATTCCGTGCTACGGGCTTACGGCGTCACCCGACTGCAATTCGGGCCGGAGTACATCATCCCCAAACCCTTTGACCCGCGCGTGCTGATCTGGGAATCCACGGCAGTGGCGGAAGCCGCGATGGAGAGCGGCGTGGCCCAGATTACCGTGGACCTCGACGAGTATCGCGAACAACTGCAGAGGCGCCTGGGCCGCACATACGCCGTGATGCAGAACATCCATTACCGCGCCAAAGCCGCGCCCAAACGGATCGTATTTTCCGAAGGCGAAAACGAGAAGATCATCCGCGCCAGCGTCCGGCTGGTGGAAGAGAACATTGCTCATCCCATCCTGCTGGGGCGGCCGGCGGTGATTGAGGGCAAATTCCGTGAACTGGGACTGGGCAAGGAGCGAGCCGAGATTATCGATCCGACCGCCTCCCCGCGACTCACCCCCTATGTCGATGAATTCTTCCGGCTTCGTCATCGCTACGGCATCACTCGTACCGAGGCCCGGGAGTGGATGCTCAACAGCAATTACTTCGGCGCCATGATGGTCCACATGGGTGACGCGGACGGTTTTATCGCCGGGGTCAGCCAGCATTATCCGGAGACCATCCGGCCGGCGTTGCAGATCATCCGGACCCGTCCGGGGGTGGACCGTGTCTCCGGTCTCTACGTGATGGCAACCAACAAGAACGTCTACTTCTTCGCGGACACCACCGTCAACATTGAGCCCACGGCCGAGCAGTTGGCGGAAGTCGCCGTCCTCTCGGCGGAAGTGGCGCGCTGGTTCAATGTGGACCCGCGCGTAGCCATGCTATCCTTCTCCAACTTCGGCAGCACCCGCCACCCGTTGGCCGACAAGGTTCGCCGAGCCACAGCGTTGGTGAAGGAGAAAGCTGAGGGGCTGATCGTGGAAGGCGAAATGATGGCGGACACGGCCATAGTGCCCGAGTTGGTCACGGAGGACTACCCCTTTTCGCGTGTCAAAGGCGACGCTAACGTTCTGATTTTCCCCAGCCTGGAAGCAGGTAACATCGCATATAAGCTGATGATGCGGATGGGGGGCGCAGACGCCCTGGGGCCTATACTGATGGGATTGTCCAAGCCTGTGCACGTCTTGGCGCGCGGTTGCGAAGTGGAAGAGATCGTCAATATGGCGTCCATCGCCGTCGTCCACGCGCAAGTGGGGGTGTTGGGAATTCAGCAGTCCCCCGCCCGCGCGGTCAAGCCTACGGCGGCATAAGCAAGCGCAAGAGCCAGCCGAGATCCTGGCTTAGCGCGCTCGGATGGATTCAACCACCGTACGGCAGAGGGATTCGACCTGGCGAAACTCACTGGCCGATGTGCCGCAGCTTGCCCGGAATATGCTGCCCCTGGAGATCACATAGGATTGCAGAACTTGGGTGGCCAGTTCACCTGGCTTGAAGGCCTCCATCACTACGGCGGGCATCCCATTGAGGTTTTTCTTTTCAGACTGCCGAACCTGGAGGCCGGAGATTATTCCATTCAGAGTGTCATCATTAGATCTGGCAGGATCAAGGGGAAGCTCTTCTAATACTATAGTGACGTCCGGCTTTGAGATCCCGAAGGAGACACGGAGGGTAACGGCAGTTTTCGTCCGCTCGACCTCGAATGCCTGGGCCGGGACGAAGACAGTTTTATCACCGCTCGGGAAGCTCTGTTCTTTGAATCCGGCCGGCACGTTCGACCCACCTGCGGAGGCTGGAGCGGCCCCTTCCGCTCGCAGCCGCCTCGCCAGGTCACCGAGCGAAACCTCTGGAACGGGGTTGGCAACGGGGGTTGCACCCGACCCTTCCGTAGCGGAGTGCGGTGGCGCTTGGAGGGATTTTTCAAAGGCGGCCAAATCAGCCTCGCGCTCCGGCGGCGCATCCGCCACGACCCGCCGGGCCGTTACCGCGTATTCCTTGTTCACCGTAAACACCGGCAGAGCAATCCTCACCGGTTCATTGTTGTCCGAGCTCTCGAGGCTGTAGCCGGTTTCCGACTGGATGGTTTTATATAGAAAGCTGATCCGGTGCCCGTCCAAGTCGAGAAGATACGTCCAGACCCCATTGGCGCCCAACCGTTCCGACATCTCTGCGGCATTCGACTCCGAAGACACGGCACGGGCTTGGTAGGGGACATTCATCGACAGCCGGACCTCGGCGTTCGGGCGGCGAGCAATGGGGATGTCAGCCACGTATTCCGTTAATATCGTCATCCTGATCCCGGGTTTGATCATGCCCGGGATGGGGAAGTCAGCAGACTCGCGCTGCTGGCCTTTCGCCAGAGGCTGACTGGAGATGCGGGAAATAAACAAGGCCTGGGCGATGGAGCGCAGATCCTCCACATCGAGAACATAGCGGTCCTGAATCAGATGTGGGGGCACTTCCGAGAGTCTCAGATTGCCGTCGGCCCCGGTGGCCAGGGCCAAGGGTGTGGACTCAAGCTTGTGGAGACACGCCTCCAAATCAGCCACTTGGGCCGTCGAAACCCAATTGCTTACGCTGAGACCTTGGAATTGCATCGTCCCGCGCAGGGGCTCACCGGGCAGACCCACAGCAAATGTAGCGACGATTTCCCCATCCACTCGATACTGGCGTGGAGTCAAGGGCGGAGCCTCGTTTGCGTGCGTGCGGGGGTCCACCCGGACGGTCAAATTCATCTTCTGTGAGAAGGCGTACCGAATGCCCTCCCCGGGGTGATATTCCGCGCTGAGTGCGACCTGCCCCGCGCTTGAGGCTTGGTTGGCAGATTGGGAGCTAGAGGCTCCGGACCCGATAATGAGAGCCAGAGAGAAGGTTAGAGGGAACATTTCAATGCACTTCATGTCTCCTCCTCGGGTCCTGATAACATGCCTAGGGGGGTGATGGCAATGCCAATTAACGTCAAATGCTGTATGTGCCTGAAAATACACAAATTCATGACGTTATGACCGATTGACATACGACACCTGCCCCCTGCCCTTCCACTGGCCCTCCAACTGCAAAGCAAATCCTAGCCGGGGTGTTAAGGAACCCGGACAAAAAGGACCACTTCATGGAGATTCGCCGCATTGATGCCTTGGATTATCACCGGCAAGGCCGCAAGGGCAAGATCGAACTGACCCCCACCAAGCCCTGCCGTACGCAATGGGATTTGAGCCTCGCCTACACCCCTGGCGTGGCCGAGCCCTGCAAGGAGATTCACAAGAACCCGGACCTTTCCTTTGAATACACGGCGCGGGGGAACCTGGTCGCAGTGGTTTCCAACGGCACAGCGGTGCTGGGGCTGGGCAACATTGGTGCTTGCGCTTCCAAACCTGTTATGGAAGGCAAGGGTGTGCTCTTTAAGCGTTTTGCGGACATCGACGTTTTCGACCTGGAAGTCGGCTCGCAGGATCCGGAAGATGTTATCAGGTTCTGCCAGCTTCTCGAGCCCACCTGTGGAGGCATCAATCTGGAGGATATCAAAGCCCCCGAGTGCTTTTACATCGAGGAGAAGCTGCGACAAACGATGTCTATTCCGGTCTTTCATGACGATCAGCACGGGACGGCCATCATTTCAGGAGCGGCCCTGCTGAACGCCCTGGAGTTGGTGGGCAAGCAAATTGACCATGTGCAAGTAGTCTTCAATGGTGCGGGTGCTGCAGGGCTGGCGACCGCGCTGCATTATGTGCGTCTGGGGGTACGCAAGGAAAACATCACCATGTGCGATATCCACGGCGTGATTTATGAAGGCCGCGCCGAGGGCATGAATCCGTACAACTCGCGCTTCGCCGTGAACACCTCCAAACGCCGCCTGGCCGAGGTGCTGGAAGGCGCGGACGTTTTCGTGGGACTTTCCGTGGGTGACTGCGTGACGGGCGAAATGCTGCAAGTCATGGCGGATCGACCCATCATCTTTGCCATGGCCAACCCGACTCCGGAGATCAGTTACGAGAGAGCCAAGGCCGCCCGGCCAGACGCCATTGTGGCCACCGGCCGCTCCGACTTTCCCAATCAGGTCAATAACGTTCTGGGATTCCCCGGGATTTTTCGCGGCGCACTGGACGTGCGGGCGCGGGCCATCAATGAAGATATGAAAGTAGCCGCTACACACGCCTTGGTGGCTCTGGCCAAGGAGGACGTACCGGACTCCGTGCTGCGCGCTTACGGCCTGGGCCGGCTGCAATTCGGGCCGGAGTACATCAACCCCAAACCCTTCGATCCTCGTGTATTGATTTGGGTGGCGGCGGCCGTGGCGGAAGCCGCCATGCGCACGGGCGTGGCGCAGGTGCAAATCGACCTTGCCGGCTATCAGGATGAACTCGCCCGCCGCCTGGGCCGCACCTACGAAGTCATGGAAACCGTGCGTCACCGCGCCCAGGCTGCGCCCAAGCGCATTGTGTTTTCCGAGGGCGAACACGACAAGGTGCTACGTGCCAGCCACCAGATCCTGGCGGAAGGTATTGCCCACCCCATCCTGCTTGGGCGGCCCGCGGTTATCGAGAATCGGCTGAACGAACTGGGGTTTGAAGATCTCCACCCCGAGGTGATTGACCCCCTGCGCTCCTCGCGCTTTGACGCCTACGTGCAGGAGTTCTATCGCCTGCGCCGGCGGGGTGGCGTTACCCAGAGCGAGGCCCGCGAGCAGATGCTCAACCCCAACTACTTTGGCGCCATGATGGTGCACATGGGGGACGCCGACGGCTTCCTGGCAGGAGTAAGTCAGCATTACCCGGACACCATCCGGCCCGCTCTGCAAATCATCCGCACCCGGCCCGACGTACACCGCGTCGCCGCCGTTTTCGTAATCGTGACCAAGAAGGACATCTACTTTTTCGCCGACACACACGTCAACATCGAGCCTTCGGCGGAGGATCTGGCGGAAATAGCCCTGCTGGCAGCCGAAGTGGCCACCGAATTTGAAGTCGAGCCGCGCGTCGCCATGCTTTCCTTTTCCAACTTCGGCAGCGCCGATCATCCCACGGCCGAGAAAATGCGGCGGGCTACGGAATTGGCTTTGGAAAGAAATCCCGAGTTGATGATCGACGGAGAAATGATGGCCGATACCGCCCTGGTGCCGGAGATCATCGAGCAGGAGTATCCCTTCTCCTCGCTCAAAGGCGGCGCCACCGTGCTGGTCTTCCCCGATCTGGGCGCCGCCAACATCGCCTACAAAATGATGATGCGCATCGGCGGAGCGGAATCGCTGGGGCCGATCCTGATGGGACTCTCCAAGCCCGCGCACGTTCTCCAGCGCGGCGCCACCGTTGAGGAAATCGTCAACATGGCCGCCATCGCCGTCGTCGACGCGCAGAAGATCGCCGTGCAAAGGCGCGAACTGCCCGGTGCGTCCGCGGCCTGAGGAATTTCATGCCGCGAATCCAATAATCTGACGGGTGGGGCGTACCAATGGATCACATCCCACTCGTCGCATGGATCATAGTAATGGCGGCAGCGCTGGGCTTGAACATTTGGTTTTATTACTACCACCACGAGTGGATCGTTGTTGACTCCTTGGCAATTGCTGTGGGCCTGGCGCTTTATGCAGTCAGGAAGATCCGCTCGTAGTCCCTGGAAAACTCCGGGGGCGACGAGTGGTCACACGCTATTCATTTGGGCTTTTCCCTGTTGACATACTACATAAACAACGCTAAGCTCTGACCTGTTGACGTTCTAAAGGAGAGTTCGCCAGTGGCTTATTGCAAGGGAGAGATCCTGCAAGGAACGTTGGACCTGATGGTGCTCAAGGTTTTGGAGGGCATGGGGCCCACGCACGGGTACGGGATTGCCCGCCGCCTCGAACAGATTTCGCAGAACCTGCTCGAGATGAACCAAGGCACGCTCTACCCGGCCCTCCTCCGCCTCCAGCAACGGGGCTGGATCGCGTCCAAATGGGGAGCTTCCGACAACCATCGCCGGGCGAAGTTCTATTCCTTGACCAAGGCGGGAAGGAAGCAGCTTGCCGTGGAGAAGGAGAGCTGGGAGCGGACGGTCGCGCTTATGGCGCGCCTGCTGGCAGTGACGGGGTAACCGTGAAAACCTCCGTAACCGCTCTCGGTTGCCGTTAAAGTCGAACTACGGGGTTTCAAGTCCTTAACTGAAGACTGAGAACTGAGAACCGACAACTGAGGACTGCCCATGACTCAACTGCGCATCCTGGCTTCGCGAATCGCGGGTCTGTTCCGCAAAGCGCGGTTGGAGGAGGAACTCGATGAGGAGGTGCGCTCGCACCTCGAAATGCTGATAGAAGAAAACCGGCAAAAAGGAATGCCGCCCGGGGAAGCTCGTTATGTTGCGCTGCGCGCCTTTGGCGGGGTCGATCGAGCAAAAGAACGTTACCGCGAGCAACGCGGTCTGCCTGCCCTGGAGTCGTTCTTTCAAGATGTTCGCTATGCGTTGCGCGGTCTTCGCAGGAATCCCGCATTCGCGACGGTCGTAATCGCCACGCTTGCCCTCGGGATTGGCGCATCCAGCGCCGTCTTCAGTGTGATCGATCCGCTCTTGTTTCGAAGCTTGCCTTATCCCAAGGACGACCAGCTTGTGTCGGTGGGGTACCTCGGCCCCGTGGACAACAATGAATTCAATGTGGTCAGCAGCTATTTCGACTGGCAGCGGGGTGCAACCCTCTTCCAATCTCTAACGGCCATGAGGGCCGGCACCGGGTGTGATGCCATGGTGGGCGATAGGCCGCGCCGCATCGCCTGCCAGATCGTAGCGGGCAATTTCCTTCGCACTTTCGGTGTCACACCGGTCATCGGTCGTGACTTCAATCCGGACGATGACCGGCCCCATGTCCCGTCTGTGGCGCTCCTGTCCTACGGATTCTGGAGGACCGCCTTCGGTGGCGACGCGAAC
>DATJVT010000197.1:0-4325 GCA_035501695.1 Terriglobia bacterium | reverse complement strand
ACCGCACTCCAAAGGAGGGTAACCCCGGCAACCCGCCGCCAACTCCCCGTCGCACTAGTCCGCCATCTTGGCGATGTGAACATCAAACCCCGTGCCGGGCAAAAGCGAGGTCAGCGCGAAGGCAGTAAAGTCGCTGCCCTTGAGTTCGGTGCGGCGGTAGACGCCGGGCTCGGTTTCCTGCTCTTCGTGCCGCGCTCCAAAATCCTCCAGGAAGGCCTGAGCTTCTTTCATATCCGGGCGGTAACCCTTCACCGCCGGCCCCTCACCCGCGGGGAAACGCGGAACCGGACCATGATGGGTGAGGGCCTCCGCCGCGTAGGAACGAATGAGTTTGGGCCAGTATTTTTCTAGCAGGGCGGTGCTGGCAAAGAGGTCGGCCCAGATCAGGCGGCCATCCACCGCCACCACTACTCCTACTGCGTTGCGCTCGCGCAATTCGCGCATTAGACCGAGGTAGGATTGCTCGAGGGGCGCGGCGACGGCGTCCACCTGTTGCTTAACTTCATCGTTATCCATCACCCGGGCGTAGGAAGAGGTCCCCGCTAAAGCCGGGGCGGCGGCGGGAGCGGCTTGCATCGCCATCGATTCCCTTGCGGCACCCACCTCCGCCCAGACCTTCTGCTGATTCTGGTCCGCCATGGCGCTGCGCCGCACGCTGGGCTGAGCCATCTGGGAATGGAAAGAACCGAAGTCGGATTTGGACGCCACCCAGCGTCCCGGTTCGACACAGAACACGGCGAGATCGATGGGATCGCTCTTGGGCGGAACGATGCGGTCCTTGCCGACCACGCGGTCCTGCTTGCCCCCGGTCACAATCTCACCCGCCAGCAGGATCAGCGGCCGGTCGGAGTTGTTCACCAGCACCAGCCGATTCACTTCCGCGCCGTCGCTGGGGATGTAGTCCTGGCGCCGGCGAATGAGCGGCCGCACGCTGCCCGCCTCGCTTACCACCACTTCTCCCGCGCGCACGCCTTCATCGAGGGTCAGGAAATCCCGCGTGTCGTGGGTGCGATCGGCAACCACGGGGAAAATGGTCAGATTGCCCCGGCTGATGGGCGCAAGCACCTTGTAGGAAGATCCCGCCTGGCCCGCCTCACCCAGCCTGGGGCCTGTCGGAAGGACCGTCAGAATTACCAGAGTTGTCATCAGAGCCATAAACACCAGTTGTTTTCCTCTCATCACAGCCTCCTCACCGTTGCGGGGACGTAGCGCCGCCATCTTGGCGGCACAGGTGTAGCGCCTCCCTTGAAGGCGGCAGGCGCCGGTCCGGAACCCGCCACAACCCTGCCCTTGCGACACCACCGTGCCGGCTGGAAGCCGGCATTACGTCCGCAGCCAAGACCGCTCCGCGGTGCAAGTGCGGTCTGCGGAAAGAACGAATCAGGATATAATTCTTGCATCCAGGTTGCGGACACCCGACACTTGGACCCTGACACCTATGGCCGGCAGCCAGCAAACCGCGGGCAGTACAGCGGGAATCGACATTCCCGAAGCGCTGGCGATCCAGCTTCACCGCGACGCAGGAGGGGAGAAGTACGGCTTGACGGCGGAGGCATTCGCGGGCGTCCTGGAAAAGGTGGCTGCCAAATACCTGCCCCCTGGGGCATCCGCCAAGGAAGTTGCGGAATTCCTCACTCATCTGCGCCTGGAGGAATTGGCCTTGGCCCGGGGCTGCGCCCTGGGGAATGAGACCGCCTGGGAAGTCTTTCTGACGCGGTACCGCGAGAAGCTGTACAACGCTGCGTACTCGATGGCGCCAGGGGAGGCCAACGCGCGCGAGTTAGCGGATTCACTCTATGCGGATCTCTACGGAACCCGCAGGGCGGACGAACGGCGAGTCTGCAAGCTGGAATCGTTCACGGGGCGCGGGTCGCTGGAGGGCTGGCTGCGAGCCGTAATGGCTCAAGAGTATGTCAATCAGTTTCGCCGCCAGCAGCGCCTGGTGAGCCTGGAGGAGCAGACCGAGGCGGGAGCGCAGTTTGAGGCGGAAGCGCCTGACCCTACCCAGGTTGTCGACGCGCGCCTGCGGGAGGCCACCGACCAAGCGCTCAATTCCCTGCCCCCGGAAGATAAGTTTATCCTGGCCAGCTATTACCTCGATGGCCGCACCCTGGCGGAAACCGCCCGACTGGTGGGGGTGCACGAATCCACGATCAGCCGGAAGGTCGAAAAGATCACCGCCTGGACGCGCAAAGCCATTCTTTCCGGACTGTTGAAGCGCGGCATGAGCCGGAAGGAGGCGGAACAGGCTATGGAGGTAGAAGTTACCGAACTCTCCCTGGACGTCCGCCGCCGAATAGTGCAAGAAAAAGGGGAGCCAAGCGTTCCATAATAGAAGGCGGGATACGGGATACGGGTTACGGGGAGCGAAAATACACCGGCACCAGAGACAGGAAATGGAACGAATACCCAAAATCGCGCTGGCACGGATGAAGGCCAAACCTGAAGCGGGGAAAGCTCGCGAGGCGCCGGTAGGGTCTCCCCTTTGGCAGGGCGCTGAGCATCCGGATGCCAACCTTCTTACGGCCTTCGTGGAGAAGAGCCTTACGGAACGAGAGCGCACGCAGGTATTGGACCACTTCTCAAGGTGCGCGGAGTGCCGTGAGATTGCCGCCTTAACCCTGCCCCCCCAAGAGATGCCGGCCGAATTCACCGCTGCTGCAGCAGCGCGGCATTGGAATCCGTGGCTGGTCCTGCGCTGGGGGGCAATGGCGGCGGTTCTGGGAGCCGCAGCCATGGTTGTGGTTCTGCACCCTGGAGTGTGGCAAAGGTCGCGCGAGATGTCGAGAGAGGCGACTCCCGCCGCTCCGGCAGATAACAACGTTAACCGGCCACTGCTTATATCCCCCGCCCCGCCAAGCCCCGCGCCCCCCTCGACCGCCGAAGCCAAAGCGCACTTAGGGGCAGAGAAGTCCGCTGCCGCCGTGGCTGATCTCAGGAAAGCTCTGGAAACCGCCGCCGGAAAGGCTCGGGATGAGCAGCTCGCGTCCGCCAAACCCAGTCAGCAGGCTCCACTGATGGCGGCAGCCCCCCAGGCAGGGATGGCGAGGGGAGCGAATGCTTCCACCGAACTTTCGGAGCGCGAAGACAAAAAGCAACTCTCCTCCCGAGTTCTTCCCGCGCCACCTCCTGCCGCACCTGCCGCTGTGTCCACCGGGGTGTCTGAGGACGCAGTCAAAGCGAAGGATGAATCTCAGGCTGGACAGATGATGGCCCACTCCATAACCCGCAGCGTCGAGGCCACAGGATCCGGTGGCGGCTACGGACCGGCGCCGGGCGCCGCTCCCAAGGCTTCACCGCTTCCGTCGACTCAGGCCGGCATCCAAGTGAGTGCCGCCGCACCCCTGGTCGCCATGCGCGCATCGGGCAAGGGGGCGGAATTCGGCGCCGCGCGTTCCTCCGCTCTATGGAACATTTCGTCCAGCGGCGAAGTGCAGCGCTCCCTGGACGGCGGGAAGTCCTTTCTCCAGATTCGTGTAGCTCCTGGCGTCAAGTTCCTGGTGGTTGCCGCCCTTGGCAATGAAGTCTGGGCAGGAGGCGCGGAGGGAGCCCTCTTCCATTCCACCGACGGTGGAGCAACCTGGAATCACGTGGCAATTAACGTCGATGGGAATGCCATCAACGAGGCCATCTCTGGCATCCAGATTCTTGACCTGAAACATCTCACTATTACCTCATCCTCCGGCTCGCGATGGGCCAGCGAAGATGGTGGCCAGCGTTGGGAAAAGTAGGAGTAAACCATGGCCACGCTACAAGATGTCCTGAGCGCCAGCGTTCGCGAGGGGGAGCTCTACGAAAAGATCGACCGGGGCTTTGTGCGCTGCTTCGCCTGCGGGCATTGCTGCCGCATTCCCGAGGGCCAACTCGGGGTCTGTAAGGTCCGGTTCAATCAGGGTGGGAAGCTCCAGGTGCCGTGGGGCTACGCGGCGGGAGTGCAGTGCGACCCCATCGAGAAGAAACCCTTCCACCACGCCTACCCCGGCGCGCTGGCTTACAGCTTCGGCATGATGGGGTGCGACCTGCATTGCGCCTATTGCCAGAACTGGGTCACCTCGCAGGCCCTTCGCGACCCGCGCGCCGTTTCCCGGCCGATGCGCGCGGTACCCCAGGAGATGGTGCGTGATGCGGTGGATCAGGGCGCGAAGGTCCTGGTCAGCACCTACAACGAGCCCCTGATCACCAGCGAGTGGGCCGTCTCGATTTTCAAGGAAGCCAAGGCCGCCGGGCTCATAACCGGATTCGTGTCCAATGGTAACGCTACACCTCAGGTGCTCGAGTACCTGCGCCCCTGGCTCGACCTTTACAAAGTTGATCTGAAGAGTTTT
>DATJVT010000196.1:0-5692 GCA_035501695.1 Terriglobia bacterium | reverse complement strand
CGCGTTTGATGACCACCTCGCCGCCCGTCCGACAGGTAGCACCAATCTGATCCACGACGATTCTTCTTGCCGTTTCATCATGGGAAAATTACCGAGGCGCTAAAATTGGCGTTTGTTCCTGCCGGCGGAATGCGGCGAAATTGGAGACAACAGGGACCCCTCACCCGACCTCCTCCGTCGGCCACCCTCTCCCCTGGGAGAGGCAAAACCGCTTTTGGGGGTACGCCGCGAGCGACCACGCCCCGGCCATGGGCCAGTCAGGGAATCATTGCGCGATAGCCGCGCCGTGCGCGGTGTTTCAACATTGCCTCTCCGGTTGAGTGCGCCGGAGGGTAGTCGCTTGCGTTGATGCTATACAGGACGACATAAGTTCCTACGCATTGCCCGTAGCGGCGCTCTCTGCGCGCCCGGATTGCAGCGTCGATCTCCGATCGACGCCGGCGGTCTGAGACTGCCGCTACAACCGAATGCGCATGCATTGATGTCGCTCTGTATAGTAACAACGGGATCGTGCAGGTACCGCTGACAAAGAAGCCTAAACTCGTGTCTCGATTGGCTAAAACACACATATTTCAGATCACCCCTGGGCCGAAACTCAAGCGGAAATTTGAGCCGGAAGCCCCTCCATTTCAATTCGCGAGGCACCCGCGCCACGCGGGTGAAAACCATATGGTTCCCGTACCCTCCCAATCATTTCCCCAATTTTTTTTCGTGCTGTGATATACTGAAATTGACTTTGGCGCTGTCCGTTTGCTTGAAAAGATCTCGAGTTGTGGTCTGCTCCCTGCCTAATTGACTCCATCAAAAGTCCAAGAGCCCCGTCGAAGCGACTGGCTGACGACCGGCTCACGTGTCCGCTCCGCATTTGCGGTGCGGTAACTTCAGGAGAATAAAAGTATGAAAAATGTATTTGTCGGAAACTTGAGTTTTGAATCTACAGAAAGCGGACTACGCTCTATCTTCGAGCCCTATGGAGAGATCACGAGCGTCAATTTGATCACAGACCGGGAAACCGGCCGGGCTCGCGGCTTCGGCTTCGTGGAAATGTCCAATGACGAGGAAGCGGCCAAAGCGATTACGGCGCTGAATGGAACACAGATGGACGGCCGCGCCATAAACGTGAACGAAGCCAAGCCCAGGGCGGGGGGGAGTGGACCACGGGGTGGCGGGGGATACTCCCGCGGTAGCGATAATTACCGCGGGCGGTAACCTTGCTGATCGCCGCAAATAAGACTTAGATCGGGACGGGGGGCACGCGCTTTCCGAAAGCCGCGGGTCCCTTCGCCCGGCAAGACAGTGCACCTTTAGATTAAGAATGGGGGGATTCATGAAGAAGACGTCTCAACGAGAATTAGATCCGCGCGATGCGCTGTTGCTGAAGCAGACCGAAGAATTACGACTTCATCTACTGGGTAATGACGGTATTCGAGAGCGTGTTTCGTCCCGTGCTCATGAACTCTATGAGAGGCGTGGCGCCGACCACGGCCGTGATCTCGAAGACTGGGTGAAAGCGGAAAATGAAGTCCTTTCCCCCCTCATCGAGCAGAAGCTGGAACTATCCCGCAAAACCTCAGCGGGAACGGCCAGAAACGTAACGCCTACGAAACGGTTGAGCCGGAAACCAAATTAGTCTGGTTTCTCGTCAATAGCTCGCCAAGGGGCGACCAATCTGTCCAGGCCTGCGTCCCCCGCCCGTGTCGAATACCGATCCATCCTGGCACCGCCAGGAACGATCGCCGTCGGCGCGTTGGAGAACCGTCGCTGGAAAGGCCGTCCGGCACAGCTTTGGAGCACCCTCTCAACCCGTCACTCCCATTCACCTTCTTGGTCCGACCTGGCGGCGCTTCCGCGATGGCGAACGGGGGGCTGCGTTGGCGGTCACGAACTTGTGGGCCATGCTGAGCAAATCCCGCAATACGTCGGGATTGACGCGAGACAGGCGAACCAGGACGGCGCTGTAGTCGGTGTAGTGGTCCGTCACGTAGTAAACATCGGGGGCCGCAGCGAGCAGCTCGGCCCGATCATCGAAATCCACGCGAACGACGATCGAACCGGGTTCGGCTGAGCGATGAGCAGGTAGACAGGCCAGAAGTTTTCCGTTGACTTTGAGCGCCGGGAATCCGTACGCTGTGCTCTCCTCCACGCCGGGCAACGCAAGTCCGATATTCCGCACGGCGTCGAAGTCGATGGTGCCTCTAGCCATTGGTCACCGCAATTCCGTGGAACTCCCTGTTCTTATCTCGCA
The DNA here is from genome assembly GCA_035501695.1 of Terriglobia bacterium. Taxonomy (GTDB): domain Bacteria; phylum Acidobacteriota; class Terriglobia; order UBA7540; family UBA7540; genus Bog-366. The sequence continues at coordinate 3,447 of DATJVT010000196.1, read as the reverse complement.
GGCCGACGTGGCTGTGATTATCCCCGAGAACAGGAACCCTTTCAAGATAGCTCGCGTGACCAGATGAATGCCTCCAAGTCCAAAAGGAGATTCCGGATGGTTATGTCGGCCACTCCGAAGTTGGCCCACGCCATCGCATATTACTCCTGTCTGGTCCTTTCGCCGGGACCGCGGAATTGATTGACGACACCCCCATCCCCCCCACGACGGCAAGGCGGAAATGACTTGAATTCATACCCTCGTCCCTGGCGGCAGGGAGGGCCCGATAACCGCACTCTAATTGAGTGCGGCGGTCTGCAAATTGACCTGAAGCGGCCCGAACGATGTAACCATTTGCGCGTGATGACACTGCTTGTTGACGTACATCCGGTGATCCGCTTCGGCAAGCAATTGCTCCGCATCGAGGCCGTCGTTCGGGTACACGGCTATGCCCGCACTCAAGGAGAGCAGGGGTTCCTTGCACACTTGAATCGCGGCCTCCATGGCCACACTCTGAAACAACAGCGACTTTTCCTTTATCTTCGCCGCATCGAGGCCGGGCATGACCACCACAAATTCGTCGCCGCCCATCCGCGCCACGTAATCATACTCGCGGCACGTCTGCTTCAATCCCGAGGCGACCGCACGGAGGACGTCATCCCCTACGAGGTGTCCGAACCGGTCATTGATGTTCTTGAAGCCATCCAGGTCACAAACCACAACCGCGAGAGGAGTCTTCAGCCGCTTGCTGCGAGCCAGTTCGCTTTCAAGATGCAGATAGAGTGACCGTGCGTTCGGCAGCCCCGTCAAATAGTCGGTGGTAGCGGAGCTCTCTGCGAGTTGATACTTCAAGGCGTTCTCGATCGAAAACCCCAGCTTGGCGCTGATCGCCAGGAGGAGGCGGAGTTGATCTCCGGTGAAAGCCTCTTTCTCCCGCCGGTAAAGCCCCAGCACGCCGACGGTTTGGCCAACCCCTTCGAGAGGTACGGCAAGTGCCGAGAGGAGGCGCGGCGAGCCCTCCACATGTTTCAGGAAGCTCGGCTCAACCGAGGGGTTTCCGTTCACGATAGGCTTGCGGTTTGCCGCCACCCAACCGCACAGGCCCTCTCCCATAGGTATTCGCAGGGATTCGAAATCACTCAAGTTCTCCCCAAACACATATTCGGGGACCAAGCAGTCATCTTTGCGAATAAAGACCGCCAGGGTGTCGTGGGGGACTAGTCGCTTGAGTCGGACAGCCAGAACGGACAGGGTTTCATCCAGGCTGAGAGAGTTTCCTAACGTCTGGCTCAGCTCGAAGAGCATATGACCTTCTTCGCGGGCGGAGGCGATGGCACGGAGGAAGTCGGCCGGCTCGCTGGTTGTCGTCTCTGCTCTGTTAATCTGGAGACCTGCCCCCAGGTCCTCACCTTGAACCATCTTTGCTTTTTTCCGCAGCGTCTCTTCCGCGGGGTTCCTCAGCACTTGCTCAATATCCCTGGGAAGGCTGCTCAATGCTTCGACCACGCGCCGATCAAACGCCTTCCCCGCCTCTCCCTGGATCATGGCCATGGCTTCAGGATAGGGCATTCCCCGCCGGTATTGGCGGTCGGAAGTCAAGGCGTCAAGGCAATCCACGGCGGCCAGAATTCGCGCCCCGATGGGAATCGTCTCTTCCTTCAGCCCATCCGGATATCCGCCGCCATCCCATCTCTCATGGTGCGCACGGACAATGGGCACGACATCATAAGGAAATTGCACGCGCTCAAGGATTTTCGCCCCAACCTGGGGGTGGACCTTCATTCTTTCATACTCCTCGGGTGTCAACCGGCCGGGCTTGGTGAGGATGTGTTCCGGCACGCCCAGCTTGCCAATGTCGTGGAGCAAGGCAGCAGCATGAAGAGCTTTCATCTCCCGTTCGCTCAGGCCCATTTGCTTGGCCACGGCCCTGGCCAACAGCGGCATCCGCTGGAGGTGGTCGTGGGTTGTCTCATCTTTGGCTTCGATGGCCAAGGCCAAAGCCTCGATGGTGCGCAGTTGCAGAGCGGCGATCTCATCGGCGTGTTTCTTCACTTCCTTAAGGCGGAATCCCGCCAGGGCGCCGAGTCCAAGGACGGCGCATAAAACATAGAACCAGCCTGTCTGATAGAAGTGGGGGGCCAGGTACAGGGCGCACGGGGCGGCTGCCTCGTTCCACTTGCCGTCGTCCCCCGCCGCCATCACGCGGAAACGATAATGCCCGGGAGGGATGTTGGTGTAGTAGGCCACGCGTCGATTGCCAGCCTCCACCCACTCTTTATCAAACCCTTCCAGTTTGTACTTGAAATTGACCCGCTTCGCTGCCGACAGGCTGATGCCGGTGTATTGAAATTCAAGCTTGCCGTGTCCCAAGGTAGGCTGAATGGTTTCACCCGGCGCAAAGGCTTTCTGGTCGACGACCACGGCCTCGACGCGCACCTGGGGGTGTAATCCCGCGGCACTGGGGTTGGCGGGATCGATCACCACCGCTCCGTTCATGGTCGGGAACCATACTCTGCCATCCCGCGCCGCCCAACCGGCGGGCTGGAAGCCGCCGTTGCATTCGCGGCTCTTCATCCCCTCGGAGACTCCGTAAGCCACCGACTGAATTGATGCAATCTTGCCGTCCGCGAAATCTCTCAATTCCTGCCCGTTGACGCGGAAGATGCCGCGGTTGGAACTCATCCAGAAGTCGTGTTTCCTGTCTTCGAGGATCTGAAATATTTTGTCGTCGGCAAGGCCGTTTTTCATCGTGATACTGGTGAACTTCCGGCCGTTGAACCGATTCAATCCGCCACCACTGGTCCCCACCCACAGAGAGCCGTTGTCGTCTTCATGGATGGCCGTGACCATGTCGCTGGATAACCCATCTTTGGTCGTGAAGGCGGTAAACGTCCCGTTGCTGTAGCGGTTCAGGCCGCCGCCCCCTGTGCCGACCCAGAGGGTATCGTTGTGGTCCTGGTAGATGTCCGTTACATAGTTGTTGGACAAACCATCCTTAGTGGTAAAGGCGGTGAATTTCCCATCCTTGCGGTGTCCCAACCCGCTGCGGGTCCCGAGCCAGAGGCTGCCGTCACGGTCTGGCCACATACATAAAACGATGTCATTCGGCAGACCATCCTTGGTCGTGTAAACAGTGAATTTGCCGTCTTTCATTCGGTCCAGACCATGCCTCGTCCCCAGCCAGAGGGCGCCCTCCTGATCCTCACTCAGCGAAAGCACAATACTATTAGAAAGGCCCTGGCGGGTGGTGTATGTGGTAAATTGTCCGTTGCGAAATCGGTTCAGTCCGCCGCCGGCAGTTCCCATCCAGAGGCTTCCTTCGCGGTCTTCATAGATGGGCAGAACGATGTCACTGGACAAGCCCTCTACGGAACTGTAGGTAGTGACCTGGCCATCGCGAAGTTGGCTAAGGCCGCCGTCGCTGCAAATCCATAGGCTCCCCTCACGGTCCTGGACGAAAGCCCAGAT
>DATJVT010000195.1:0-5681 GCA_035501695.1 Terriglobia bacterium | reverse complement strand
GCGCTTCTTGAGAGCCTGCGCTCCCTGGGATATACGGCCGTATCGACGGGAGCCATCCAGGATGCGGGCGGGAAGGCCCTGCCCGACCCCAAGGATCGCATCCGGATTTACGAACTGGTATCCGCCGCGCTTACCGACGACGCGCAAGGAAATTACGCGGAGTCGCTCCGCAAGCTTCAGGAGGCGGATAAGTCCGAGCCCCGTTCGCGCACCATCCGCTTTCTGCTGGCAACGGAGTTCTACCACTTGAAGGACTACGCTCGCGCCGCCGCCGCTTACCAGTCCGCTCTCGAACTGGACCCCAGGAATTCCGTGGCCGCCTACTACCTGGGACTTTCGCAACTGGAAACGGGTGACTTGGAGGCGGCGAGGCGGGCCTTCGAGCGCACGCTCGAACTCGACCCTAAGAGCTTCTCGGCGGCCTTCAATTTGGGCGTGGTGTATACCCGCCTCCACCAGGCGCGGCCCGCCATCCAGGCCTTCCAGCGCGCCGTGGAAATCCTCCCCGATTATGCCGATGCGCACGAGGCGTTGGGTGAACTTTACCTCTTCCTCAACCGTCCGCAGGATGCGGCGCGGGAACTCGAACGCGCCCTGGCCATTGCGCCGCAGATGAGCAAGGCCCACGGTCCGTTAGGGAGGGCCTATGAAGCGCTGGGGCAGCACGAAAAGGCCCAGCAGGAGTTTGCCCGCGCCAAAGCCCCGTAACATTTCCTGCCGGTAGGAAAGCCTGTTTTGCGATTGACCGCCCGGGGGACAGAAGGTCCCGCGGCAGCCTGCACAGAAGTGAAAGGAGTGGGGAGAGCAGTGCTTGAACTTCCCCCTCCAGCGCACACCTCTACCCCGGCGGGCGGGCGGAGGGCTGGACGGTAAAGAGCAAGTCGGCGGCGGGGAGCGGAGGGGTCTGATCGGCCGTGGGATTCTCTTGCTTGATGCGCAGGACGTCCTTGAGTTCAGCAATTGACTTATCTTTCTCACCCATCGCCCTGTAGACGCCCGCGAGGTTTTGGTGAGCTTCAATCATGTCCGGCCACAAGTGCAGGGCGGCATTCAGGTGTTCCACTGCAGCCGGATATTCCTTCCGCTCGTAGCAGATCTTGCCCGCCAGGGATTGAATAAAGGCGTCATTGGGGTTCAATTCCAAGGCCTTTTGGATGGCAGCCTGCGCGGCGTCGTGGTCATCCGGATGATTGTGGGAGAGGGCGGAAGCAAGGTAATAGTAGACATTGGCGTCACTGGCGCCCAATGAAATCGCCCTCTCCAGCAGCGGTTGGGCCTGCTCGGAGCGCACCCGGGTTTCCAGCGATATTCCGTGGATTTCATAAGGCAGGCTCCACTCCGGCCAGCGCGATTCGATCTGGGACAGCAGGTGCGTTCCGTCCTCGTATTGTTGGACGAGGCCGTAGGCGATGGCCTGGGTCAGAAGGAGTTGGGGCGAGTCGGGGTGGAGCTTGGTAGCCCGCTCCAGAAAGTGGAGGGCGCGCTGATACTGCTTGTGCTTGATCAGGAACATGGCCCCTTCAAAGAAGAGATCGGCGCGCGTGGGGGAAGCATCAAAGCCCTGGTTCAAGGCCTGGGCCGCCTCCTCCGGCTTGTTCATGGCATCCAGCATCTCGGCGCGCAGCAGGTAGTAGTCCCCCTGGCGCTCGGCGGGGGGAGTTTCGTCCAGACTTTTCAATCCCTCCTGGGGGCCGGCGGATTTGAAAATCGCCGCGGCAAGGTCCAGGCGCAGGTCGGCGGCATCGGGGTGCGCGGCCGCAGCCGGTCTCAAGAACTCAACCGCAGCAGCGTATTGCCCAAAGTCGAACAGCGCCTTTCCGCAAACGAGCAGAAGTTCGGGATTCGTGGTCAGTTTCTCCACAACGCGGAACGCCTCGATGGCTTGCTCGGGTTGCCCCTGCCGAAGATACGTCTTGCCCATTTGGATGCGCAGAGTGGGATCGTCCGGCCGCGTGGTGATGGTCCGCTGGAGATTCTCCATGTACTTCTGGAACTGTTGCTCGGGAGGGAGATTGAGGAACTCGAAGAGCCCGCCGTAGGGCCGGCGGCGTCCTTCCTCCGGGCCCAGGGAGCGGAAGTCGGCGATGACCTTCTCGGCTTCCTCCTTCCGGCCTAAGCGCACGAGGGCCCGCGCATAGTGGGTGAGGATTCTGGGTTCCTTGGGCGCCAGCTTGAAGGCCTGTTGCAGGACATCGGCCGCTTCGGCGTTGCGGTTCAAATGCATGTAATCCTGGCCCAGGGCATCCAGAGCGGAAGCGTCGTTGGGCGCCGCCGCCAGCACGATTTTCAGGTCGGCGATGGACTCTTCCGCTTTGTCCTTTTCATAGTAAAGGACGGCGCGAGCGTAGCGCGCGGCATTGAACTTGGGATCGATTTCCAGCGCCTGGTTGAGATGCGTCAGCGTCTTGTCGGGCTCGCGCACCGTTTCCCCGATGGCCAGTTCGTAAAGTCCCCGCGGATCGCGGGGGTGCCGTTCGACATACCAGTGCAGGTCTTCCATTCCCTGGTCGAGTTTCGCCGAACGGATCAGGCAGAATCCGCGTTCGCGGCGGGCGATATCATCGTGCGGTTTCAGCTTGAGGTACTGGTCAATGGCGGTTGCCGCGTCGCCGTAAAACCCGATGTCCTGGCTGGTTTGGGCCAGGGCAAAGAGAATATCCGGGCGGTCGGGAGCCGCGTTGTGTGCCTGGATCAAAGGCACCACCGCCTCATCCGCGTGGCCCGTTTGCACATAAATGCTCGCCAGGTTGAAGAGGCAATCGGGATCATTCGGGCGCTGTCGAAGGGCTACTTGATAGACGTCGACGGCGCGGGCGGTGTGCCCGGCGTGCTGGGCGGCGAGGCCCAAATTATAAAGAACCTCGAAGTTGGTGGGATCCGCGTCCAAGGCCCGAGAAAAAGCGTTCTCAGCCTCGTCATAACGCTGCCAGCCGGCGAAGGTCAGGCCCACCGAAAAGGCCACATTGGGGTCGTTTCCGGCCTGACTCTGCACTTGGCGGAGGAGGTTTTCAGCAGCCTTATCCTGGCCGGTCAATTTCAACGCCTGCGCCCGCAGAATCGCCGCGGGCGGTGAGGCGAGGATATCGGGTGGCAAGCGGTCGAGATACTTGAGTGCCGCGGCGCCCTGCCGGGCAGCTACACTGAGCTGTGCCAGTTGCAGGTTGGCATTGGGGTGACGGGGGTCAGCCGCCACCACCTTCAGGAATGCGGCGCGCGCCTGCTCCGTCTTTCCCTGCGCCAGGTAATGGTTTCCCAGATTGTTCAGGATGGCGGGCGAGCCGGGAGCCACGGCAAGAGCCTTCTGGTAGGCAGCCTCAGCCTCCCCATAGTGCTGCTGGGCGTCCAGAATGACACCCAGCAAACTGAGTGCGGCGGGGTCGCGGGGCGCTTTCTCAAGAGCGGCGCGCAGGGTCCGCTCCGCTTGCGGAACATTTCCTTGCTGGAACTCGACGGCGGCCCGGTGCAGCACGTCGGAAGGCACCTCACCCTGCGGCAGTTGTCCCGACACGGAGGATACGATCAGGAAGTACGCGAAAAAGAGGATTGGAAGATGGCGCATCTTAGCGGTCAATTGCGAGGGCTGGCCGGAAAGAAGCACCTATTCTACCTCACGCAGAGTGCATTTGGGAAGGACCGCCCCGATATGCGCGGTAATGAAGTTGGGTCCCGGCGCTTTGTCCGGATTCTCGATCTCTTCCTTGCAGAGCCCTACCCCGCCCCCCCGGCAGGCCTCCCGCGAAGCGGGAGACGGTGAGTAGAACCTGCGGCTATGCACGGCCGGTCCTTTCAGGACCAAAACTGCAAATCAGGCATCACTGCAGGGATGGCCATGCCAAGTCCCCACACACCAAAAAAAGGGAGGGGCCGGAGGCCCCTCCCCTGGAGACTTGCTGCCGGATGGGTTTAGAAGTAGAGCTGCAACCCCATCTGGATTTGACGCGGCACATTGACCTGGCTCTGGACATCGCCGAAATTGCCGTTGCCGAACGTATTGGCGATGCCGCCGAACTGCGGGTGATTGAGGGCGTTGAAGGCTTCTGCCCGGATTTGCAGCTTGGAGCCTTCTCGCATCTTGCTCAGCGGTATGTCCTTGAATAGCGCCAGGGTTGCGTTGCTGGTTCCCGGCACACGTGTGTTGGGTTCCATGCGTGAAGCATTGCCGACGGAATAGGGGGGAGGAATCGCCAAGGCGCCCTGGCCCCCCATGAAGAAGTAGCCTTTCGTCATCCACTCGGATTTGGGGTTGATCGTGAGGCGTGCAATCTGGTCGGGATTGGTCACGCTATAGCCCCAAGGAGCCGTGGCGCCGGTCACACCGACACTGGCGGGCATACCATTGTCAAACCGCCAGATCCCGCTGGTCTGCCAGCCGCCAATGAAACCATCGAGTATGGCATTCATCGAACTGCCCCAGCGCTTGCCTCTTCCCACGGGAAGTTGCCAGATATAGCTGAACTGGAACACCTGCGGGATGTCCCATTCGGAGAGCGAGCGCTCCAGCTTGCGGTTGTTGGGATCGCGCATCTGGCCGAACCCGCCGATCCACCCTGTACTTGTGGACATGGAAGCATCGTCGATGGATTTGGCCGCGGTGTAGGTGACCATGAGCTGCAACCCTTGTCGCATGCGTTTCTCCACCTTGATCTGCAAAGCGTTATAGATGGAGTTGGCCCAGGGTGGGTTAACCGTGTTAAGGCCGTTAATCTGCGGATACGGCTTGATCAGGTTCCCAGCCGCGATATTGGGCCCGCAGATGCCGCAACCGATTGAAGTGATAACGCCGTAGTAGGGGTTGGGCACCATCGTACCCAAGGCCGTTCGCAGGTCGGGGTTGGTGGCTTCCTGCTCGACCCAAGTGCCGAGGTACTGCAAGCCTCCCGCACTGTTGAAGTAAAGGTGCGTGCCCTTGGTGCCGAGGTAGTTGACATCCACGAGCGTGCTGGCAGGAAACTCCCACTGGAAGCCGGCGCTCCACGTTTGCGTGTAGGGAGGGATGTTCTCGTTGCGCTGCGCCTCGGTAATACCCAACCCGATGTTGGTCATGTTCCCGAGCGTAGCATTCGTCGGCATCATAATGCCGGTGGGGAAGGGATTTTTGATGAACCCCCAGGGCGTCGAGCCGTCACTATCCTTGGTGGTCACCCAGCTCGTCGTGGCCTGGAAGCCCTCGTTGCCCACGGGTCCCGCGCCAGTGGTTCCCCACTGGGTGGGGTTATAGAACAAACCGTACCCGGCGCGTAAAACGACCTTCTGGGTCCACTGGTAGGCGAGGCCAACACGCGGACCGAAGTCCTTGTACGCGGTGTCGATAATATGACGCTGTGCCGAGCTGGCGAACACCAGTCCGCCCTTGGGTGAGGTCACGTCGGGAATCGCAAAGGGCATCGCTACGGTATTGCCCGCGGCGTTTTGGTAGACCCAATCCGAGGTGGGGATTGCCGCAGGATGGATGCCAATGGACTGGTTGGGATCAAACCAGGACATCTTGTTGTACCGCTCAGTGCGGGGGATTTCAAGATCGTAGCGCAACCCCGCATTGATAGTGAGCTTACGGGAAACCTTGAAGTTGTCCTGAGCAAAACCACCCCAGCGATAGTTCTGGGTGCTGAAGTGAGGCGATACTTCATACTCGCCCCATTGGTTGGGGTTAGCTACGCCAGTCAGGAAGCTGGCCATGGCGT
>DATJVT010000194.1:0-11719 GCA_035501695.1 Terriglobia bacterium | reverse complement strand
CGCTTGCCCGGCGTCAGGCGGCGTCCCGTGCGCTCTTCGATCCCCCCGCACAAACTCCCTCGGCCCGAGCGGCCGTCCCGTGTGCGTCGATCGTCGCAGGGCGCGCAACTCGGCGGCCGTTTCTCCCTCCTCCAGGAACTTTTGCCAGGCGACGGCGGTCCAGCCTTGCCGCCACGTCAACATCTCCAGGCAGGCGTCCGGGTCGGCCGTGCCGCAATGCGCCGCCGCGCCATTGAAACGGGACGGCTGCAATCAGAAGAGGACGCCGTACATGAGGCGCTGACTTTGTGGGAAGAACGCGAGCGGCAACGCGCGGAATTTCTTCTTACCCTGGACGAGGCTCGCGCTTCGCTGGCCCGCGGAGAGGGCCGCGTCATCACGCCGGAGTCCGTGCGGCAGCTTGCCCGCGAAGTCAAAGAACGAGGACGCACCCGCCTGCAGGCGGAACTCACCACGACCCCCTGATAGCCCACCGTGTCGCCCGACGCGCCGAGGCCGATCTTGACGACATCTGGCTATACGTTGCCAAGGAAAGCAGCAGCATCGAGATTGCCAACCGCCTCATCGATATCATAACGGACCGCTTCTTCATACTGGCCCGCTCCCCTATATGGGACGATCCCGCGAGGAGGATTTCGGTCCAGGATACCGAAGCCTTCCCGCTGGGGAATATGTCATTTTGTACTGCGTCGAAAACGAGGACGTGCTTGTCCTTCGCGTCGTTCATGGCCGTCGTCAACTAAAGGCGCTTTTCGGCCACTGAGAGGGGGCAGAGAATCTGAAATAGATTCCCACCAGCATCACCAGCGTCAGAAGCGAAACCACCACTCCCAGGCGCAGGCCGCGCTGGCGATAGTCAAAGCGGATTTCGTGTTGGCCGGCCTCCACGTATACGGCGCGGAAAATCTGGTTGGCGCGGAAGACCGGCGCGGGGTGGCCGTCGACCGCAGCCTGCCAGTTGGGATCGTAGCGGTCCAGCAGGACGACGTAGGCGGGGCGCTCCAGTTGCGCGCGCAGGGTTACGGAACTGGGGTCGCGGTGGACGATTTCCACCTGGCCGGCGGAGGCGTCGGGGCTTGCCGCTGCCGGAGCGCCGGGCTGGGGTCCGGAATCGCCGGGTACCGGGCTCAACCCCGGCTTTGCAGCTGGGGCTGAACCCGTCGGGGCAGCCAGAATGACCGTGTGGAGCGCGTCGAAATCCGGGTCGGCCAGGTGGCCGATGGTTTCCGCCGAGTCGGTTGAGAACATCGCGCCATCCGCCACGTAGGCGCGGGGCACAAAACACAAATCCTCATAGAGGCGGCTGGGCTGGGGTGAGCCGTTAAAGACGTCACCGATCACCCGCGTGGCCTTGGAATCCACCGGCGAGGGCCGGATGATGTACTTCACGTTGGTGCGGCCCAGGAGGCAATCGACGTATACCGGCTCGATGTCCTTGCGGCTCTGGTAGATTTCAATGTCGTAGAGATAGGGCGGCAGCGAGCGCTCCAAGTCCAGGTTAATGCTTCCTTCCACCTGGTTGAGCATGGAGCCGGTGGCGAGTTGGGTTCGCGCCTGAAAGGCCCCCAGCGCCACGGGGTCCAGATTGGCCGCTTCCGGAACCGACTCAAAGTTAATGAAGGTTTGCAGGCTGTGGGTGTCGGGCGCCTGCACAATGGGCCAGAAGGAAGCCACGCGATAGGTCCCGGGCGGATCCTTGAACCGGTCGAGCACAGGGGGACGATAGGTGTAGAACGTCTTGGGCACCGTGGGGTTCACGCCGTAATTCGCCGCGATCAACTGGCCGATCGCCAGCAGGGCGAAGGCGTACAAGCCGGGGCGCGCCCAGTTCTTTCCCTGCTGGAATCCATAGGCCAGCAGGATTCCGCCCAGGCAGAATCCCGCCAGGCCGGGAAGTTGATAGCGCAGGATGGTAACCAGAAAATCCGGCATCTGGTGGAGATTGAAAGCGTTTTCCCCCAGCCGGCTGAGCACCCAGTGGGTGGGCCGCATGATCAAATCGGGCAGTAGCCAGGCCACTCCCAGGACGGCGACAATCAGGGCGAGGAAAACCTGCAGGGGCACGAGCAGCCGGCGGCCCTGCGTCTTCCACGGCGCCTCGGGCGACAGCAAGGCGTCAAACCCCCATCCTGCCAGGATGGCCAGCAGGAAGGTTACGACAATCAGCAGCTTGATAGGGTAACGCACCACGGCCAGCGGCGGGAAGAGGAGATAAGCTAAAGAAAAAACAGGGGTAAAGTGGCCGAAGGAGAGCAGCAGGAAGACCGCCGCCGCACCCGCCACGAAATTGCGGCGAGGGTCGCGGCCCAGCGCCCATCCCGCCAGCGCACAAAAGAGTGGCACGAAACCGATGAACACCGAGAGCAGGTAAGGCAGGTTCGAGTCGGACATCAACCATAACCAGCCGCTGGGGGCGCCAATCCCCGAGCCGAAAAAGTCCGGCACGATCATCTGCGGCAGGGAAAAGGGATTTACCGCCCAGTTGGAGGTTTCCCGGAAGCGCAATCCCTGCAAGCCGCGGCGCGACTGGCTGAGAAGGTCGGAACCCGGCAGAAACTGCGCGGCGCAAAGCAGCAACATGCCCGCTCCGATCAGGAAGAAGATCGCCATCACGCGGACCAGGGGACGTCCGGAGAGGGAGAAGATGAAATTCGAAACGCGAAACTGGAGACTCGAACTTATTGTCCGATTATCGACTTGGGATTTTCGAGTTTCGGAACTGCTTTGGCGACTCCGGACCCCGGACTCCTGACCTCGGACCTTCCAGTGCCATGCATAAGCGACACAAAGCCCGAATGTCGCCAGCATGGTCATCGGCTCCCCGGCCAGCCATTGGAACGAGAAGATCACCACCAGCACCGTGCCGAACCGCGCCCAACTGGCCCGAAGAGCACGATCGGTCACCAGGATTGCCCAGGGAAGCCATGCTGCACACGCAGATTCATTGTAGAGGTCGCCGAGCGAAAGTACCGGCCCGCTGAACATGTAAACCATGGCCGCGAAGAAGGCAGCGCGATAGGACTGCCCCCACGCCCGCGCCAGCACGTAGACGCCGATTCCGCCCAAGGCGAAGTGCAGGATGAAATGCATCGTAAAGGCCACGTCGATAGGCAGCAGGACAATGAGGAGCGTGAAGGGGTAGAAGAAGAGGAGGTTGGGATTCGCCAGTACAGGCTGGCCGTAGTTCAAATAAGGATTCCAGTAAGGTAGAAACCCGTGGCGGCAAAGGTCGTGAATGAATCGGGCGCTGGGAAAAGTGTAGTTGTAAATGTCGCGATAGAAAAACATCGCGGAGGTGAATACTGCTCTCCAGAACATTCCCAATAGGCTCGCGACAAGCAGAGACGCGGCCCCGAGGTCGGCGCGAGTTGGCGGGGCGGGAATCGCAGGCTTCTCCCGGGTCTCGGATGATGGGGCGGGACGCAGCGGGGTCATATCGATGAGAAACTTTAATACATCACGTGTGGACTTGCCAACTGGTCCAACACACGCCGCCGTCAGCGCGCGGTGTAGGGAAGGCTCTCGAGCAAATCCTGCTCAGGATCCGTGGGATGAGGAGCCGTTTGGTTAGGGGGAAAGATGGCTTGTGCTGCGCCAATTCCCTGGGGGAGGAGCCGTACATCCGGAAAGACCACAACCGGTTTGGAGGCCTCCAAATCCGGCGAGAAATTGGGGCTGGAAAGTGCCAGCAGATAGTCGGTGTCACGCCAGGGTCGATAGGATCGTCTAATAATCGCTAGCACACTTTCCGAGAGGTAGTCCTTCGCCGCTTGGTTTTCGGGCAAATCGGAGACGTCATGTTGTTCCAAGGGGTCCGTTGGCCAATGGTATAGCTCGCTGTGTCCGGCACCCGGCCCGTAAATGAGGTGCCACTCCGGCGTGGTGATGGCTATCACGCCATGGGGAATAGGCAAGAGGGGCCTGCTCCCAGCCCTCCCCATCCCCCATGGCTCGATCTGGGTTATTACGAGTTCCGAAATGACGTGCTCTTTAAGTTTGTTGGAGACGTTGTCCGGTGCCCAAAGACGCGTCAAGCTGGACTTGCTTAGAACCTGTGACTTTGCCCCCGCAAATTCCAGCGCCGTTGAGAAGATACGACGCGTTCCGGCAATGTCCGGAACCCGGAGGCCAGAGGGAACCCCCGGGCCGGCGATAATCAGCGGCACATGCAGGAGCTCCCGGTAGAGGTTCCACCCATGTGAATAGGAGTGGTGCTCGCCAAAACCTTCACCATGGTCGGAGGTGACGATGATGTAAGTATTGGACCACTCGGGGGAACGCTCCAGAAGGCGCAGCAACTCTCCGACCTGGTTATCGATGTAACTCAGGCAATTGTCGTATGAGGCGATTAGTCCTTCCCGTTCGCTGGGAGAAAATGCGACGTGATTCAACTTGGCCGTAAGCAGCAGTTGTTTGGCATGCGGGGAAATGCTTCCGAAACGATGATCGTAAGGGGAAGGGATATCGTAGGGGTCATGGGCATCGTTGTAATTCAAGTATAGGAAATAGGGGTGGCCGGAGCGGTGACTGTACCAATAATAAATCTCTTCGTTGAGCTGACGAGCGGATAACTGGTTAAAGCGGCTATGCTGGAACCACCTCTCACTGAAGGGTTCTATGAACTCATTCCCTATGCGCGTTGCCGCCAAGCTGTAACCGATGCTGGTGGTGCTGTCGAGGTACTTCTCAAAACCACGGCCCACTCCCGAGGGAATCGTGCCGCAGTACGGATTGGAATTGAACCCTGCTGTCTCATAGCCGCGCGCGCGAAGAATTTCCGCCAAGGTGCGCGCCTCGACGCTCCGATCTGTGCCGGAGCCGTGCTGGTGGGGCAATAAACAAGTAAACATGGAAAACGTCGAGGGCAGTGTCCAGGACGATGCGGAGACGGCATGCTCGAAAAGCACTCCGCGCCTGGCAAGCTGATCGATATTCGGCGTGGTATTGCGGAAGTATCCGTAGGAAGACAGGTGGTCGGCGCGCGTCGTGTCCATCACGATCAGCACGATGTTGGGAGATCGCCCCTTGCCCATGGCGTGAGCAGTCGAATCGGTCAATTGACCGGGAAGGTGGCTAATCCCGACATAGGCCGCCAGTATGGCAACCGCGGCGTAGATTATTCCAGACCAAAGTCGTTGTGGCACATCGGCCAAAAAGCCCAAAGGAGAATTCGGCTTCCGGGTGGCCCACAGGGCACCCCACATCCAGACCGAAACGACCGTAAAGAAAACCAGTGGCGTAATGAAGGGCTGAAGCGCGGGATACCACGGGCTACCCGATTGAGAGAATTGCAAGACCCGTGCCAGGTAGCAGCCAGCCAGACCGGCGAAGGCGGCGATGATGACCATTCCAAGGAAGCGGGCCCTTGTTAACGTGACGAGCACTCCCGCTAGCAAGCCCAGCGACCCGAAAACCATGGAGGCTAGGAGAGGAGCGAAAAACCAGAAGGAGAACGGCACATGCGGCATTATGACCGGGAAGACCGAGAAGCGCATGAAACCGGCCTCAAAAAGGCCGACGACAATTCCGGCAGTAGCCCCCAGCAGACCAACCCTGACAATTATTGTCCGCCGGTCAATAGGTTCGCCTGCCATATTCTGTCGCCCTCAAAGCGTCAAGAGCGTCTCCAAGCACTGGCTCGCTTGAGACACCCGAGTTCCCTATAGATCTTAACTCGCTGCAACAAAAACGCCTTCCCATGCACCGCCCGAACGTGAGAGGCGCACAAGAAAAGATACCTCTAGAACGTCCTAGTCACTCTGGCTATTATTACTGGCAATTGGGGTGCCAAGGGTTACAGCCGGAGTCTCTTAAACAGCCCTTCAGGGATCGAGCACACGAGGAGCATAATTATCCGCCAGAACCAGGGAACATAAACCACATCCCTTCCGTGTTTCACCGCCTGGTAAATGCTCCCGGCTACAACCTCAGGAGAGGCAACCAGCGGCAGCTTCCCCTTTCCGAATACCATGCGGGTATCCACGAAGCCCGGTTTCACCGTGATGACTTTGACACCGCTGTGGTGCAGCCGGTTACGCAGGCCTTGAAGGTAAGTGGTCAATCCCCCTTTGGCGGAACCGTAGAGGTAGTTGCTTTGGCGGCCGCGGTCCCCCGCGACCGAGGAGAGCGCGCAGATGAATCCCTTGCCTTGGTGCTCGAGATGGTTGGCGAGGTATTGAAGGGCGAGCGCCGAGCCGGTGAAGTTTGTGTCCAGAATGCGGCGGGCCTCCTGCAGATCGCCGCGGGCTTTCTCAGGATCACCCAGGTAGCCCGTGCAGAGAACCACTCCCTCCAAGGAATCGCTCATGCAACCTCCCAACGCTGATTCCATGGCTTCGAAGTTGAGCACATCGACTTCCTGGGCGCGGGCGTTAACGTTGTAGCGAAGGTGCAGGTCGGCGGCGAGGGCGTGAAGTTCCTCGAGGTCGCGCCCGGCGAGAATAAGATCGCGCTGGTGCGTGGCGAACTCCACCGCCAACGCCCGCCCGATGCCGGCATTCGCTCCCAGGATCAAGACAGTTGGCACGCGCACCTCTTACGTAGGAATCCCGGATTGGAGATTTGTGATCGAATATCATCCCTCAACGATAACTCTGCCGGACTGAATGCGAGGGCCCGTCAATCTCCAATCACAAATCACAAATCCGAAGCCTTCTCGCCAGGGAGGAGGATAGCAATCTCTTTGGATCCAGCTTCCTCTGAATGGCTCGAAACCCATCGAGCCTGGGGTACATGGCGGCAAAGTCCCCGGGGCGCAGCACTGCGTCCTTTGCCAGGTAGATCCTGCCACCATGGTCCAAAGTCATCCGGTCAAGTTCGTGGAGAAAAGGCACCAGACCGCGCGCAGCGGGAATATCCAGGGCCAGTGTGTAGCCGCGCATGGGAAAGGAAAGCAGGCCGGGGCCGGAATCACCAAATCGCTTCAGGACCGCCAGGAACGAAGCGCGGCCGGATCTCGCCATGCGGTCCAGGATGGTTCGCAGGCCGGCGCGGCCGCTCGCTTGGGGAAGCGCAATCTGGTATTGAACAAAGCCGCGCTTGCCGTACATCCGATTCCAGTGGTCGAGGGCATCCAGAGGATAGAAGAACTTTTCAAAGCCCACCAGTTGGCGGGCCGCGGTGCGATGCAGGGCATAGTAGGTTGTATTGAAGGCCGTCACCGTCAGCCGATTCAACATCCCCGAGGGGAAGTCCATGAAGAGGTTCCATGGGGGGCGCAGGGGAACCCCTGAATTACCTCCGATTCCGCGTCCCGATTCCCGCAGTCGTGCCGGCAATTCGGTCCCGGCCGCGTGATTGCCTCTCATCAGCACGCTGCGGCCCATGTTTTTTCCCGTGGCCAGGGCGTCAATCCATGCCACGGAGTAGTCATAGCGCTCGTCGGACTCTTCCATGATCGCCAAGGCATCTTCGAGGTTGACAGCCTTGTA
Source organism: Terriglobia bacterium (assembly GCA_035501695.1). GTDB lineage: Bacteria > Acidobacteriota > Terriglobia > UBA7540 > UBA7540 > Bog-366. Next base: position 4,289 of record DATJVT010000194.1, on the reverse strand, counting down.
ATAGTCCACGTACACATAGGCCGAATCAACCCTTCGCAGTTGAATTCGGGCCGCCAGGAGCATCCCCGTCAAGCCCATGCCGCCCACCGTTGCCCAGAAGATATCAGGGTTGGAGGCAGGTGAGCAGCGCATGACTTCACCGGTAGGTGTGAGCAGGTGAAAGTCCAGGACGAAGTTGGAAAAGGACCCGTCTTTGTGGTGGTTCTTACCGTGGATGTCCGCGGCAATGGCTCCCCCCACGGTTACGAACTTTGTCCCCGGCGTTACGGGCAGAAACCAACCGCGAGGGAGGAAGTAATGAATAATCTCGGCAAGGCTTACCCCACTTTCGCATTCGAGGATGCCGGAAGCACGGTCGAAAGAGAGAAACCGGTTCAGGAGCGCATGCCAGATTACGCCGGCATCCTTATTCAGGGCAGCGTCACCATAGCTCCGCCCCAGGCCGCGCGAAATGTAAGAGGGTTGCAAGCCCGATGCCATTGTGGCCGCCACCTCGCTGCGCTTCTCCGGCCGAAAGAGGTGGCACAATTCCACCGGGTAACGGCCCCAGCCGCTGAGCGCTTGTATCGTGAAGGCAGGTGTCATTTATAGATAGATAATCAAAATCACCGCTGCCGCCCAAAAAAGCACTACCGAAAGCAATACCGGATCGGTAAAGAGGGACCGGGTGGGATTCCCCCCCTGGTCGCGATGGTGAATGAGGTGGAGATAACGGAAAATGCCGAATAACACAAACGGAATGGTCATCTCCAGCCGTTTGCCGGGAAACTTGTTTTGCACATCCGGCGACAGCGTATAAAGCGCGTACGTAACAACCGTGGAAGCAGTAACGATACTGATGAGCTGGTCCAGGTAGTAAGGAGAATATTCGGCCAGGATGGCGCGGTGATCGGAAGCGCGCCTGCCCAACATGACCAACTCATGGCGGCGCTTGCTGAGGGCGATAAAGAGGGCCAGCAGGGTGGTGCACACAATCAACCAGGGGGATATGGCGACATGAATCACCAGACCCCCGCCAATCACGCGAAACAGGAAACCCGCCGCCACAATGAATACATCCAGGAGAAAGACTTTCTTCAAAAGGGTGGAATAGAGAACATTGAGCGCGAGATAGGCCAGCACGATTCCAAAAAACCCACGGCCCAGCTTCCAGGCCACCACCAGTCCACCGCACGCCAGGATCACGCCCGCAACTCCGGCCGTCAGAGGGGTGAGCCGCCCGGAAGCGATCGGCCGGAGCCTCTTCAAGGGATGATGGCGGTCTTCCGCCGCGTCGCGAATATCGTTCAGGCAGTAAGCGGCGCTGGAAACCAGGCAGAATGCGAAGGCGGCGAGCAGGACCTGCCAGCAGCGGTCCCAGCGTGTGAGACTCTGGGAGAAGATCAGGGCGGCAAAAACAAAACCGTTCTTGACCCACTGCTGGGGGCGCAGCGTTTCGACCAATGCGAAGAAGGCGGACCTGGGCTTCGCCGCCGTGTCGAGTCCCGTCACGGGGATTTCTACTGCGTCCGTATTTGCGTCCTGCCGGGCCGTCGACATTACAACTCCGTCATGAAGGGGAACTCGAGTGCCACGAGGCTGGAGGGGTCAGTCCGAAGTTGCTCGAATTCGCGTTCCGAGTAAACCAGCGTGTCCGTCGAGATCGACGACGTGAAAATCTGGTAGGCGCTACGGCTCCGGACAAAATCGGGAAATTCCCTGCGGGCAACAACGATCAAGTCGGCATCGCTGTCCGCCGTCCAGTTTCCCTTGACCAGGGAGCCAAACAAGTAGACTTTGACGATCTCCGGATAGGCGCGCTTGGCTTCAGCCGCGGCGTAGCGCAGGTCACGGAGCACCTGGTCCAGGTCGAGGAATTTGACTTCTACAGAACTCGAAGATTCGTCGCGCATAATCAAGCAAGTCCCGACTTTCGGTCCCATTAAAATAGTCCGCCGGCCGCCCGGAGGCGAACCCGTTCGGGTAACGGGAAGTGACGTACACTCTGTCTAGCGCTTGCGCGCACTGGAGTAGTTCCTGGGTGACCACGACGGATGGGGGAAGATTTCGCAGGATCTCCGTGATGGAGTGGCCCCGCACCGATCCCCGGAGCGATTGCACCAGCGCCTTTACCGCTTTCTCCGCTCCCTGTTGGGCGATGAACGCGGCCCATTCATGATGGCCAGTTGAGGCAGCCGTTGCTGCGAACTGGATATCTCTTTCCGCTTGTCCCAACCAGTCCTCGGCGCGGTTCATGGATCAACTCCCGGCACAGTCTACCACGGAACGGGATGCAAAAAGCCGCAGACGGCCGTCAGACGGCCTGACTCAATGGGCAGGCGGAGGAGGAACCCGTTTGCTTGTGCCGATTGCGGGTCCACCGCCACCCTTGCTCTCACGGAATCATCCAGGTCAGCCAATACGCTTGCGCCAGGACGATCAGGCTGAGCAACAACGCCAATAGCAGGCTATGGCCGAGAGTGGACCGCACCACGTCGCCTTCATGCCCCACCAGGCCCACGGTTGTCACTCCCACGGCGATATTCTGCGGAGAGATCATCTTCCCGGTTACTGCCCCGGAAGAGTTGGTGGCGGCCAGAAGAATGGGACTTACGCCAATCTGATGGGCAGCCGCCACCTGCAGATTTCCGAAGAGGAGGTTGCTGGCCGTGTCGCTGCCGCTCAAGAAACAAGCGATCCAGCCCAGAAATCCACTAACCAGCGGGAAGAGCTTTCCCATCCCGGCCAGAAACGCTCCCAGCGTATAAGCCATCCCGGAGTAGTTGTAGAGGTATGCGAGGGCGACGATCAGTCCCACGGTCAACCCCGGCATGCGGAGCTGGCGCAGGGTTTTCACTCCCGATTTCAAAACGGTGCGCGGCGGGGTGCGGAGAAATAGGGCAGTCAGCAGAATCGCAACCATGCCCGCCGTACCGGCTGCCAGGGGCTGGAAGTTGAAGATGGCCGCGTAGCCTTTCTTATAGAGCGTGATAAAGACCTCGTTGTGCAGGTGAGGTACGGGGAGTAGCTTCTGGCCGACCGGGAAGAGTTTCAAATAAGACCAGGCTACCATCACGCCCGCCAACAACGCCCACGGAGCCCACGCCGCCAGGGCTTGCCGGCCGGACAGGGCGTCCTCCGGGGAGACCGGGACGTGGCCGGGTGTTGCGTCCCCGGGGGCCAAGCTGGGGGCGGGTTGCCACACCCGCAGCAGGCCTATGACTCCCGCGGTGGAGACCATGGCCGCGACAATGTCGGCCGCATAAGGCCCCCAGAAATTCGAGCAAACGAACTGCGCCAACGCGAAACATCCCCCGCCCACCAACGCCGCCGGCCACGCCCTCTTCAGGCCCCTGACGCCGGCCACTACCAGAACGAGGTAGGCGGGCAGGATTAAGGATAGGAACGGAAGCTGCCGCCCTACCATGGCGGAGAGTTTCAGCAGATTCAACCCGGTTACATTCGCTAAGGCTACGATGGGAATACCCAGGGCGCCGAACGCCACCGGAGTGGTGTTGGCAATCAGGGCCAGCGTGACCGCCCGGCGTGCCGTGAAGCCCAGGCCTAGAAGGAGGAAGCCGGCCACCGCCACGGGAGAACCAAAGCCCGACGTGCCCTCCAGTAAAGCGCCGAAACAAAACGCCACCAGGATCGCCTGGATGCAGGGATCGCCGGAGGCGTGGTCCCTCATCCACCGGCGCAGCAAATCAAAGTTGCCGATGTCCACTGAAAGGTTGTAAAGCCACAGCGCGGCAAAGACGATCCAGAGGATGGGCCAGACCGCATAGGCAAATCCAAACAACCCGCTTGCAACGGCCAAGGGGAACGGCATCCCCCACACAAAAACCGCCAGGACAAACGCGGTCGCCAGACCGAGGCCGGCCGATAGAGCGCCGCTCTTGCGCAGCCCTCCCATGAAGATCAGGACCACGGCGAGCGGCAGCGTCGCGAAAAGCGCGGAAACTCCGAGGTTGTGCATCGGCGCCAGAGGCTGAGGCCAGACGAATGCCGGAAGGGCGGAGTGATGAGTGATGGGTGAAGAGTGAAGAGTCAGGAACCGGCCTGCGAACAAGTTAGCGCCGGGCATGGCAGTAAAGAACCGGGCAGTCAGCATGTAGCAACCTTCCGTTGTGCCTCATTCCACCTTACTGAAATCGTAAATCTCCTCTTTGGTGAAGCCTACCAGTTCTGGCTCGATGGCAAGTGTCATGCCCGTGCGGTGGTGAACGGTTCGGCGCACATGTTGGGCCAGCGCGAGCACATCCTGCGCCGTCGCTCCGCCGCGGTTGAGAAGCACCAGCGGCTGGGCA
>DATJVT010000193.1:0-2871 GCA_035501695.1 Terriglobia bacterium | reverse complement strand
CGCCGATGACGCGCGGCTCACGCGTGTTGTCCACAATCACAAAATTGTCGGAGGAAATCGAGCGCAGGCTGAGGGCGTCGGCCGGGTAGCTCTCTGAAACCCAGTGCCAGCCTTCCTGGGTGTGGTGCAGGAAACCCGTCTCCTCCAGGTGCTGGCAGAGGCGGCGAAGATCGAGCGCGCCGAACTTCTCGTCTTCGCGCAGGGGAAGCTCGAACGCAGCGCATTTAAGGTGATTCAGCAGGATAAAGAGGTTATCGGGATTCACGTAACCGTGCTCGGGCGAGCGGCCGAAGAAATATTCCGGGTTCTGCACCATGAACTGGTCGAGCGGGGCGCTGGAAGCGACCAACACCGCCGCCGAGGTGCCCTCGCGCCGCCCGGCTCGGCCCGCCCGCTGCCAGGTTGAAGCAATGGTCCCGGGATAGGCGGCGAGCAGCGCCACGTCCAGGCTGCCCACATCGATCCCCAGTTCCAGGGCGTTGGTGGCCACCACTCCGCGCAGGCGGCCGCTGCGCAGGTCGCGCTCGATCTCACGGCGCTCCAGCGGCAGGTATCCGCCCCGGTAGCCGCGCACCGCCTGCGGAGCCGCGGGGCCGGCGGCAAAGTCCTCCTGAAGATAAGTCACCAGAATCTCCGTGGCCAGGCGGCTGTTGGCAAAGATGATGGTCTGGAGCCCGCGCGCCAGGAAGGTCTTGGCCAGGCGCCGCGTCTCATTCAAGTAAGAGCGCCGAATGCCCAGTTGCGGATTGACCACCGGCGGGTTGTAGCAGACAAAGTACTTCTCCGCCGCCGGCGCGCCATTGTCGTCGATCAACGTCACGTCCTCTTCCAGGATATGGGCGGCGAGTTCCTGGGGATTGGCGATGGTTGCCGAGGTGCAGATGAACTGCGGCCGGCTTCCATAAAAGCGCGCCACGCGCTTAAGGCGGCGCAGAACATTGCCCAGGTGGCTGCCCAGAACCCCGCGATAGTAGTGCAGCTCATCGATCACGACATAGCGCAGGTTCTCAAAGAGGCGCTGCCACTTGGTGTGGTGCGGCAGGATTCCGGCGTGCAGCATGTCGGGATTGGTGATCACCAGGTTACCGCGGGCGCGGATGGCCTTGCGCGCGTCCTGGGGAGTGTCGCCGTCGTAGGTGAAGGTGCGCACCTCGTCCCCAAGCTGCTCGGTCCAACGATTCAGTTCCACCAGTTGATCCTGCGATAGCGCCTTGGTGGGGAAGAGATAAAGGGCACGCGCTTCCGGCTTCGCCATCAATTCGCTCAGGATTGGGAGGTTGTAACAGAGCGTCTTCCCCGAAGCCGTGGGAGTGACCACCACCAGGTTTTTGCCTTCTTGCGCCAGCGTAAAGGCCACTGCCTGGTGGGTATAGAGCGAGCGGAAACCGCGGGCCTGGAGTATCTCCACAAGGCGGGGGGGCAAGGAATCAGGGAAAGGCGCCACGCGTGGAGGTCGGGCGGGAAAGTGGCGAATGGCCGTCACGCCGCCCTGGGCTCGCCCGGCCCTAAACTTCTCCTCGATTTCCTTCAGCGCGCCTTCCACCGGGGCAAGTTCGCGCGGGCGGAAGCTGGCTAGGGCATCGGGTTTGGGGTCCATCGTGAGTCCTTTGATCGGGCGATCATGACAGGGGCGAAAACCGGAAACCGAAACTCGAAACTCGTCTCAGGCCGACACGATATACGGCTTTCGATTTTCGAGTTTCCATTTTCCAGCCGCCCGATAATTCTATCGCTCGATCTGTCTTCGCCTTTTATTCGCTCACCACTCTAGCACACTTAGACGGGGCGCGGAAGGGATGGCGTTCGGGATGGCGTTCGGGAGCCGATGCTTCTGTAGGAGGAAGAAATGGATTCTCTATCAGCGGACCCGCCCGATAAACAGGGCCACATGCTGGCGCTTAGCGGTACGCCTCTGCCTGCAGGCTATAGAGCTCAGCGTACTGACCTTGTTTGGCCATCAGGTCTTCATGCGTGCCCATTTCGACCAACCTGGCGCCGTCGAGCACGACGATCAGGTCCGCCATGCGCACGGTGCTGAAGCGGTGGGATACCAGCAGGGTGATGCGGCCGTTACCGCGCGCCGCTGCCGCGTAGCGCTCGAAAAGGGCATGTTCAGTCTCGGCGTCCAGCGCGGCGGTTGGTTCATCGAGCACCAGCACGAGGGGCTCATCGCGCATAAAACCTCGGGCCAGCGCCAGTTTCTGCCACTGGCCGAAACTTAATTCCACCCCTTGCGGCCAGGTTACACCGAGTTGGGTATCGAGACCCGTGGCCAGTTTCGCAACCACATCTTCCGCACCGGCGCGGTCTACGGCGGTCATGACCGCCCGATGGTCTTCCAGGCGCGGCATGTCACCGAGCCCCACCGAGTGGCGCGCCCGGAATTCAAATCGGAAGAAATCCTGAAAAGCCCCCGCCAGCCGCGAGCGCCATTCATCCACACGAATTCGCGCCAAGTCCGTGCCATCGACAAGAATGCGGCCTTGGTCGGGCTGGTAGAGGCGGCAAAGGAGCTTCACGAGGGTGGTCTTGCCGGCACCGTTCTCACCCACAATGGCGACCACCGAACCGGGCTTCAGTTCAAGGTTGATGTCTTCCAGGACGCGGCGCTGAGTGCCCGGGTAGGAGAAGGACACCTGCTGGAAGACGATGCCCTGGAGGAGCCGCCGGGGCGGCGGCAGGTCGGTTCGCTCCTCCATGGATGCGGCGTAGTCTTCCAACCATGCGAGGCGTCGCGAGCCCTCCAGCCAGAAGCCGCGCAGAAATCCAATCTCGCCCACGGCGCCGGCCATGTAGGCGGAAAGCCGCGCCCCCGCGGCCAGCACCAGGACGATTTGGCCGGCTCCCGCGTGCGGGCGGGAGGCGACGAAT
>DATJVT010000192.1:0-11327 GCA_035501695.1 Terriglobia bacterium | reverse complement strand
CGCCGCGCGCAGGTAGACGTTGTCTGCGGGTCCGTCTCCCGCCAGAGTGCGCCCGCGAATGATTCGCGCCAGGTTGTGCGGGCTCAATGCGTAGTAGCGCGCCTGCATCTCGTGAGAAATCTTGTCGTAGGGCTGCGTCACCACCGCGCCGAGCTCTGGCGTCCTCCGGGGATCGTAATAGAGGGCGCGAAAAGGGACTATTTCTGCCATGGGCCTCGTTTCCAGCAAGGGATTGGACTGAGTTAGAAACTACCACAATGCCCATGCCACGTCGAGGCTTGTGCGCGGCGTTTGGTTCGCCCCCCGGCGCTACGTTCGACACTCCGCTCTTTTCATCCCGCATGACGCCGAAAGCAATCCAAGCTAGAATAAAAGACTCGGACACAACAGCCGCCCCGATCGTTTTTGGATCGGCGCCTGAGCCATTGCGCTGAACACCCGAATTATTCCGACAGGCTGAACCCATGGCTGAACTTCGCTTAGACTCCTTCACCCGGCGCTGGGTGGTTACGGGCAAGCGCCCGGTCATGCCGGACGTGCACGATAAAGACGTGGCTTGCCCGTTCTGTCCCGGCAACGAGGCTTTGACACCTCGCGCCATTCGCGAGTCGCGTGACGCCAAAGGCGCCTGGATGGCCCGCGTGTTTCACGATCGCGCTCCCCTTTTCCGTGTCGAGGGGGGGACGGACCGCCGGGCCGAAGGCATGTTCGACCTCATGAATACGGTGGGGGCTCATGAAATTGTCGTGGAGACGCCCGCGCACGGTTTGACCCTGGCGCAACTTCCCGAGGCGCACTTTGAGCACGTGCTGGAACTCTTCCGCGACCGCATTCTGGACCTCAAACAAGACCGTCGTTTGCGGTACGTTTCGGTTTTTAAGGATCAACATTCGCCCTCCCCCACCCTGCGCGGCCACGCTTACTCCCAGATCCTGGGAACCCCCGTCCTGCCCCAACTTCTGGAGATTGAGTTTCGCTGGAGCCAGGCGCATTTCCTGAAGCGCGAGCGTTGCATTTACTGCGACGCCTTACAGCAGGAATTGCAGCAGGAGAAACGCCTGGTGGATCAGAACGCGGATTTTGTCGCCTTCTGCCCCTTTGGTTCGCGCTGGGCCTACGAGGTGTGGGTGGTCCCTCTGCGCCATTCCTCGTCGTTCGAAGACGATTTGACGGGGGCGGGGCGAGTGACGGCTCTGGCGCCATTCCTCAAGGCCTGCCTCCAGCGAGTGGAGAGGATCTCCGATGCCCTGCACCTGGTCGTCCACACGGAGCCCAACCTCCAGGCGTGGAAGCCCACCAAAGAGTGGTGGAACACCATCCACGACGATTATCACTGGCACATCGAAATCCAACCGGACATCGACGGGAGACGGCGATTCCTCGGCACCGAGGGTTTCTACTTCAACCCCATTCCGGCGGAGCAGGCTGCATTGGTTTTGCGCGCCCTGGAGCCGGGCGTTGAGCCCCCACCTCCCCTTTAAACATGGACAAACCCGTGACCTCAGACTGGAAACAAGTTCGACTGCTGGTTTTTGACCTCGATGGCACCCTGGTGGACAGCAAGCAGGACCTGGCCCTTAGTGTCAACGCCATGCGCAGGGAGATGGGGCTGGCTCCCCTGCCGCTGGATCAGATTGCCTCCTATGTGGGACACGGCGTCACGCTCTTGGTGCGCCGCTCTCTGGGGACTCTGGCCACCGACGAGAATGTCGAAAAAGGGCTGGCTTTCTTTCTTTCCTACTATCGCGACCATATGCTTGATAACACTGCTCCCTACCCGGGTGTGGGCGAGGCGCTGGAGAAACTCGCTGGACACAAGATGGCAGTGCTGACCAACAAACCGGTTCATTTCAGTCGGGAGATGCTGACGCGGCTGGGATTTGCGTCCCATTTCGAGTACATTTACGGCGGCAACAGCTTCCCGCAAAAGAAACCCGATCCCGCCGGGTTGTACAAACTGATGGAAGATCTTCAGATTTCGGCCCGCGCGACCCTGATGGTCGGCGATTCTGACACGGACGTGCTCACGGGCCGGAACGCCGGAGTGTGGACGTGTGGCGTCACGTATGGATTCGGGGCGCATACCCTGCAAGCAGTTCCTCCGGACCTGGTCATTGACGATATGAGGGAACTCCTGCCGTTGCTGAATGGCCATGCCAAGGCGTGACAAGGGGAGGCCGGGGCGCCTGCGGACTGCACGCGTGCCCGATTAGCCTTTCCGGTCTCCCGGCGGACGGCACGGACCGGTGGCGCAAGGCCCAACTTGTGCCGGAACTCTAGCATCCAAGCTGAGACGGATTTATCTATGTCGAATTTGATCGATACAACCGGGCGGCCGGCAGCTGGCGGGTCGACAAGGGGAAAACGCGCTCCCTGGGCAATAACCGCAGCGTTGACCCTGGGGGCGAGCCTTTGCCTGTTTTCCCCAGGGAGAGGACTAGCCCAGCAGCCACCGACAACTTCGCAGAAGGAACAGGCCCCGCCCCTCTCGCCGGCGGTTGCCGGGACCGAATCTGAAGAAATCCTCCCGGGTGACCTGGGTTCGGAGTTGCTCTACGGAATCCTTAGCTCCTCGAACGAGGAGGCCCAATTCGAGTTGCTGCGGGCGACCTTTGCGGCGGGGCCCGCCATCGTTCCCCAGCTCACAGCGGCGCTGAAGGACGACCGGACGGCGGAGTACGCCGCGCAGGCGCTGGCCTATATCGGGGGCGAGAAGGCCCTGAACGCCCTCTGGGGCCTGCTCTCCGACCCGCGCGACCTGAACTTGCGGCGATTCACCTATGGCGCGCTTGCGGAATTCGACTCGCCCCAGGCTACCGACCTTCTCTTCGAGGTCATCGACAAATCCGATGCCGAACCGGACCGCACCGTGACGGAATCCGCGGTGATTGCTCTCACCGCCCGCTCCGATACGAGTCTGCTGCCACGGCTTCTGTCCTCGGAGAAAAAGCTCGAGGATGTCGTCATTCGCGACGATCTGGACAACGCCCGCGAGGTCATCCAGGCGCGCGCCAAATACCTGGCATCTCCGGAGGGAAAGAAAGCTGGCGGCTCGATTGAAACCGCGGTGCGAACGTATTTCATACCGGCTTTGGAACCGCCGTCAGCGGCCGGAGTGGCAGGTGGGACCGCCCCCGCAAGCGCCGGGAAGCCACCCGCCTCGACTGCCTCGAAAGGTGCGGGAACACCACCCGCTGCCGCCACCGCGTCTGCCGCGGCGAAAACGCGTCCACTGGTATCAGTGGATGTCCGCAGCGTCACCCTTTCGCCCGACCAGGACCGCGCCCTGGCGAGGGTAGTCTTCGAGGACCCGTCAGCCATCGCGTTTTACGATTTCGTCCTGCAAAAGCGTTATGGCAGTTGGACGCTCGTCAGCGTCTGGCTGGGTCCGGAGGTGGAGAAGGCGGGATCCGGGACACCGGAAACGGGGCCCGAATCGCCGCGCTAGGCAATCCGTGGAATTCAGGAGCCAAGAGTCGGAAGTCAGGACACCGGAGGGGCTGTGTCATTCTGACTTCTGACTCCTGACTCCTGGCTTTGGACTCCTTTCACATATGCGCCACGTTATTGTTGGAACGGCCGGCCACATCGATCACGGAAAGTCGGCGCTGGTTTTGGCCCTCACCGGCACCGATCCCGACCGCTGGGAGGAAGAAAAGCGCCGGGGCATTACCATCGACCTGGGCTTCGCCCATCTCGATTTGGGCGACGACCTGCGCATCGGGTTCATCGACGTTCCCGGCCACGAACGCTTTGTCAGAAATATGCTGGCGGGAGTAGGCGGCATTGACCTGGTCATGCTGATCGTCGCGGGCGACGAGTCCATCAAGCCCCAGACCCGCGAACACTTTGACATCTGCAAACTCCTGGGAATCCGGCGAGGGCTGATCGTCATCACCAAGTCAGACTTGGTGGAGCCCGAGGTTTTGGACCTGGTGCGCCTGGAAGTCCAGGAATTCGTGGCGGGTTCGTTCCTGGAGGCCGCGCCAATCGTGGCGGTGAGCGCACGCACTGGCAACGGGTTGAGAGGGCTGAAGAGCGAACTTCGGCGCATCAGCCTGGAGGCGCCACCGAAGCCCACCGATCTGCCATTTCGACTCCCCATCGACCGCTCCTTCGTGATGAAAGGATTCGGCGCAGTCGTCACCGGCACGCTCATCACGGGTACGGTGGAAAAGGAAACGGAGGTCGAGATTTTCCCCCTGGGAAAACGCGCCCGGGTGCGTGGGATTGAGGTTTACAATGCCCCGGCCGACCGCGCCACCGCGGGCCAAAGGACGGCGCTCAACCTGGCGGGAATGGAAGCGCGCCAAATCACCCGCGGCATGGTGCTGGCCGCACCCGGCTTGTTCCAGCCCACGACTTCTCTGGATTGCGCGCTGAGCCTTCTGCCCGGCGTCCGCCCTCTGAAGCATTATGCCCGAGTGCACTTTCACTGCGGAACAGCGGAGATGCTGGCCCAGGTCGTCCTGTTGGAAGGTAAGGAAATGGCGCCGGGTGCAGCCGGCTACGTGCAACTTCGGCTCTCGGAACCGGGTCTATTCGTGCCGGGCGATCGCTTCATCATCCGGCAATTCTCGCCGGTCACTACCCTGGGTGGTGGCGGAGTCCTCGACAATGCTCCTCCCCGGCACCGCCCTGGAGATTCGACTACCATCGACTCGCTGTGGTTGCTGGAACACGGCGAACCGGAGGCGCGGCTGGAACTCCTGGTGCGCCGGGCGGGTGAGTCGACTCCTGCCAGCTTGGCCGCCAAGACCGGGTGGAATCCCACGGATGTGATCCGTGTGGCCAAATCCCTCGAAGCCCAAAAACATCTATTTGTCCTGGGCCAGCCACCCGCTCTGCTTGTCCACAGCGAGCACTATCAGCGTCTGACTAAGCTCCTGCTGGCGGCGCTCGCGGATTTCCATGCCGCTAATCCCCTGGCAGGTGGATTGCCCAAGGAAGAGCTTCGCGCCAAACTGAACGACACGGGTGGCGCGGCTCCGGCCTCGAAGCCTGTGACGGATCGCGTACGCTCCGCCCCCTATGCCCCTTCCGCGAGTCTGCTCAACACCCTGCTCACCTCTCTGGCTGCGCAGGGCAAGGTTGGCCTGCAAGGAGAAGAGGTCCGCTTGGGGGGGCACACGATTCAGCTTACGGCAGAGGAAATGGTCGCGCGCGATCATATTGCGGCAGCCTTTGAAAAGGCCGGGTTGGCGGTGCCCAGCCCTCATGAGGTTCTAACCGACCTGCGCCTGGACCGGCCGCGCGCCGAGAAACTATTGAAGATGCTGGTAAAGGAGAACGTTCTGCTTAAGGTTACGGAAGAAATGATTGTCCACCGGTCGGCGCTGCGTAAGCTCCGCGATACCCTGGCGCTCCGCAAATCCCGGAATAATCGCCTCAGCGTTCCGGATTTCAAAGACCTCACCGGTCTCTCCCGCAAATATGCCATCCCCCTGCTGGAATACCTTGACCGGGAGCGCGTGACTCGCCGTGAAGGCGAGAATCGGGTTATTCTATGAGGGTGAGGGCGGGGCGAGGCGTAGTTGTGGGATTCAGCTTACCGATGGCACCTGTCACGGGGAATTTTGCACCGAGGTAACACATTTCGCATCAGGGGCGTCAAACCTTAATGGGGCAAGCGGTCTACGGTAAGGTCGTGAAGGTTGGAGCCGGCATGATTATCTACAGGAAAGCCGCTCGGGGGGCGCTTTTGGGGGCTTTACTGTTGACGAATGCCTTGCCGCCGGTATTTTGCCAAACGACGAGCGCCGCCGGCTCCGGTTCTCAAATCCCCAGCGACTCGACAGCGAATATCCAGGCCCCGGCCCCAGCGACATCGGAAGATGATAAGAAGCGCCTGAGAGTGAACCCCTTGACCGGTCAAACGACGGCTTTGTCTGGGCATTATACTCCCTTGACCCCGGAAGAGCGGTGGAAGCTCTATCTCAAGCAGAGCTATTGGTCGGTCGGGGCTTACTTCGGTCCGCTGTTTGCCGCCCTGGCTCTGGACCAAGCGACTGGAACTCCCCCGGAATGGGGAGGAGGGCTTAAGGGCTACGGGCGTCGGGTGGCTTCCCGTTACGCCGCCGGTAATTTGGTCCAGAACAGCTTTCAATTTCCCGTGGCAGCTCTCCTCAAGGATGATGTTCGCTATATCGGGAGTAATCAGCACGGCTTCGGGCGGCGGTTTGGGCACGCCGTCCTCTACAGCTTTATGACCTATAACAACCAGGGTCATCGAACCCTGAACGTGGCCAATATTGGCGGCTATTACTTCGCCGCGGCCGTATCCACCACGTGGCTGCCAGAATCCCAGAAGCTGGGATCCTACACCCTGAGCAATGGCAGCGCATCCCTGGCGCTCAGCATCCCTGTCAACATGCTTCAGGAATTCTGGCCGGAAATCAGCCGCACCGTGTTCCGCCGGAAATGAAAATTTCCTCATCTTGCCCTCCTTTTGGGTCGATGAATTGTGTGCAAGCACAAACTGCTCGACCCAAGGAGGCGTCATGCAATGCAAAATCTTCAGTATTCCAATTGAATCTGAAAACGCGCTCGATGCGGAGCGAAGACTGAACGACTTTCTGGGCGCGACCAATGTGAAACGGACCTTCGCATCGGTGGCGAATCAGCCGGATGGCCCCGTATGGTCTGTCCTCTTCTTCTACGAAGGGACAGCAGAGGCGGTGAAGAAAGATCCCACCCATCCTACCCCTGTGGCGGCCGAAGGCGTTTCTCTGACCGGGGAGCAGGTCAAGTCGATTATTGCCTTGAAGAAGTGGCGGGCCGATCAAGCCGCTCAGGAGGGGGTCCCGCTCTATATGGTGGCGCAGAATAAGTGGCTGGAGGAGTTCGTTCGCATGCCGGTCAGAACACTGGACGATTTGAAGAAGGTCAACGGGCTCGGTGAGTGGCGAGTGCAGAAGTACGGCGCCAAAGTGCTCGAGATTCTGAACTCATCGCAGGCAGCCCGCCGCTCCTGGCCGTCATCCTCTTATTCCGCCGGGCGCGCTTGATCCAGCCTCACGAGAATGCTGCACCGCGCTCGGCCATCAGCTTTCTCAGAATGGATCGGTGGCACCGCTCCTCGTCTTCGCAGTAGCAGCCTAACGAGATGTTGGTTTGGTGTGAAAGCGCGGCCAGCAGATCCATGAGCCGGGCGGCATCGGGTTTATTCATCTCTGCCCGAAATTTCCGCTCAAACGTTTTCCACGACTTTTCATCCCGAGACCGTTGGGCGAAGGCCACCAATTCCGGGCTGGGGGACAAATTAGCGAGCCAGACATCGTAATAATCCAGTTTGGCGAAGTCCGCTTTCGGCACTCCGCGCGGAGGCCTTCGAACCGTGCCCAGCCGTAATCCCTCGTTGGGTTTCCTGGGAGACCCGAGCCTCACTATTGAAATCGGCATTTCCCACTCCTTATCGTCTCTATGTTATTCCCCTATCGTTTTCCCAGTCCGTTTCCGAAAATCCTGCAACACTCCAGTGAGAAGGGCAATTGGAAGACCCACCACGTTGAAGTAACAGCCGGAAATGCGCGTTACAAATTTCGCCGCCAAGCCTTGAATGGCGTAAGCTCCGGCTTTATCGAAAGGCTCGTGGCTGGCCACGTATTGGCCGATTTCCCCTTCGCTCAGTTCCCGGAAGAACACCTCGGTCCTTTCATGTTCGAGAGCCGCAACCTGGTCCGGAGCTAAAACCAGGCAGATGGCTGTAATCACATGGTGCGTCCGTCCGGAAAGCAGGCGCAACATGCGGGCGGCATCGGCAGGTCCGGTGGGCTTACCCAGGAGGAGACCGTCGATGGTCACAACTGTATCTGCGCCCAATACCAGGCTGTCGGCAGGCGAGCAGGCCGCCACGTGTAGCGCCTTGGCGCGAGCCACACGGCGGGCGTACTCTTCCGGAAGTTCCCCCGCATTCGGCTCGCCCTCGTCAATCCTGCTTGGAACAACATCAAAATCAAAACCGGCGTTGCGCAGCAACTCGCGGCGGCGGGGTGAGTTGGAGGCAAGAAGCAATCTCATGACATAAGTTCTCAGCTCTCAGTTCTCAGTTTTCAATCTTCAGTTATCAGCAGCGGAAAAAGGCTATCACTGACAACCGGCGACTGACAACTGGCGAAGCTCTTACTTTATAGCACCCAGTAATCAACCTCCCGAAAAGGCTACTGCTGATAACAAACCACTGACAACTGAGGACTTCCCTATTGATGACTTCATCCCTGGCGACTTCACGCCGTGTGACAGATTCTTTCCATCTTACCCCTGTGAGGACGCAATATGTTAAACTGGCACATTCCACCTACTTCCAGAGTCTGTATGGGGAACGCCGAACGTGGATGAAATCGCCAAAATACTGCCTTCAGTGTTCAGGAAGCAGATGCACCGGACGGAATCGCACCTGCTTGATATACTGGTCCCTCTGTGGCCGCGTATTGCGGGCAGGACCATGGCGGAACACTCCCAGCCCGCGTTCTTTGCATCGGGCGTCTTGACGCTTAACGCTGATTGCGCCGCGTGGGGCACGCAACTCCGTCACATGGCAGACGAAATTCGAGCCAAGATCAACCGCTTCCTCGGCCAGCCCATCGTGAAGAAGCTACGGGTTAAGACAGTGACTCAGCCCGACCTGTTTGCTCCGCCGCGTTTGTCGCACGCCACCGGACTTCCCGCGCCGCCCCCGGTGAAACCCGAAATCGACATGGGTTCAATAGCCGACCCCGACATTGCCGCCCTATTGGCTGGTTCCTACGCAAAGTATTTTAATCGCCCTCGGAGATAGTCACGCTTATGGCTTTCACGGAAAAGGACGTACGATACGTTGCCGATCTCGCTCACCTGGAACTTACCGAGGAGGAGGTGAGGAAATTCCTGCCCCAAATCGGTTCCATCTTGGAATATGTCAAGAAGCTGGACGAGTTGGATACCTCGCAGATCGAACCCATGGCACAGGTCACCTATCCCGGCTCCCAGAATGCCTCCTTCCGGGCAGACCAACCACGCCACAACTTCTCCCAGGATGAGGCACTGGCCAACGCTCCGGAGCCGGGCGCAGGCAGTTTCAAGGTTCCGCGGGTCATTGAGCGGGACGAGTGAGAGCATTTTCGATTTGCGATTTCGGATTTCCGATTAAAGACTGCGCGAGAACTGCAGTTTTCCAACTCCAACGTCAACCGGCAAGAAGCTGAGGCAATTAGGCCCAATGGACTTCACAACGCTGACTATTACACAAATACAGACCTTGCTGAAGAGCCGGCAGGCGACGGCTGTCGAAATCGCCCAAGCCCACCTGGCTCGCATCGGCCAGAACGACGCGGAAGTGCACGCCTACCTCAGCCTGTGCCCCGATCGTGCTATCGCCCAGGCCAGGAAAGTAGACGAGGCGATTGCTTCCGGACAAGCGCTTGGCCCCCTCGCCGGCGTGCCGGTCGCTGTCAAGGATGTTATCCTGACCCGCGGCATCCGCACCACTTGCGCCTCGCACATCCTGGAGAATTTTGTGGCGCCTTATGATGCCACTGCGGTCGAGAGGCTGGAGGGCTCCGGCGCCGTGGTCCTGGGCAAGACGAATTGCGACGAATTTGCTATGGGATCATCGACGGAAAACTCAAGTTTTTACCCTACCCATAATCCGCGCGATCTGACCCGCGTGCCCGGCGGTTCCAGCGGCGGTTCGGCGGCCGCGGTCGCCGCGAATTTTGCCACCGTCGCCCTGGGTTCGGACACGGGGGGTTCCATCCGCCAACCTTCCTCCTTCTGCGACATTGTCGGGATGATGGGGACCTACGGACGCGTGTCCCGATACGGCCTGGTGGCGTTTGCCTCCTCGCTCGATCACATCGGCCCCTTTGGACGCACCGTGCACGACGTGGCGCTGGTGCTGCAAACCATCGCAGGGCGCGACCCGCTGGATTCCACCTGCGCCGTGCTGCCGGTGGAGGACTATATCGGGGGATTGAACCGCGACATCCGGGGGATCCGCGTGGGCGTTCCCACGGAGTACCTCAAGGGATTGAGACCTGATATCGGCAGCAACATTCAGAAGGGCATCGACCTATTCGGCAAGCTCGGCTGCGAGATCATGCCCATCAGCCTGCCGCACACTGACTATGCCATCGGCTGCTACTACATCATTTGCACTGCGGAAGCGAGCTCGAACCTGGCCCGTTACGACGGCGTGCGCTATGGGTTCCGGCCGGACCGGTACGAGGACTTGCAGGACATGTACCGCAAATCGCGCAACCTCGGCTTTGGAGCGGAGGTGAAGCGCCGCATCATGCTGGGTACCTATGTGTTAAGCTCGGGCTATTACGATGCTTATTATTTGAAAGCCCAGAAAGTCCGGACTCTCATTACGCGCGATTTCGTCGAAGCGTTCGACGATGTCGATGTGATCGTTACCCCCACTTCGCCCATTCCGCCCTTCAAGCTGGGCGAGAAGATGGATGACCCGCTCCAGATGTACCTGGCGGACATTTACACCGTCACCGCCAGTCTCGCCGGCATCCCCGGAATCAGCGTGCCCTGCGGCAAGACCGCCAGTGAGCCCCACCTGCCCGTGGGCATGCAAATCCTCGCCAAACACTTCGACGAGGCGCGGCTGCTGCGCGTGGCCGATGCGTATGAAAAGGCCGGCGGATTCGGGATTGCCTGAAGCTCCTACTTGCCCGGTTTCGCCGTGTTGAAGGCGTCGGCCAACGAAATCACTCTCAGGTTCTTCTTCAAGGAGTCCAGCGGTTCGCTGCTCTTCACCACCAGCACGGCATTTTCACCCGGCAGCAGGTCAAAGTAATTGTCGGACGACTCTGCGTTCGCATTCCCGAAGTTCACGCAGACACTGCGCGCCAGCACAGGCGACGAGAGCTTCAGGTGGAATCCATCCGCCGCCTGCGTCAATTCTGTTGCAATGCGCGCCGCAGGCAATTGCACCTGCTTGGTCGGTACCAGATAGATCAGGTTACGCGACACGCTCGTGCCCTCTACGGCCAAATCCGCTACCGCGACGACTTTAGCGGTGTCTACTTGATTGGCCGCCCCAAGATCCGACATCGGCCATCGCAGGTATACCTGGCTCGACAAGGCGGGGATGTTCACCTGCTGCGTGGCCTCTTTCAGCACCTTCCCGTCAAAGTCGATGATCCGCAGGCGCAAGACCCCATCCACTGGCTGCACCTTGTCAGAAACCACGTAAGTCTTCAAGATGCCGGCCTCGACGTGGGGAGAGACGAGCAGAGGCGCGTAGAACCGCCGCGCGTAGTATTGCAGCGCCTTCCAGCGTCCGAAGTAGTCGATGCTCGACCACGAAGCCACCTGCCAGCAGTCGTTCAGTTGCC
>DATJVT010000191.1:0-4267 GCA_035501695.1 Terriglobia bacterium | reverse complement strand
TTCAATGATGCCGGGTCCGGTAAGAATGTTACGCCCGGCATTCCCACCCTGGTTCGTTCCCAGGGGAACCTGAACGAAGTGGGCGTCGGATGCGGAAATGGCATTCCCGTTCAAGTCGACATATCCGCCGCTCGCGGAGCGGCAGGTCGGGTCGGCGAGAAGGGCCACGCTGTTGATGGGCGCGGAGGGATTGCCGATGTCAGGGCGCGTATTGGTGAGATAACCTCCGCCTTGGGCATCCGGGCAACTTCCATTGGGGATTCCATTCAGCGGGCTGAAGGGCTGGCCGCTCTGCACGGTTCCGATGCCGTTCAGATTCCACCCGCCCAGGATGGCTTTGGCCACGCGCGAGGATTCGGGCGAGGGCAGTCCCCAGACTTCACTGAATACGAAACGGTGCCGGCGGTCATACGAGGAGTTTCCGCGCTCGGCTTTTCCGTACTCGTTGTAGATCTGCGCGAAGGGAGTAATAGACTCGAAGTTGCCGATTCCGTAAGGCGAATGCACGAACTGCTGCGTGATGTCTTGAGATCCCGAGCGAACGGCGGGGCCGAATATTTCACTCGCAGAGTCGATCATGTGGCTGTAGGTGTACGCAGCGCCGAATGCCAGGGAACTCCCCCGCACGTGAACGGCGCGCGTATTCACGGCCGCCTGCAAGCTGTGATAGCTGGAGAGCCCGGAGTTGGTGACCGAGGTGATGTCGCCCCGGTTCGGGTTAAGGCGCGGATTGATGCAGGTATAGTTCTGGTTGACCGGATTGGCCAGGCAGGCGCCATTCCATCCTCCGTAGGGGTTCTGGTCGAGGCGTTGATAGAGCTTGGTTCCTTTTGACCCGACATAGTTGACTTCGACCATCAGGCTGCGGGTGATCTCCCGCTGTACGCCCGCGGACCAATTCTGAACATAGGGACTGACCAGGTTCGGGTCGACGGTATTCTGCACCGAGCAGTTGATCAGCGGCACCGACCCCGCTATCAATTGGGGGGGGAGCGCGCCGGGCGGAGCCAGGCTGCTGCACCCTGCCACCCTGACGCTATTCACCGCCTGCCAAGTCAGGGGGGAACTTGGATAAGTGCTCACGGCGGGCAGAAGAGCATCCGACGGCAATTGCGCGTGCGCGACTCCCGCGGGGGTCAACGTGGCAATCTGGGGCGAAATGGGGGCACTTTGCCACATCAGGAGAGGGATATTGAGTGGCATCTGGTTGTACATCAAGGCGTAGCCACCCCGCAGCACCGTCTTGCGGCTGGTGCCGGGAGACCACGCGATTCCGAAGCGGGGCCCAAAGTCGCCGCCTCCGGTGGGGATCATGGGCGAGGCGGCGGGATTGGTCTTAAGGATCCCGTTGATCGGCTGCCCAAACCGCTCATAGCGAACACCCAGGCTCATGTTTAAATTGGAGCGGATCCGAATGTCATCCTGCACAAATCCGGCCAGATCGCTTTCCCGCAAGGGCGCCTGGCTCGGACCCTGGCCGTAGATGACGCCTGAGCCGGTGATCAGATCGGGCAACCCCTGGATCACCGCGAGAGCGTTGGTTGAGCCCGTGGATGGCTCATTGATGAATTGTTGGAATCCGCTGCTGACCCCGTACGTCCCGAAGAAGTAATGGCCCAAATCGGTCGGAACATTAGTGATATCGCTCTCCGTCCGCACAAAGTCCAAACCCATCTTGACGGAGTGGCGGGCGTGGTTCAGCGAATAATTCTCCTGCACTTCATAGATGTTGCTCTGGGCGACGTCGGGGCTGGTGTCCTGGCCCAGGGTGAACTGCTTCCCGGCGGAAATGAAGTTATTCTGGTAAGCCCCGAATCCGCCGAAATCGTCCGCCACGGTCGCGGCCGGCAGCGCCCGTAATGTCGGGTTCAGGTTGTAAGCTCCGATTCCCTGGGCGATGCGGCTATAGGAAAAGCGTACTTCGTTCAGGGAGTTGGCGCGGGCAAACCGCTCATCGAACATCAAACTCTGGGTGCGCTGTTGGAGAATGGAGCGCGAGTCGGGCAGGCGTCCCAAATCGTCATAGGCCACGTCGCCGGCGGGATTCAAAACCGCCTGAGGAGTATTCAAGTCGTCTATCAGGTAGCGCACATAAAAGTCATTGGAATCGTTCAGGCGCCGGTCGAGCCGGGCGGAGCCTTGGTGGTCATACACGTCAAACAGGTTGCTTTGCGGGACGTCGTAGGTTCCGTATTCGACCGTCGCGCCGCTGGCGTTCATAATGGGATTGCCCGTGAAACACGGATTCGCGGCGGCGGGACTGGAGAAGCCCGGCTGGGCGGGTGGAGCAATCGCAAAGCATTGGCCACCCATCGCCGCCGTGCCGTAGACGGATGGATAGGCGAGCATGGTGGTTAAGGCCGGGGTCGCCGGGGAAGTCATAAGGTTAGTCAGCCCAGCTACCGTCGGCACCGTCCCAATCACCGGGAAGACATTCGAAAGGTCGGCGCGGGACCGGTCATATTGATAGGAAAGGAAAAAGAAGGTGTCCTTTTTCCCCAACGGTCCGCCCAGAGTCCCTCCCACTTTGTGTTCAAACGAAGGGGGCGTGGTGGTGAGCAGTGCGGCCGTGTCGGCGCGCGTCATGGCATTAAACCGATTATCCTGGCCAAACCAAAATGCTGTGCCGTGCAGGTTGCTGGACCCGCTCTTGGTGATGACATTCACCGTGGAGCCGCTATTGCGGCCGAATTCGGCCTTGGGCACGCTGGTTAAGATGGCGTAGTTGGCGAAAATATCGGGATTGCTGAATTGCGTGGCTGCGCCCCCGAAAATGGGCTCGTTGTTACTGACGCTATCGACGATGAAATTGTTGTAGCGGCCCCAGGATCCATTGACGGAAAAAGGAACCAGGGTGCTGGCAAAGCTGAAGGTCCGAACGCTGATGGCCCCCGGCGCCAGCAAGGCGAGGTTATTGACATCGCGCGACAGGATGGGTAGTTCGCGAATCTGCGCTTGGTTAAAATATTGCCCCGTCGTAGCCGTGTTGATATCCGTCATGGGGGCATCCGACTGCACCACCACGACGGTGGGAGAAACAAAGATCTTCAGGGAGAAGTCTTCCTCCGTCACGCGATTTACGTCCACGCGCACCGGGTAATGCTCCTGTGTCTGAAAACCGCTGAACTGCGCCCGCACCCGGTAGATGCCGGGAGGAACCTCGGCAATTACGAACATCCCCCGGGTAGTGTCCGTCACACCCTGGTAGGTCAGAGCGGTCTCGGTGTTGGTTGCTGTCACGCCCACACCGGCGAGGATACCGCCTTGTTGATCGAGCACCGTGCCGACTATCGTGCCACTGATCGTTTGACCTCTCGCCATCGTGCCGAAACTGGCAATTACGAATGCGAGTATGATCCAATATCGCGCGCGCGAACCGGGGGCTAACATCGGTTTTCTCCTTTTGGAAAGACCTGCACGGGGTGCGTACAAGGTGGGAGTCTCCATGGCCAATCGCTGCGGTCTTTCGTGTCACCAAAACATGATGCGTGTGGAACCGTCTCTAAAGCACTAGCTGTTTAGCAAAGGGCGGGGGTTTTGTCAAGCGGACAAAACTCCCTTCAACCCAAGCTGCCGCCAAACTTGACAGGGACTTACAGCCACTTGACAAAGCCCCGCCACAAGAGTTATATGCTACGCGGGTAGCACGCGCGATACCTACTGAAGCTGCAAAAAAATGGTGCCGTCTTAGGTCGGGAAGGAGTGGTCTCGCAAGTAGTGTCATTCCGGAGGGACGGCTGCGCAGTTGCGAAAGCAGCGCGGGGCGATAAGCTTCGAACCGCGCCGGGACATCAAGCAGTTGACTCGCAGAGAGGAAGTGACTGGGTTGGCCGGGCCAGGCTGTCATCAGGATCGGACCTGTGCACGTATAATTCCGTTCGCTAATCGATCACTCGCCGTTTATTGGGGAGAGAGGGGAGTCTTGCCGTGAGCAAAAACTCCAGCAGGATAGTTATCATTACTGTTCTTCTAGGCGTCAGTTTTCTAACCGGATGCGGGGTCACGTCGACCACATTACCTTCCAACCTTACTCCGGCCAAGGGAGGGAGTGGGTCTCTGACCATCTCTACCACCGGACTTACGCAAATGCCAGCTGGACCCCCTTCCGCCTATTACCTCCAGGATGGGATCGCCGGCAGGACTTACTTTTACGCCGTGACCACCCAGGGTGGCAGCGGGGCTTTGAGCGGCTGCACGTGGAGCGGCGCCTCCTCCAGCGGTACGGGGACCGCCCTGCCACCGGCCCTGGGAGGTTTCACCTGGTTGC
>DATJVT010000190.1:0-3080 GCA_035501695.1 Terriglobia bacterium | reverse complement strand
TTGCCACCACCTCTTAAGAAGCGAGACCAGAAAATCGAAATCCCAAACTCGAAGACTACCGGCCGAATTTCGAGTATCGGATTTCGAGTTTCGAGCTAAGTCTTTCGGCTGCCTGAACACTTTCCTGACACCTGGCACCTGATACCTGCCACCTAGGTCTGCGTCAGCGAGCGCAGATACTCCTGTTGGTCCACCTGCTCGTCATCGGGAATTCGGTTCATGAATTGCAAAACGCGGGGATGCCGGCTTTGGCGAATCCCCTCCGGGGTTCCGGTAGCGATCACTTCGCCATGTTCCATCACCGTAATGCGGTCCGCAATCCGGAAGGCGCTGGCAAGTTCGTGCGTCACCACGACGATCGTCATGCGGAAAGCGGCTTTCAATTTTTTGATCAAGGAATCGATCCCCGCCGCCGTAATCGGATCGAGTCCGGCCGAGGGCTCGTCGAAAAGCAGGATTTCCGGGTCCATCGCCAGGGCTCTCGCCAGGCCGGCGCGTTTCTTCATGCCCCCGCTCAGTTCCGAGGGCATAAAGTTCTCGAATCCGTTCAGCCCCACCAAGTCCAGCTTGATGCGCGTCATGATGCGAATCGTAGATTCTTCCAGTTGAGTGAGTTCCCGCAACGGCAGGGCCACGTTCTCTTCCACGGTCATGGAGTTGAAGAGCGCGGCACTTTGGAACAACATGCCGATTTTGCGGCGCAGCAAGTTGAACCGGTCCTCCGACATGGGGCAAATGTCCTGGTTCTGGATGAAGATCCGCCCGGAAGCCGGCCGCTCCAGCCGGATGATGTGACGGAGCAGTGTGCTTTTGCCGGTTCCGCTTCCCCCCAGGATCACCATGGTCTCGCCGGCGGGACAATCCAGATTCACATGGTTCAGGATGAGCCGGTCACCGTAATAGGTGACAAGGTTCTCCACGCGAATCATCGGTCCCTCGTGATCGTTCGCCATGCTTAACTCGTGTAATAAAAGATCGCGGTAAAGACCACATCCGCGAAAATGATCAGGAAAATCGAATTCACTACCGAGGAGGTTGTCGCCTTGCCCACTCCCTCCGCCCCACCCCTCACCGAAAGCCCTTCATAACAGCATATTTTAGTGATGATCTGGCCAAACACCAAGCTCTTGATGAGGCCGGTGATAATGTCTCGCATCAACAGCGCGTCGCGCGTTGCCGAAAGACACATCGAGAAAGTCTTGTCGAGTTGCGCCATCTCAAAAGCGGTGCCCCCCAGGATGCCCGCGAAGTCGGAGATCATGGTCAGACACGGCATCATCACGATCATCGCCAGATACTTGGGAACCACGAGATAACGGACGCTGTTGAGCCCCATGGCTTCGAGGGCGTCGATTTCCTCTGAGACCCGCATGGTCCCAAGCTCAGCGGCAAACGCCGATCCGGACCGTCCGGCGACCACTATGGCCGTGATCAGCGGTCCCAGTTCCCTCGTCATGGATACGCCCACCAGGGCCGTGACAAAATAAGTCGCCCCGAACTTGGCGAGCTGGTAAGCCCCCTGCAAGCCCAACACGATGCCGATGAACAGGGAGATCAGCGCGACGATGGGGATGGAATCGAAACCCGCCACCACCATTTGATGAAGTGCGTCCCCCCACTTGATGGGCCGCCCCTTGAAAGGCGCCACAAAGGTCCAGTAGGCGGCCTTCGCGCTCAGGTCGTAGAGCCCGCCCGCGAAGCGGATAAGACCCATCGTATTGCGTCCAACGAAAGCCAGAACGCCGGTCATAGGAAATTGCGCTGGAAAACTGGTTGTCAATGACGAGGAGACAAGAAGCGGCCGCGACGGCACGCCCCGTTCTTCCCTAACCCCGAACCCCTGCCTTTTTCACACCCCTTCGAAAGGGGCCACTGAGCCGATCCCTTCCAGGGCTTCCGCCTCAGTTCCAAAGATAACAAAAACCTGGTGCAGCCGCGCCAGTTCCAGCACGGAGCGGGCGTTGGAGCGCAACCCGTAGAGGCCAAAGCTCGTTTTCGTCTTCCGGGAAAGCAGCAGACCTTCTACCAGCGTGGCGATTCCGGAGCTATCAATGTACGACACGTTGGCCATATCCACCAAAACGCTGGGGCCGTCCGCTTTAATCTCCGCCAAGAGGGCTTCCCGCAAACGCGGAGAGGAATATAGATCGACGTCGCCGGTGCAGTCGATTACTGCGATATTATCGAGATGCCGAACCTGGACCTTCATTGCAGCATGCATCCTTTCGCGACAGGAACTTGACCAGCTTGAGGCGGTTGCCTTCCCGGCAATCGGGGTCGTAGCGGCATGCATCCATAAAGCTATTGATAAATAACGTGCCCAGACCGCCCGGCCTCAACTCATCCAGGGACCGAGGGCGGATCTGATCCTCCCGGACCTTGGGCCCCCAGTCTTGCATAACGAACTCCAGGCGGTCCGGAAACCTCCGGACCTCCAGAGCCAACAGCGCATGAAGGTCGCCCCGATATGTATGCCCGATGATATTGGCAGCGGCCTCCCCGATGGCCAGGGCGATATGTTCGGCTTCCGGCTGGGGAAATCCGGCCTGTTGGGAACAGTGCCTGGCTACGGTGCGAAGTACGCAAACCAGCCGCGGCTCGCTGCCAATGACAATTCTTATCATTAAACCTGTTCCTGGGTTCTGTAGTCGCACGCCTCCCGGCAGGCGGCGCAATAATACTGCCCGTCCTGGGTAAGGCGGACGGTGTAGTCGGCAAAACACAGGGCGCAATACTTGACGCACATACAGGACTGTTCGGGCCTGTTGCAGACAACGCAGCGAAACTCCTTGTATGCCATAGCGCACGCCCCTCCCAGCGGATGCAACCCTTCCTTGTGCATTGTGCCGCGATGAGCTGACAAAATCAAATCGCCGCGGGCAGGCCAGCGGGTTGGGTATGAAAAGCCGCTCTTAATCCCGGTTAAGAGCTTAATGGCACGCGGGATTGTCCAATTACGCAAAATATCATGAGGACTTCGCTCAACTATGCAGAGATGTCTGACATTCTATCGGACATTATGCCTGAGTTTCATTTGTTTTCATACACATAACGACTTCAAACGCTCTCTTTTAACATCT
>DATJVT010000189.1:0-2123 GCA_035501695.1 Terriglobia bacterium | reverse complement strand
GCTGGAGAAACTCGCCGCGATTCAGATGCTGGATGTCTGCCTGCCCACCACCGACGGGCGCTGGCTGATCATGCCGCGCTATACGCAACCGGAACCGGAGCAGATGCTCCTGCTCCATCAACTCCACCTGTCCTTGCCATCGCAACCGCCGCCGCGCATCAAGCCGGCGGAGACCGCTACCGACAACTTGGTGCAGCTCAAAATGTAGTGTAGACCTTGGAGATCGCTTTGCTGAAAAGAAACTACTTACCCGCCGCAGGCCCCCCCAACTGCGAAAGTTGGGTTAGGGACCTCGAGTTCGTCCGTCGGGACATCCACAATGCGCTCCCAATCTACTATACCTTCCCTCATCAAAGGCTCCGTTCTCGATTGGAACGCCAGGATCGGCTTGTGTTAAAATCGCGCCTCAACTGCGATGCAGTCCCCTTAAGGAGAAGTTGGAATGTCGACACCACGCGAGCGTTGGCTGGCATTGATGGAGGGAAAAGACCCTGGGCAGGTCGTCAGCGATTACTGGGGCACGGCGGAGGTCACGGCCCGGCTTTGCCAGGAGCTGGGGTGCGTTTCCGAACGCGCGCTGTGGGACCGTCTGGGTGTCGACAAGTTGGTGCTGCTCGGTCCCACCCATCCCCTCGCCAAGGAAGACACGTGGCACATCCAATCTCTCTGGAGCATCTGGCACGTGGAAGTCACCAACATCTCCTACGGGGACGGGCTGGGCAGCTATGAGGAAGCCGTCACCAACCCACTCGCCAAGGCCGAGACCGCCGCCGATGTGGAGCGCTTCGACTGGCCCGACCCCAACCTGTTTGACACCGCTGGCATGCGCGCCAAGTGCGAGGCCTGGGACGGGTACCCCATCCTTGGAGGGTGCTACGAGCCTTTCTACCTCTACTGCCGTCTGCGGGGCATGGAGCAAGCCCTCGCCGACCTGGTGGGCAATCCCGCCGTCGCCGAGGCCGCCCTGGAACGCATCTTCTACATCCACGAGTCGGTGATTCGCCGCTCCCTGGAGGCCGCCCGGGGCTTGATCGATTTCATCTACGTCGCGGAAGACCTGGGGACCCAGTCCACGCTGCTCATGAGCCCGGCGTCGTTCCGGCGTTTCCTAAAGCCCTGGATGCGGAAGATGGCCGAAATGGCCCACTCCCTGGGCGTCAAAGTGATGCACCACGACGATGGCGCCATCCGGCCGCTTCTGCCGGAATTGATCGAAATCGGCATCGATGTGCTCAATCCCATCCAGTGGCGCTGCGCCGGAATGGAACGCGAGGGCCTGGCCCGCGACTTCGGGAGGGCCCTGGTGTTCCACGGTGGCGTGGACAATCAATTTACCTTGCCTTTCGGCTCGCCCGACGACGTGCGGCAGGAAGTGTCCGAAAACATCCGCATCTTCAGGCAAGGCAGGGGGTACATCGTCGCCCCCTGCCACAACCTCCAGCCCAACACCCCTACGGCGAACATCCTGGCGATGTATGAAGCCGTGCACGCTTACGCCACATAGGGCAAGAGATGAGAAACATTTAATTCAAGTTCCCGCCGTCTTCGCCGATAGCAGGGTTGGAACGACAGGTGCCCGATCGTGCCCGCGGAATCGGTTGAGAGCGGGTGGACCCTTTCCGGAGGCGCGTTGCGGAGTTCAGCAGGCCATGGAGTGTCTCCCATGCAGGACAAATCATTTAAGGCCACCACCATTGTAGCGCCCGACGTCGCCAACCAATTGGTATTGGAAGCCGCCTTCAACAACTGGGCGGAGGAAACGCGGCCCGTCAGCATTCTGCACGTGCACTACTACCACGATATGGAAGCTCACGTTCGCGGCTACCAGGTGGTATACGAAGAACCCTGGATGCCCTATCTGGCGCCCGAGACTCCGGGCGAGGAGGAAAACGCCCGACTGCTGGTTTAGGGAAATCGAGTTGCCGGCTGTGACCTCAGTCACGTTCCACTCCCGGGGCACCGGCAGGCCCGCGGGGCGGGACGCGGCGGGGCATGGCCGGAAGTGGCGTGGTCAGGGAGCGACGGGCCGTAGGGCACGCGGCCGGCACTCTGAATAGGTAGGCTGCACGCCACGGCAGGCGCGCGGCGGGCCCGGCGGTTCGCCGCGCGCACCTGTTCTGCTC
>DATJVT010000188.1:0-3083 GCA_035501695.1 Terriglobia bacterium | reverse complement strand
GAGGGCGGAAGCGATGAAGCTCAGCGGAAGCAGGAACAGAACCGCCGTCAGCGCCATCCGGTGCTCGAATGCGACGATGCCAAAGAAATGTAAGGCGGACGCGTAGACAAAGTAATGCCCGAGGAAAAGTATCGACAGGGCGATGAGAATGAAGAGGGAAATAAGAATGACGCCCCTTTACATTATAAGTAACTTCCCACAACCCGCGCGCCGCCGGCTCAGAGGTGTTTCTCTGAATCCACCGCTTTCGGGATTTGACTGGCTGGTTCTGGTGCAGGCATATGGCACTGGCCGTCGAAAAACCCTCCGGGGTCGATCAGCAGGCAGGGAGTGTAGATGTCGCCCAGCAGGATGCCGTGTTCCTTGATTTCCAGGCGCTCCTTGGCGTGAACAGTTCCTTTCACTTTGCCGGTAATGCTCACCACTCGGGACTGGATTTCCCCTTCCACTTCTCCCTGGTCGTGAATCACCACGACGCCGTCAGAAACGATCTCGCCCTTGAAATGGGAGTTCAGCCGGATGAGCCCGACCGAAACCTTCATCTTTCCTTCCAGCTCCACACCGGGCTCGATCCAGCCGACCCAATCGTCCGGCAAGTCGGAGAGTTCGCGACGACGTGATGTGGGCTTGCTCATGCCGAATGCCATTTCGCCCTCCTAAAGGCAATGGCTAGTTTTCAGCAGCTAGTGGCCAGTAACCCGCCACGGGCCGCTAACCCCTAAACACTCTCCCTAGTCACTGCCTTTTAACAATCCATTCGTATATGCGGTTCAAGTCTTCCGCGGAAAAGTAGCTGATTTCGATTTTTCCGCGCTTTTCATCTCCATGCACTTTGACGCGTGTGCCGAGGGTGCGTTCCATCTCCAGCACCGCCGCCCGCACGTTGGCGTCGAGTTTGGGTGCCTCGCTGGCGTCTTTCTTATTCACGGGCTTCGACCCCCGCAAGGCGACGAGGTTTTCCACCTGCCGCACGGACAAGCCCTGCTTCACGATCAAGCGCGCCAGTTGCAATTGCGCCGCGGTGGATTCGAGCCCCAGCAGCGCCCGCGCGTGGCCCGCGGAGATTGCCCCCTCCGCAATCATCTGCTGCACTTCCGGGGTCAGGCGCAACAAGCGCAGAGTATTCGTGACCGTGGAGCGGTCGAGTCCCAGGTGCTCGGCAATTTCCTCATGGCTCAATCCGTGCTTCTGTTGCAGTGCCGCATATCCCTGCGCCGCCTCGAGTGGATTCAGGTCCTCACGCAGCAGGTTTTCGGTCAGCGCCAGTTCCAGCGCGTCGCGGTCGCCGATTTCGCGCACCACGCCGGGAATCGTCGTAAGCCCCGCCTGGCGCGCCGCCCGCCAGCGCCGCTCTCCCGCGATCAGTTGATAGCGTCCACCGGCGCGGCGCAGCAGCACCGGTTGCACCAGGCCACTTACGCGAATGGACTCCGCCAACTCTTTCAGTTTATCCGCTGAGAAGGCACGGCGGGGCTGGAAGGGGTTGGCATCAATCTGGTCGACGGCAACCTCCTCCAGCCCGGCCGTGGCGGTCTCTACGGTGCGAAGCAGCGCGTTAAGCCCGCGCCCCAACGCCTTTCTGGTCATGATTAATGACCTCCTTGGCCAAGTCCAGATAACTGGCGGCGCCCCGGCAATCCGGGTCGTAAAGAAATATCGGTTTGCCGAAACTCGGCGCCTCCGCCAGCCGCACGTTGCGTGGAATGACGGTGCTAAAGACCTGGTCACCGAAGAAATCGCGCAAGTCGTCGCGCACCTGGTGGGAGAGATTGGTGCGCTCGTCGTACATGGTGAGCAGGATCCCTTCCACGGCCAGCCGCGGATTGTGCGAGCGCCGGACGCGAATCAATGTGTCGATCAGTTCGGAGACGCCCTCCAGGGCAAAGTATTCGCACTGCACCGGCACGATCACCGTGTCCGCCGCCACCAGCGCGTTGAGCGTCAGCAGATCCAGCGCCGGGGGGCAGTCGAGCAGGATGAAGTTGAATTTGTCCCGCAACCCGCCCATCCGATTGCGCAGCACCTGCTCGCGCTCCTGCAGGTCCACCAGTTCCACGGACGCGCCCACCAGGTTCTTCTCCGAGGGAATCAGGTGCAGTCCTTCCACCGCGCAGGTGAGAATCAAGTCTGCGAGGGGCACGTCGCGCATCAAGCCGTGGTAAATCGTACGCCGGGTGGGATCGCGGGCAAATCCCAGGCCTCCCGTCGTGTTCGCCTGCGGGTCGCAGTCGATGACCAGCGTCCACATGTCCTGCTTCGCCAGCGCCGCTCCCAGATTGATGGCGGTGGTCGTCTTCCCCACTCCACCTTTTTGATTGGCAATCGCGATGACTTTTCCCAAATCTTTCCCCGGCTTTCTGGATTTGCGGTGAATCTAACAGAGCCTCCCATTATACGCAAGTTGCAGCGAGGTTGGGTCGAGACCATGGGACGGCGAAGGCCTGCCCTACCGACCCCCGCGTGGCCGGCCGCAGAGGGATCTTTAGTCCCCCGGTCCGGCGATCCGGAAAAGGGCTTTCCTGCTGGCAGGAAATTTTCGCGCGAATTTGTAAAATCTTTTCCTGCCGGCAGGAAAAAACGCAAGATTCCGCTTGACAAGCACACTGGGCTCTGTACTAGCCTGAGGGTAGACGCAACATCAGATGGACAGGCGGCAAGTGGAGGAGATGGGTCCGGTCCAAATTGTGCCGGGTGGCCGGGAATCGAGAGCCGGCTGCGCCGGGCTGGCGATGTGGACCAGCCTTCTTCCATGGTCAGGAAAAAAACCCGCCGCTGCCGGAGCGCTGACGGACTGGGACGTAAAGTCAGGGAGGGGCAAGGCCAACAGATAAAACTCTACCCGCCCGAAGCTGCGATGTGTATGAAAACAAATAGAACTCAGGCGAAATGACCGAGAAGATTGCGTACAAATGTACCTTGTTGAGGGGTTTTGGAGTGACATTTGTGCCTAATTGAACGAAAAATTCGCAATATCTTGCCGCTTCTCGGCCCTCATTCGCGCATTTCTACGCAATGGCAAGTCAGTTCGGATAGGTGGGGGACAGAGAAGAAAATGTTAAAATGCAGGGATATCCGGATAAGTT
>DATJVT010000187.1:0-29625 GCA_035501695.1 Terriglobia bacterium | reverse complement strand
GCAGCGCGCTGGCCAAATTTGATCTGGCTGTGGTGGACGGCGGGGTAAACGGCGTCGGGTGGTCCACACGCATGACCGCGGAACTCTCGCGCCTGTGGGATACCTGGGTCATCGATGGTTTGGTCAATGTGCTTGGCTTTTTTGTGAAGATTCTGAGCTGGCCGGCGCGGATTCTGCAGACCGGCCTGGTGCAAAACTACGCGTGGTTCATCACCGCGGGGGTGCTGTTTTTCATGATCTACTTTCTAGTCAGAAGTTAGAAACAAGCAGTCAGAAGCCAGAAGTTAGATGCTAGAAGTTAGAAACTGGAAGGCGGAATCCAGGAGTTGGGAGTGGGTGCGGTAATAAGCATAAATCGACTTGCCGTGCTGTTCTTGCACCGAATGTTTAGCATATGAGGGTCAGCGCCGAGAGTCTTCTAACTTCTCGAACCGAGGTCGACGATGCCGTTCTTTCATGACCACATCCTGAGCATTATCTTGTTTATCCCTTTGGCGGGGATGGCGGCGCTTTTCTTCATCCCCGGAGAGAACAAACAGGCGATTCGATGGTGGGGAAACGTGGTGATGTTCGTGGACTTCCTTGCGTCGCTGCCTCTCGCTTTCTGGTTTTCCAATGAGACTCCCGCCGAGCAGTTCAAATTCATCGAGGTTCATGACTGGATTCCCTCCATCGGCGCGCAGTATCACCTGGGTATCGACGGCATCAGCTTTCTGCTGATCATGCTGACCACAGTGCTGGGTTTCCTGTCAGTTCTTTCGTCCTGGACCGCCATTCAGGAGAGGGCGAAGGAATACTATGCGATGTTTCTTCTGCTCCAGGTGGGGATGCTCGGCGTTTTCATGTCGCTCGATTTCTTTCTGTTCTACGTGTTCTGGGAAGTCATGCTGGTTCCCATGTACTTCATCATCGGGGTGTGGGGCGGGCCGCGCAAGCTTTACGCCGCAATCAAGTTTTTCCTTTACACCTTGGCCGGTTCCGTCCTGATGTTGTTGGGGATCCTGACCCTTTACTTCAATTATGCGATGCCGGACGGCCGACACACCTTTGACCTGATCGAACTGATGAAGCACACAAATTCCTGGCCGCTGCATATGCAACTCTGGGTCTTTGCCGCCTTCGCCATTGGATTTGCCATCAAGGTTCCCATGTTTCCTTTCCACACCTGGCTGCCCGACGCCCATGTGGAGGCGCCCACGGCGGGTTCGGTGATCCTGGCGGGCGTCCTGCTGAAAATGGGGACATACGGCTTCCTGCGCTTTTCCTTACCACTCCTGCCGCAGGCCAGTACCAATCCCACCGTCGTGAAGGTGATGGTTTGGCTTTCGCTTGTCGCCATCATTTATGGGGCCCTGGTTTCGCTGATGCAGAAAGACATGAAGAAATTGATCGCGTATTCATCCGTCAGCCACCTGGGGTTCTGCACCCTGGGAATTTTCGCCCTGAACCCTCACGGGCTCCAAGGCAGCGTGATTCAGCAGATTAATCACGGAATATCCACCGGTGCACTCTTCTTGATTGTTGGATTGATATATGAACGCCGCCACACGCGCGAGATCAAGGAGTTGGGCGGGCTTTCCAACGTTATGCCCGTCTACGCGACCCTCTTCATGATTGTATTGCTCTCTTCGATTGGCCTGCCGCTGCTCAACGGTTTCATCGGAGAGTTCACAATCCTGCAAGGCGCATATGAGGCGAATTGGCATTGGGCCGCGTGGGCCGTCAGCGGAATCGTTCTGGGTGCGGCATACATGCTCTGGCTTTATCAGCGCACCATGTTCGGCCCCTGCGAGAACCCCAAGAACCAGGTTTTGAAAGACTTGAACCTGCGGGAGATCATGACCCTGGCGCCCTTGGTGATCTGGGCTTTTTGGATCGGTTTATATCCCAAGCCATTCTTCAATGTGCTGGATAAGCCCGTGAATGCGATTGTCGAGCAGTTGAACCCCAGTTTCTACGCTGCACCGCAGGCCGCCAAACCGATGCCGGCCGCACGGGAAGGGCAGCCTATCACCATTACGCTGTCGAATAACGCGGGAGGAAGCCACTAGTGGGGAACGCCTTCTACATCGCGTATCAGGCAACCAAGCCGGAAATCCTGATTGCGGGATTTGGCCTGGCCATCCTGCTGTTTGATTTCCTGCTGGATAAGCGCGACAAGAATTTGAACGCAGCTCTGGCCTTGATTGGCCTGACGTTCGCAAGCCTGGCCTTGCTGATGTTAGGATTCACGGCTCCGGGACATGGCATCTTCCGATTCCTGCATTTGCAGTTCGCTCCTCCGTCTTACACCGGGTTCGATGGGTCGTATACCTTGGACGCATTCGCCATTCTCGCGAAGCTCGTCATCGCCGTGGCCACGGCGATTGTAGTACTTCTCTCGGTTAAATACATGGAGATCGAGGAAGCAAACCTGGGCGAGTACTACGCTTTGCTGCTTTTCGCCGCCGTAGGGATGATGTTCCTGGTCTCGGGGGCAGATCTGATCGTCTTGTTTGTCGCGCTGGAATTGATGGCCCTCTGTGAATACGTGCTGACGGGATTCTTGCGAGGCAGCCGGCGGTCCAATGAAGCCGCCGTGAAGTTTTTCCTCCTCGGCGCGTTTTCTTCCGGCCTGCTTCTTTACGGCATGTCGCTGCTCTATGGGATCGGCGGCTCGACCAAACTGAGCATGATTGCGGAGCGGCTCCGGGACCGGCCGGCCTCCGATCCCCTCTCCTGGGTTGCACTCATTACTTTGCTGGCGGGCATTTTCTTTAAAATTGCCGCCGTGCCGTTCCATCAGTGGACTCCCGACACCTACGAAGGCGCGCCGACCTCCATAACGGCTTTTATCTCGGTTGCGCCCAAGGTGGCCTCGTTCGCATTTCTGATTCGCATCCTGCTGGCGGGACTCTGGCCCCTGCGCGCCGAATGGCAGGCTCTAACCATCGGCGTCGCGATTGCCACCATGACAGTCGGCAATCTCGCGGCCATTACCCAGACCAATATCAAACGATTCTTCGGTTACTCGACGATTGCGCACGTGGGGTACTTGCTCCTGGGATTAGTAGCCGCCGCCGATGGCAATGAGGCCGGACTGCAAGCCATCGTCATTTACCTGATTGTCTATGCTTTCATGAATCTGGGCGCCTTCGCGGTCATTATCGTGATGCGCAGAAAAGACTTGATCGGGGACGAGATCGACGACTTCGCAGGGTTGATGTCACGCGCGCCGGGCCTGGCCATCCTGATGTTGATCTTCCTGCTGTCTCTGGCGGGAATTCCCCCTACCGCGGGCTTCATCGGCAAATACTTCGTCTTTTTGTCGCTGATTCAGACTGGTCATTACTATCTGGCGGTGTTAGGAGTTGCTTACGCAGTCGTGGCCCTATATTATTACTTCCGCGTTGTGGTGGCCATGTTCATGAAGAGGCCCTTGGATGAGACGCCCCTGGCCACCGGCCTTGCTCTGCGGCTGGCGCTGGGAGTGACCCTGGGGATGACCTTGCTGATCGGCCTGTATCCTCAACCGGTCATCGTCCTGGCCCGCGAAGCGGTGCGGCCGTTCTTCTCGTAGCGAGGAGCTAAAGTGCCCCGGACTCCAAGCCAACGCCAGAGTCTTTGGGCGCAAGTTGGGTTTTACTCCAGTCTCGGATTCATCCTTCCTGCCGGCGCGGTGGGCGGGTTCGGGATAGGCTGGGTTCTCGATCGATGGTTACACACCTCACCGGTCTTCGCCCTGGCTTTGGGCGTCATCGGGGCAGCGGCAGGTGTGGTGGAGATTCTGAGGATTCTGACGCGGGCAGAGAAACGATTTGACAACGGCGGACCCAACAACCATGGACCTGACGCAAGCTGAGGCACGGCTGCCCAGGTGGATGCTCTTTCTGGCCTGTGCAGTGACGCTTGCCCTCCTGCTATCGTTGCATGTGCGCTTGGGCGCCGGGTTTGCTGTCGGTTCGGGGCTCGGTATTCTGAATTATCTCTGGCTTCATAGTATTGTTGAAGCTCTGGTAAACGCCGGGACGGCGCGGCCGCCCAAATCTGCCCTTGCCAAGGTCATCGTCCGATATCCTCTGATGTTCGCAGGCGTGTATCTCTTCTATAAAGCGGGCTGGTTGCCCTTTAAGGCCATCCTGGCGGGACTCTTCGTACCCGTGGGTGGAGTCCTGATCGAGGCGCTGGTTCTTCTTCGGGACGGTTGGAAGGACGCTAAGTAAATATGGACCACGAAATCTGGTTTACAGCAATTTTGAACAAAATCCTGGGTGGGCCTTTGGCCGCGGTTCTAGCTGCCTTGGGCCACCCCCCAGCCGACCCTGCTCATCTCATCCCCAATTACATTGCCATGGAGATGCTCGCGCTTCTGGTTATCCTGGTTGGTGTTTTCTTTTTGCGCCGGCAACTCTCGGTGGAATCGCCCGGAAAGCTCCAGCAGATTATGGAGACGGTTGTGCAGTTCGTCCGCGACATGAACGAAGAGATCATCGGTCATGGATCCGGGCGCTACCTCGCCATGATCGGCACCCTCGGCATCTTCATTGGGATTTGCAATGTATTGGGGCTGATTCCGACTTTGCAGACGCCCACCGGGCACATCGAGGTGACCCTCGGATGCGCTGTAGCCGCATTCCTCTATTACAACTTTCAGGGGATCCGGTACCACGGGGTGCTAGGGTACCTCAAACACTTGTGCGGGCCGGTCATGGCGATGGCGATCATTATGTTTCCCATTGAATTAGTGGGGAACGTGGGCCGTCTTCTTTCTCTTAGCGTCCGTCTCTACGCCAACATGTTTGTGGGCGACATCCTGGAAGGAGTGTTTACGACCTCAATCCCGGCGGCGATTGCAGGGATTTTAGCGCAACACAAATTGGCGGCAGCATTAACTGCCGGGCTGACTCCGATCGGGCTTCCCGCGGTATTTATGGCGCTCCACCTGTTCGTCTCGGCTTTGCAGGCGTACATTTTTATGTTGCTGCCTGCCATTTATATCAGTATGGCCGTTTCGTCTGAGCACTAAGCAGTCATTTGAGAACTTGGATTTTGGCTTTTTGCAGGGCCGCCAGTGTGAGTCCTGCCTGCGCGTGGGGTGGCAGGAAACCACCTCCTGGCGGAATTCATCGAAGCCCGTGTTTCCTAGGGAATCGGGGCTGAAGGAGAATCTAGTGAAACGAAGCGTACTTATGTGGTTGACGGCGATTGCCGGCATGCTGCTCGCGGCGCCAGCGTTAGCTCAAGAAGCTGCGACCAAGGCTGCCAGCGGCGGCGTCAACTGGGTGGCATTAACCTCAGGCTTCGCCATGGCGATTGCCTCGGCAGGCTGCGGCTACGCGCAAGGGAAAGCAGCGTCAGCAGCGTGCGAGGGTCTGGCAAGAAACCCGGGAGCCCGGGCAGGCATCCAGTTTGCGTTGATCCTGGCCCTGGTCCTGATTGAATCGATGGCGCTCTACACCTTCGCCATCATTTTCATCAAGGTTATTTAGTCCAATTCTGCGCCGGTTCGGACAGGGGGGAGGCTTCGGCCTCCCCCGTCGTTTTCTTAGGGATTCATTTGAATGGCGGCAGGGTTGCCAAGACGCCCACGAGGTCGTTTGGCGCAAGCCCGAGGTAGAAGATTCCGATGATGCTGACGGCTATCGCGGCGCGCACGGTCCATGGGAGCGCAGTATCGGCCGTTTTGGCTTTCCCTTCGTGCATATACATGGCAACGATAATCTTGAAGTAGTAATAAACGGAAACGACGCTGTTCAGGAGTGCGAGAATGGTCAGGAAGACCAATCGCGAGTGTATGGCCGCCCTGAAGAGATAGAATTTGCCCAGGAATCCGCCGGTGGCAGGAAATCCTGCAAGGGCAAGCAAGAAGATGGTAAGGCAGGCCGCCACGGCGGGCCGGTCATTCGCCAGCCCGCGGTAATCCTCGATTTCGACCATGCCCTCTCCCTGACCGGCCAGATATGCAACCAGGAGGAAGGCGCCCGCATTCATGAGGGCATAGGCCGTCAGATAGTACATAACGCTCGAAATTCCATTCCGGCCACCTGCGGTGACACCCACCAACACATAGCCGGCATGAGCAATCGACGAGTAGGCGAGCAGGCGTTTTACGTTGTTCTGCCAGAGCGCTCCCAGGTTCCCCACACACATGGTGAGGGCCGCTGAAATCCACAGGATCCAGAAGTTGAAGGGGCCCGCGGAAGAAAAACTCCCCAGGAAAAGGCGGAGAAGGACGGCGAAAGCCGCCGCCTTCGGACCTACCGACATGAAAGCGGTGACGGGCGCGGGAGCGCCTTGGTACACATCGGGCGCCCAAATCTGAAAGGGCGCAACCGAGAGTTTAAAGGCCAGCCCGACGAAGACCAGGGCCAGGGCTACCCTGGCGAATAGGGTCCACTGGGAGAGTGCATTTAAGCGCTCGCCCGCCGCCATCAGGTTGGTGGTTCCCGTGAGGCCATAAACAAAAGCTATTCCGTAGAGCAAAAAGGCTGTGGCAAATGACCCCAGGAGGAAGTACTTAAGCGAAGCTTCGTTGGAGCGGCGGTCCGACCTCCGATAGCCTGCCAGGATATAGGTGGCGATAGAACTGATCTCCAGCCCAATGAAAATCATGAGCAGGTCTGTAGAGGATGCCATGAAGCACATCCCGATCGTTCCCATCAGGATCAGTGCATAGAACTCGCCGTGCTGGAGACGGTCGCGTTCGAGATAGTCCATGGAGCCCAGAATGACCAGGCCTGCTACCAGTAAGAACAGGTAAATGAAATAAGAACTATACCGATCGGCGATAACACTTCCCCCGAACGCTGGTCCGGTCCCCGGCCACGGGTATATAGAAAGCCGAGTGGTGGCAGCTCCCGCGGCGAGAATCCCCAGCAGCGCCATCCATCCGAGCAGTTTCTTGTGTGTGACGGCGACGAATGGTTCCAGCACCATGACTACCACTGCAAAGATGGAAAGGACGATTTCCGGGAGGATCCGCATAATGTCGACTGGCTGGGGGGTGATCATCGGTCACCTCCTTGGGGGCCAGTCGGCAGCGTGCGGTTGGCACTGATCAGAATGTGAGTGGAAGTCGGGCCTGGAGAGTTGGGAATTGGCAAATCAACCGGATTTATTGACTTCTCCTTCCGGATTTCGCGCCTCGGATTGCCGCGCGTTGCGCTTGGTCGGCCGGCGAAAGGCGCTGGGATTAGTGCTGACGGGGAGTGTTCGCGCAAGCGTTCCATGATGTGGATTACACCCTGATCCATCCGCCGCAAGAAGGGCTGGGGGTACACCCCCATGATGATAATCACGATTACCATCACCGTCAGGATGAGTTTCTCCCGAAGATCGCAATCGGCCAGCGTTCGGTTTTTCTCATTGGTGATTTCTCCGTAAAACACCCGCTGATACATCCAAAGCAGGTAGACCGCGGCCAGGACCACACCGACGGAAGCCAAGGCTGCGTATGCGGCGTGGCGATGAAAAGATCCTACGATGATCAGAAACTCCCCCACGAACCCATTCAAGAGCGGCAGGCCGAGAGAGGACAGCGCCACAATCAGGAAGAACGTGCTGTAGACGGGCACGGACGTCGCCAAACCTCCAAACTCGCTGATCAGCCTCGTGTGGCGCCGCTCGTAGAGCATTCCGACCAGCATGAAGAGCGCTCCCGTTGAAACCCCGTGGCTGAACATTTGATAGATAGCGCCCTCGATGGCCTCCGGCCGGAAGACGAATATCCCCAACACGCAGAATCCCAGGTGGGCCACGGAGGAATAAGCCACGAGCTTTTTCAGGTCGGGTTGCACCATGGCGACCAGCGCGCCATAAATGATGCCGACGATGGCCAAGGCGCAGATAATGGGAGCGAACTCCCTTGATGCCTGGGGAAAAAGCGGCAGGCAGAACCGCAGCATGCCGTACGTTCCCATCTTGAGGAGAACCCCTGCCAGGATTACGGAACCTGCCGTGGGAGCCTCGACGTGGGCGTCGGGAAGCCAGGTGTGAAAGGGGAACAGAGGAACCTTGATAGCGAAGGCGATGAAGAAAGCGAGGAATAGCCACCTTTCAGCTTGCGGAGTGAGTGCGGAATATGTGACCAGATGATCCAACACCTGCGGAAGATCAAATGTCTCGGTGCGAGTGTAAAGATAAATGATGCCGGTGAGCATCAAGGCTGAGCCAACCATGGTGAAGAGGACAAACTTGATGGCTGCGTAAACTCGCCGCTCATGGCCCCAGATGCCGATGAGGAAGTACATGGGAATAAGCATTACTTCCCAAAACACGAAGAACAAAACGAGATCGAGAGAGGCAAAGACACCCATCATTCCGGTTTCCAGTGCCAGCAGGAAAATGAAGAACTCCTGGGTTCGTTGGGTGATGCCTTTCCAGGAAACCAATACCGACAGCGGAGTGAGAAATCCCGTCAAGAGAATCATCAGGCCGCTGAGGCCATCGACTCCCAAATGGTAGTTGATGGGCGGCACCTTGATCCACGGGACCACCTCGGCGAACTGCATGTCGCTGCGCTGGGGATCAAGTCGAGAGTATAAACAGACGGTTATGAGGAAGGTGAGTGTCGAGAAAAAAAGCGCCGTCCACCGGACGGGTGTGGCCCGTTCGCGTCCGAGGAATGCAATAACAACCGCGCCCAGGAGGGGGAGGAACGTTATGATCGAGAGTAGGTGAGCACTGTACCAGGACATAAGGCTGTTGTGAATCAAGAGTCGCGCGTTGCTGAAATACCGATGTAATGAGTTGCTAACCGACTACCACGGGCAGCCAGCGTGACTGGCGGTCGCTAACCGTGAGCTGCGAGAATATAGAACACCCAAAGTACTGCCCCCAGCAGCACCCATGCGGCGTAACTGGTGATGTTGCCGGATTGAATTCGCCGCAACAGGTTACCTGTCCAGGCGGTTCCTTCGCCGGCGCCATTTACCATCACGTTGTCGATGGCACCTTCATCCACCACTTGCCAGAGAAACTTCTCCGAAACGGTGCCCAGGGGACGCACGATGAGCCAATCATAAAACTCGTCCACGTAGTATTTGTGGGTCAGCAGCCGGTAAATCCCGGCCCACTGCTCCGCCAGGCGATCAGGAATGTCCGTGGACTTCAGATACCACCACAGGGCAACCCCAATCCCGATAACGGCCGCGAGAATGGAGAATCCCATTAAGGCCCCGGGGCCAAGCCCACCCACATGCTCGGGAGAGGCATCACGCAGGAAATTAGTGGCAGGGGCAAACACGGGGTCGAGGTAATGATCGAAAGCTTCGCTGCCGTTCCACGCTTTTGGCCAGCTCACCCACCCCGCGACAACGGAAAAGAATGCCAGGATCATGAGCGGCACGGTCATCTTCGAACCGCTTTCGTGCAAGTGGTGCGCGGTTTCCGGGTCGACACGCGATCTTCCATAGAAGGTCATGCAGAGACCGCGGAACATGTAGAAAGCGGTGAGGGCGGCCGTGAGGGTCCCCAACCAGAATAGCCAAGGCTTGCCGAGGGGGCCTTCGTAGGCCCCGGCCAGAATCTCATCCTTGCTGAAGAACCCCGCCAAGGGCGGAATCCCTGAGATGGCAATCGTCGCAATCAGAAAAGTCACATGCGTGGTTTTCAGCTTTCGCCACAGGCCGCCCATCTTACGCATGTCCAATTCGCCGCTCATGGCATGCATCACGCTGCCGGCCGCCAGGAAGAGCAGCGATTTGAAAAATGCGTGGGTCATCAAGTGGAATATGCCAGCCGCGAAGACACCTACGCCACAACCCAGGAACATGTAACCGAGTTGGCTGATGGTGGAGTAGGCGAGCATTCGCTTCAGATCGTTTTGTGTGAGGGCGATGGTACCGGCAAAGAATGCAGTGAAGCAGCCTACGATGCCCACCACCTCCAGAGCCATGGGGGCGTGGGCGAAAATGACGCTGGATCTCGCCACCAGGTATACGCCTGCCGTTACCATTGTGGCGGCATGGATCAAGGCGCTCACCGGCGTGGGGCCTTCCATGGCATCGGGGAGCCACACATAAAGGGGTAACTGCGCCGACTTGCCTGCTGCCCCCAGGAAGAGGAGCAGGCCGGCAGCCGTCAGAATCCCCTCGAGTTGGCCCGGAGGCAGTTCCTTGACGCGCTGGAAGACGGTTTCAAAGTCCAGCGCATGAAAGGTCCAGAAAAGCAGCGCTACGCCAACCGTGAAACCAGCGTCGCCAATACGCGTAACGATGAATGCCTTCTTCCCGGCATCGGAGGCGGACTTCTTGCGGAAGTAAAAGCCGATGAGGAGATAAGAACAGAGCCCCACCCCTTCCCAGCCCACGAACATCAGAGGATAACTCGACGCCGTGACCAAGGTGAGCATCATGAAAAGGAAGAGGTTCAGGTATGTAAAGAAGCGGTAATAGCCTCCCTCATGTTCCATGTACCCGCGCGAATAGAGATGAATCAAGAAGGCAACGACCGTGACCGTGAGGGTCATGATCAGAGTGAGCCGGTCATAATAGAGCGCATAGTCCGCATGCAGCTCACCGGCTTGAATCCAGGTGAAATACACATGGACGAAAGGGCCCGGCTGACCGGGGGATGTCGAATAGATCCAGGCCGAGAGCAGCGCGAAAACCATGGAAAGACCCGCCGCCCCGCAGCCAATGAGCGAGACGGCCGCCTGGGGAAAGTGGCGGCCCAGAATCCCATTAAGGGCCGCACCCGCCAGCGGCGGCAACACCATGAGGAGAAGCAGGATTTCCAGATTCATGAAGTTTTCTTTTAAGGCCTCGCGTCAACCGGCTTGCCGGTGAACGCCGCGCCAAGCTACATTTTCATCGAATCCACATCTTCGATATTCAGCGACTCACGATTGCGGTGCAGGGCGATAATAATCGCCAAGCCCACCGCAGCCTCCGCTGCTGCTACCACCAGCACAAAAAACACAAAGATCTGACCGTCCAGGTTGCCATTAAACCGTGCGAAGGCAATAAAGGCCACGTTCACGGCGTTGAGCAT
Organism: Terriglobia bacterium; assembly: GCA_035501695.1. Taxonomy (GTDB): domain Bacteria; phylum Acidobacteriota; class Terriglobia; order UBA7540; family UBA7540; genus Bog-366. Next base: position 18,654 of record DATJVT010000187.1, on the reverse strand, counting down.
CAATTCGATGCACATGAACACGGTAATAATGTTGCGCCGGACGATGAAGCCGGCCGCACCGAGGACGAAAAGGATGGCACTGAGCGCCAGATAATGGGAGAGCGGAGCCATGTCTATTCTCAGAATTCCTTTTTTGCCAGTACCACTGCGCCAAGCACTGCCACCAGGATCAAGATGGACGTTACCTCGAACGGCAGCGCATAACTCCGAAAAAGCAGATGACCAATTCCCGCGGGGCTTCCGTTGGGAGCTGCCACGGAGGGTCCGCCTGAAGACGGAAACTGCTGGCGGACCACCACAACTATCTCCACCAGGAACCCGGCGATCAGCGGTGCGCCGAGCCACTTGGCAATACGGCTTCGGTGACTCGGGGTCTCGCGGCCGGCGTTAAGCAGCATGATGACAAAGACGAACAGTACCATGATCGCGCCGGCATATACGATGACCTGTAGAACCGCAATGAATTCCGCGCCCAGCAGGAGATAAACCGCGGCCAGCGAGCAGAGCACCACAATCAGGGATAGCGCACTATAAACCGGAGTGCGCTGTAACACCATGTTCAGTGCGGCCAGGATGGCCACGGCTGCGAAAATGTAGAAGAGAATCTGCATATCACCCGTGCCAGGCAATTAAAAAGCTTGTGACCAGGATATTCAGCATCGCCAGGGGGAGCAGGAATTTCCATCCCAGCGACATGAGCTGGTCGTACCGGAACCGGGGCAGCGTCCCGCGCATCCAGATATAAAAAAACATAAAACAAAAAACCTTCAGGCAAAACCAGAAGACCGGCAGAAAAATCTGCACGATCCCGGGTAGCCATGCGAACCCCGGTCCGTGCCAGCCGCCGAAGAAGAGGAGCGTGGCCAGACACGAGACCGTGATCATGTTGGCATACTCCGACATGAAGAACATGGCGAATTTCATGCTGCTATATTCCGTGTGGAACCCCGCCACCAGCTCCGTTTCGCCTTCCGGAAGGTCAAAGGGCACGCGGTTGGTTTCCGCTATTGCCGAAGTGAAGTAAACGAAGAAACCGATGGGTTGGGCAAAGATATACCAATGGGGCACCCAGGTGTTGACGCCGTGGATGTGCCAGAATCCGCTTTGTGCGTCGACGATTCCGCGCAGGCTTAGTGTCCCTGCCATCATCAGTGTGCCAATCAGGGCCAGCCCCAGTGACAGCTCATAACTGATCATTTGGGCGGAGGACCGCAGCCCGCCGAGGAGCGGATACTTGCTGTTGGAGGACCACCCGGCGAGCGCGATGCTGTAAACGCCCAGGGAGGTGACGGCGAAAACATAAAGCAGGCCAACGTTCAGGTCGGCGATCTGGAACCTGACGGGATGGCCGTAAAGGGTGAACCCTTCACCAAACGGAATGACGGCAAACGAAAGAAATGCCAGGACAAAGCCCAGGAAAGGGGCCAACCAGTAAATGAACTTGTCAGCCTCAATCGGGATGATATCTTCCTTCAGGATAAACTTGGCCCCATCGGCCAGCGGCTGCAACAATCCGTGGGGTCCCACCAGGTAGGGTCCCCACCGCGCCTGAATGTGCGCCACCACCTTGCGCTCCAGCCACGTCGTATAGGCAATGGCGGTCAACAACACGACGAGAACCACCGTAATCTTGATCACCGCGATGAGCAGGAGTATCGCCGTATCAGAAAATGTACCCATGAGGTTTCTTGGCTTCGTCCACGGAATTCAGCGCCCAACTATACCGGCTTACCGTTCCGGATGTGAAGAGTGAATCTTGCGATGAAAAAACCAAGTCGCGGTTTTCAAGCTCAGGAGGACCCCCGGCGGGTTGCGTCATCACCGCTCGGCCAACCAGCAAGCTCGGCAGCGCAATGGAGTACCCCGGAACGTGCGCGATGATTTCTCGCAACACGTCGTCAGCGTTGCGATAGCTCCAGGTCTGCCCCAGCAGCCTCGCCAGCGCCAACAGAATTTCCAGGTCGCTGCGTGTGCCCGCCTTACGCATGGTCTTCTTCAGAATTTGGACCTGTCCGCAAGTGTTCGTGACCGTTCCGGCCTTCTCCGCGAAGCTAGTGGCGGGCAATACGACGTCGGCCCTCTCAGTGGTTTCCGTCGGGAACAACTCGGCCACCATCAGGAACGCCAGTTTTCCCAATTTCTCCGGAGAAAGGTGGAAGGTCTTGAGGGGATTCGAGCCGAAGACCAGGAGTGCCTTGATCTCTCCGGACTCCACTCCCTGGAGGATTGTCCAGATATCGCGGCCGGGCGTGCCTGGGAGCTTAGCTTTCCAGGCAGATTCCACCCGCGCGCAAGCTGCGGGATCGGAGAGCGACGCGTAGCCAGGCAGGACGCCGGGCAGGAGGCCCATGTCCGCGGCCCCGCGTGAATTGGCATAATCGCCCAGGGCCACAAAGCGGGTATGGCCGGGGAGGGATAGCCCCCACTGCACCAGGTTGGTTACATCACCGCCTCGAATCTCATCCCCGAAAATTATGACGGTGTTGGATTCCTTCCGCAGGTTCTCGCCCAATTCAGTCAGGGCGGCTGAGTTCCCGTTCAATCCCGCCGGGGTGCCTGGGGTATTCCCCGCCCACGCCCCGACCGCCATTGCCTCTTCTCCGGCCTGGACAACGACGCTCTGCCTCGCCTGGCGTTGGAGTTTGATTTCGCGACGGTTCAACAAGTAAAGATGTGCGTCGTGGAGGCGAACTGCCTGCCGGATCTGATAGGCAATCAGCGGATGCTGATGGGTGGGGTCGTTGCCGACCAGGAGGATGCTCGACGCCTCGCCAATGTTCCCGATGGTGGCGTAGCGGTCGGCAGCTTTTGCGGCGGTCAGCGCGCCCACCAGGGAAGAGAAGTCGGCGGTGCGGTGATGGTCCAGGTTATTTGTTCCCAGCACGGTGCGCGCAAATCGCCCCAGGAGATAGTTCTCTTCGTTGGTGGTGCGATTGGAACCGATCACGGCGATGGATGCCGGCCCGTGTTCCTTGAGGATGCCGGTCAGTCGCTCTGCCGCCGTACCAAGGGCCTCTTCCCAGGTAGCGGGTTCCTGCTTGCCATTCTTGCGAATCAGGGGAGCCGTCAGGCGCTGTTCATGATTCACAAAGTCCCACCCAAACCTGCCCTTGACGCAGAGAAACTCGCCGTTGAAGCCGGAATGGTCGCGATTATTGGCGCGGATGATCTGGTTGTTGCGAACCGCCAGCGTGGTCTTGCACCCATCGGCGCAGTGGTTGCACGTGGTCCCGGTGTAAGTCATTTCCCAGGGGCGTGTCTTGTAACGGTAAGTGCCGCTGGTGAGCGCGCCCACCGGGCAAACGTCGATACACATGCCGCACTCTTCGCACTCCAGTTTCTCGCCCTCATTGGGAATGATCTCACTGTGCGCTCCCCGGAAGCCGATGCCGTAGGCATTCACGTCCAGGCCCTCGTCGCACACCCGAATGCACCGGTAGCAAAGAATGCAGCGTGGCCAATCGTAGTACACCAGGTTGGAGAAGCGGCGCTCCTCGTGGTGCAGCTTGGACTCCATAAATCGTGTCTCTGCCGCGCCGTAACGGAACACTGCGTCCTGGAGTTCACACTCGCCGCCTTTGTCGCATACGGGGCAATCGAGCGGGTGATTGGTCAGGAGGAATTCCAACATCGCCTTGCGGGCGTTCTTCACTTCCTCGGTCTCGGTGTGGACGACCATCCCGTTCGTTACCACGGTGGTGCAAGCGGTCTGCAGCTTGGGCATTTTTTCAATCGCCACCAGGCACATGCGGCAGGCCCCCTGCAATGTGAGGCCGGGGTAATAGCAATAAGACGGAATCTCAATCCCCGCTTGCTTGGCGGCTTCGATCAAAATCGTCCCCGGTGGGACTTTGACCTCTTTTCCGTTGATCGTCAGGGTTACGGGTTCAGCGGCTGTGTTGACGCGCGGCGAAAGGCTCGAACTGCGGGTGTAGGGTCCCGGCACCCGGGAATTCTCCTCCCGGGGAGGCATGTCGAGGATGACGAATGCCGAATTGGACGTTTGCTCTTTCATGCGACGCTCACCGCCTTTTTCTCATAAGGGCAGTACCCCAATTTGACATGTTCCTCAAACTCGTGACGGAACTTTTTCAAAATGCTGATGGTCGGCATGGCGGCTGCATCGCCGAGGGGGCAGAGCGTTTTGCCCAGGATGTTGTAAGAAACATCCAGCGCCGTATCGGGGTCCTCGGGCAGCGCTCTTCCGCCATGGAAGCGGTCAAAGAGGTGCTTGAGCCATGACGTCCCCTCGCGGCAAGGAATGCACCAGCCGCAGGATTCATGCGCGTAGAAGCGCATGATACGGCCCGCCGCCTTCACCATGCAGGTGTCCTCATCCAGCACGACCACCCCGCCGGAGCCCAGCATGGAACCGATCTTCGCCACCGAGTCGTAATCCATGGCGACGTCGATCTCATCCGCCGTCAACACCGGACAGGAGGACCCGCCGGGGATTACCGCCTTGAGCTTCTTGCCCCCCAAGACTCCCCCGCCGATTTCTTCAATCATGCGCCGCAAAGGAAAGCCCATGGGTAATTCGTAGACGCCGGGCCGGGTGATGTGGCCGCTCAAACAGAAGAGGCGTGTCCCTCCATTCTTGGGTGAGCCCAGTTTGGAATACCAATCCGGCCCGTTCAACAGGATGTGGGGGACGTTGGAAAGCGTTTCCACGTTGTTGATTACGGTGGGCCCGCCGTACAGGCCCACCACCGCGGGAAAGGGAGGCTTAATGCGAGGGTACCCGCGCAGGCCCTCCAGGGAATTTAGAAGTGCCGTTTCTTCGCCGCATTCGTAGGCGCCCGCACCCGTGTGCGTGCAGAGGTCGAAATCGAAGCCGGACCCTTGAATGTTCTTTCCCAGGTACCCGCCCGCGTAAGCTTCCGCCAGTGCCTTATCGACGATGTCGAGCAGATAGCGATACTCGCCACGAATGTAAATGAACCCCTGGTGAGACTGAATGGCATACCCGGCGATAATAATGCCCTCGATGAGCTGATGGGGGTCGTATTCCATCAGCGGACGGTCTTTGCAGGTGCCGGGCTCGCTCTCATCCGCGTTGCACACGACATACTTGGGTTTGGAGGACTGCTTGGGGACGAAACTCCATTTCATGCCGGTGTTGAAACCTGCGCCTCCTCGTCCCCTCAGGCCCGAGTTCTTCACTTCGTTGATGACCTCGTCGGGCTTCAAGGACAAGGCTTTTTTCAGAGCCTGGTAGCCCTCGTGCTGCACGAAGACGTCAAGGGACGTGGAGTTCGGCAAGCCAAAGCGCTTACTGATCACCTTCACTTCCAGCGGGCTATTGCCCATCGGGTTGTTGTAGCCGGCCATCGTCGAAATCTGAAATTCGAAACTTGAAATTCGAAACTCGGGGATGATTGCCGATTTTCGAATTTCGAGTGTCGTCTTTACATCCTGGAGCGAGGTTCCTTCTTTCTTATCTCCTCAATCAGCGCGTCAATCTTCTCCGGCGTCAGGTTCTCGTAATAATCGTAATTCACCTGCATGGCCGGTGCCCCACAGCAGGCCCCGAGGCACTCGACTTCTTCAACTGAAAACAAGCCGTCCGGAGTTGTCTGCTTGTTCTTGATCCCCAATTTCTTACAGCAGTGCTCAAAAACGTCGTCCGCGCCACGCAGCATGCAGGATATGTTGGTGCAAACCTGGACGTGGTACTTGCCCACCGGTTGCCGGTGGAGCATGGAGTAATAGCCGATAACCTCGATAACTTCGATCGGGCGCACGTCCACCCGTTTCGCCACCTCGGCAATGACCTCTTCGCTTACGTGCCCCACTTCGTCCTGCGCGTACATTAACAAAGGGACCATCGCTGAGCGTTTGAGGGGATAACGCGCGATGAGCTGATCGAATTTCTTCAGTAGCGATTCAGAAAGCATGGCGATTAGTTCGCAGTTGTCAATTCTCAGTCATCAGCTTTCAGTCATCAGAAATCGGTAATTAAGTAACTAATGCTATAAGACTTCGCTGACAACTGAAAACTGACAACTGATAACTTGTTCTACCGATCCACCTCTCCCAGGACGATATCAATCGTCCCGATGCACGCTACGACATCGGCGATCAATCTTCCCTCAATCAATTTGGGGAGCGCCTGCAAATTGGCGAACGAAGGGGCGCGAACGTGGCAGCGGAAAGGCTTGGGAGAACCGTCGCTGACCATGTAGAAGCCCAGTTCGCCCCGGGGCGATTCAATCGCCTGGTAGACTTCCCCCACCGGCGGATGGAAGCCTTCCGTCACGATCTTGAAGTGGTAGATGAGAGCTTCGATGGAGGTCTTCATGCTCTCGCGATCGGGCAAGATAATATGCGGAGCATCGGCTTTGATCGGTCCGTCCGGCAATCCTTCCATGGCCTGATTCACGATCCGGAGTGACTGGCGCATCTCCTCGACACGCGCCAGGTACCGGCCGTAGACGTCACCTTCTGGACGGGTTGAGACCTTGAAATCGAACTTATCATAACTGCAATAGGGTTCACTTTTGCGGATGTCCCAATTGACGCCCGACCCCCTCAGGGATGGACCGGAAAGGCCGAATGCAATTGCATCCTCGGCCGAGATGTACCCCACTCCCTGCGTGCGGCGAAGCCAGATGGGATTCCGCGTGAGCAGCGCTTCATACTCATCGATCCGTCCCGGAAAACCGCCGGCGAACTTTCGCACCTCTTTCAACCAGCCCAGAGGTGGCTCCAGCGCCAACCCCCCGATGCGAAAGTAGCTGGTCATCATCCGCTGGCCGGAAACCGCTTCAAAGATGTGAAGAATGTCCTCGCGCTCACGGAAGCAATAGAGGAAGACCGACATGGCGCCCAGGTCGATAGCGTGTGTTCCCAGCCAAACCAGGTGGCTTTGAATCCGCGTTAATTCCGTCAACAGGACGCGGATCCACTGCGCCCGCGGCGGGATTTCCAGACCCAGCAGTTTCTCCGTCGCCAGGCAGAATCCCAGGTTATTGGAGAGCGGAGCGAGATAATCCATCCGGTCGGTGAGCGTGATTCCCTGGGAGTACGTCTTGTCCTCGAATGACTTTTCGAAGCCGGTGTGGAGGTATCCGATGTCGTAAAGTGCCCGTACAACCGTCTCGCCCTCGAGTTCGAGCACCAGGCGCAACACCCCGTGCGTGGAGGGATGCTGCGGTCCCATGCTGAGGATGACCCGGTCTTCCTTGCCCGGAATTCGCTCCAGCGTCACCGGCATCTAGCGGTAACCCTCCGTCGGATAATCTTTGCGCAGGGGGTAGCCTTCCCACTCCTCCGGCAGCAGCAGGCGGCGCATGAAGGGATGGCCGTCAAAGACAATTCCAAAAAGGTCGAAGACCTCCCGTTCAAAGGCATTGGCCGCGGGCCAGACGGGAATGGCAGTAACGAAACGCGGATCCTCACCAGACACTCGAACCTTCAGCCGCAACCGCTGGGCCTTCTCCATAGAAAGCAGGTGATACACCAATTCGAAACGAGGCTCTTGAGGGTATAGATCCAGGGCGGTAACGTCCGCCAGGAAAGTGAACATCAGCCCCGGCTCGTCCCGCAGGAATTCGCAGGCGCGCATGAAATGGGAAGGTCGAATGTAAAGGGTTACTTCTCCGCGGAAGGTACGAGCGTCCTCCACAGCCTCGGGGTCAGATTCCCGTAGCTTCGCGAGGGGAAGATTGGTATCGAGGTCTGAGGCCATAAAAGCAGATGATCAAAAGGGACTGTGATCGGACAAACAGATCGTTACTCAAGCAAATGACCAGAACAGTTTCTTGTGCCTACCAAAGACATTAGCTCTTCTGATCACCCGTCCAGTGAGTCGGAGGGTGACTAGCGGGTCCAGTCGAGAGCGCCTTTCTTCCAAATATAGACATACCCCGCCAGGAGGATTGCGATGTACAGGGCCATTTCAATAAAACCGTACCACCTCCCTGGAGCTGCAATCAGGCTCTTGAAAACAACCGCCCAAGGGTAAAGAAAAACGGCTTCCACATCGAACAAGATGAAGAGCATGCCGACCAGGTAAAAGCTTACAGAGAAGCTCCTACGGGCATCGCCTACTGGGGTGATGCCGCACTCGTAAGGTTCAAGTTTCTCCCTGTTAGGGCGTTTTACCCCTACCCACCATGATAGGCCCAATATGGCGCTCGCAAGCCCCACCACGATCACAAAATGCATCAATATGGGTGTGTAAACTCCAACCATTGCAGTCACTTAGAGGGACTTTGATGAACCTTGCCCAGAATAGAAACTATACGGTTCGGGTCCGATGAGTGTCAAGTTTTTTCTTGCTTGGAGGTAAGGGAGTCAGTAACATCGACTTTATCGGATCTCGGATCACCTTAAGTGGGGACCCTGCCATGGTGATGGGCTTTAATACGGATATCAAGCACGAGGGCGTGGTTTATCATATTCAGACCGAACCCCGCAAGGACGCGGGAATTGATACCACGGTGTATACGAAGGGCGCAGTTATTCATAAGTTTAAGAGTTCATACCAGGATTTGCTGGACTTGCCCGATTTCAGTGACGAGAAACTGAAGCGCCGCCTCGAAGAGCAACATCGGCACATTATTTCCCGCATTCGGGGCGGTGAGATCAGGCCCGGACAGCAGCCGGCGAGTCCGGCGTGAGTTGGATTTTCCCTGATGGTAATCTACCTGAACGGTGAACCTCGCGAAGTCCCGCCCAGCCTTACTTTGGCCGCCCTGCTGGACTGGTTGAATCTGCCCGCCGACCGCATCGCGGTGGAACGGAATCGTGAGATCGCCTCGCGATCCGCGTGGGCGGGTACGATCATCGAGCCGGGTGACCGCCTGGAGGTTGTGCACTTTGTGGGAGGCGGTTGCGATCTCGGGCGATCTTGCTGCCGAGTCAAGAATTAATGAACTTTATCATTCCCAAACCTGCGGACTTCACCGTCGTTGACATCCTGATCAAATTGGCGGTGATGGCCCTGCTGGCGGGCTTTGTTGCGCGCTTCGGCAGGTTTCGCCATTTGCTGCTGATCGAGCAGCGCGGTCCCCGGGAAAAAATCCAATTCGCCGCTTTCCTGGGCCTGCCTTTCATGGTAGGAGTCCTGACCCGCTTGCTGGCCTCTTACCCGACTACGGACCTGAGCCTGGAAGTGACCGTGCTGGCGGGCTTGCTAGGCGGCACAATCGTGGGACTTGCGGTCGCCCTGATCGTCAGCCTGCCGATTCTGATGATTGCTCTTTGGGCGGCGGTGCTTTCATTTACACCGTTCCTGGTGCACGGCCTTCCCGCCTGGCTGATGCCCCACGAACGCCCCGAACTGTTGGCACTACCGATGGCAACGCTTTATGCTGTATGGGCCGGCACGGCGCGCTGGCTCTGCCCGGACAAGGAACAGATCTGGAAGTTCTCGCCTTTCATCGAACAGAGCCTCTACCGGTCCATCCGGCAAAAATTCAGGCATCCGGAAATCGACTGGCAGGTTCTGTTCTGGCTTAGTTGTGTCGTTCTGGAGATCAGCCGCATGATGGTGGGACACATCTCCCGGGGCACCTTATTCTACCCGTCTTCCCCCCATTACTGGACCCGCGCCCTGATTGTCCTGGGAACACTGATTGGCGTGGGTTTGCCGGTTCGGATCTGGAATACGACCCGCATTGAACAAAAGCTGGTGGAACAGGAAAAGGCGCTGCTCCAGGCGCGAATGGATGCGTTGATCAGCCAGATCAATCCCCATTTCCTCTTCAACACTTTGAACACCATCTCCTCGCTGATTCGCTTCGACCCCGACATGGCGCGCACGGTGCTGCTGAAGTTGTCGAACATCCTGCGTCGGCGGTTGAAGGCACAGGTGCACTTCTCACCCCTCCGGCAGGAACTGGAATTCATCGACGACTACCTGGACATTGAAGTGGTGCGGTTCGGCCGCGATAAGCTCCAGGTGCGGAAGGAAATCGATCCCGACACGCTGGACATGGTCGTGCCCAGCATGCTTCTTCAACCGCTGGTCGAGAATGCCTTGCGGCACGGTATTGCGCCGAAGATCGAGGGGGGAGTCCTTACTCTTCGGGCCAAACGGGGCAAGGGCCGCCTGGTGGTGGAGGTCATTGACGATGGCGTGGGTATGTCCGAGCAGAGACCTCCCGAATCCCAAGGCAGCGGGATTGGCATCAGCAACGTGCGGGAACGGCTCGAAGTCGTCTACGGCCAGGACTTTTCCCTGAAGATCGACAGCCGGCCGGGGGAGGGAACCGCGATTCGTTTTGAGATCCCTGAGTTGGCGACGGCGCTCCCGGCGCCGCCGGCGGAGGTCGCGTCGGTGGCTTCGTAATCCGGCACAGCATGCCGCGGGCGTTCCATGAATTCCCCGTTCCTACTGGGAACGATGGAATTCCCCGCGAGTGGGAAACGATTTGCATCCCTTTTACGTCTAAGAAGCGAGCAGTCAGCTTCCATCCCATTGAACCAAAAGTGAGGAAAATGTATGGCGCATGATGGGCCCAAGGATAAGAAAAAGTCCCCGGCTTCGATGAGCATGATCGAGCCGCGAATTCGCAACATCTACCTCTCCTTTTACAAGGAAAGCTACTTTGAAACTTCCGCGCTCGATCTGAAAACCAAGGAACTGATCGCTATTGGTTGCTCGCTGGTGGCGAAGTGTGAGGGCTGCCTGGAGGGGCACATCAAAAAGGCACTCGAGTTGGGCGCAACCAAACATGAAATCAGCGATGCCATTGTGGTGGCCATTGGCATTGCGGCGGCCGGCGTGATGGATTTTTCCGACAAGGCGGCCATTAAGCTTGACTTGCACCATTTCGATTAAGAGGGGCTGGTTCCTGGGACTCGGTGCTGGGAGCAGTATTAGGAAGAGTTCCCGGCCCCCGCATCCCATTACCTGACTACAAAACACCCGACCCTTGGCGATTGAAACCCCCCTTTATGGACACACTGGTCGTTGCCATCCTGTTCCTGTTGCTCTTCCTGGGTTTGGCGGACAACCAGATGATCGCCGCGCTCCTGCCTTCACTGGTTAAATCGCTCGGGATCGGTCTCTCCACGGCGGGACTGCTGGTGGTGGTGTATTCGCTGGCCGCGGCTGTGGCCTCGTTCTTCTCCGGAACACTCTCCGACCATTATGGCCGCCGGCGGTTCCTGCTCGGCGGGGTGGCGCTTTTTGCCTTTGCTTCGTGGGCGGCGGCGGCCAGCCGCACCTTGAATGAGCTGATGCTGGCTCGGGCACTCACCGGACTGGCGGCCGGTACACTTTCCACCTGCTCCATTACCTATGCGGCGGACTGGTTTGCTTACGCCGTTCGCGGCCGCGCCATAGGGCTGATCTCTTCCGCATACTTTGCTGCGCCGATTCTGGGGGTGCCGATTGCCGCGCAGATCGCCGACCGGTATGGGTGGCGGCGCGCGTTTTTCTCCGTGGCTTGCCTGGCCGTTGCGGTCGCGTTTGCCTCCGTGCGCCTGCCCCGGGAACGCCTGGACCCCCAGCCGTCGGCAGCCAAGTTGCGGACGGTGGGCCATGCCTTCCGCTCTTTCCTGGGCCGGCGCGACACCTCCGCGGCACTGGTCATTGCGTTCTTGGTGTCCGGCGGCCTGGTCGGGTTTCTGACCTATATCGGGGCTTGGTTGAACAGCGCCTTTGGACTTCCGACCCGGACCATCGGGTGGGTCTTTATGCTGGGGGGGATGGTTGCCGTGGGCTGCGCGCCTCTGGGGGGAATCCTGTCGGACCGCTGGGGAAAGCGTGCCATGTCCATCTTCAGCAATGCCCTTCTGGCTCTGGCCGTTGCTTTCGTACCGTTCCTTCCTTGGGGATTGGGACTTCTAGGCCTGTTTGCACTGGCGAGTCTGGGAGCGGCCTTCCGCCAGGGGCCTCTGACCGCGCTTATGACTGAAATGGTGCCCTCCGCGCAACGCGGCGCCTTCATTGCCATGCGGAACATCGCTTCGCAGATGGGAATTGGCGCCACCGCTTACGTCGGTGGAGTGCTGTTCCAAAAATCCGGTTATCCCGCAGTGACCACCCTTTGCGCCATCATGACTGCAGTGGTGGTGGTCCTGCTCGCTACCCATATCGTGGAACCTCGAGGCGAGTAATGGAAAGGAACTAAATGGCGACCGCATCGCGAATCCGGAGAATCCTCCGCAATGTTGGGCTTATCCTACTGGCGTTGATCGCCATTTTCTTTCTTGGGGTGGTTCCCTGGTTCTTCACCTCGATCCTTACCCAAGGCACGTTCCATTATCCCGACGCGAACGACGGCAAGACTCCCAAGTCATTCAACCTCGATTTCCAATGGATTGAGTTTTCATCGCCTGATGGGGTCCCCCTTAAGGGTTGGTACATCCCCGCGGAGGGGGCGGCGAAGGGCACCATCGTTTATTGCCACGGCCTCAATCGTACGCGCGTCGAAATGCTTCCGAATGCGGTTTTCGGTCACTCCCTCCGTTACAACGGATTGCTTTTCGACTTTCGCCACCAGGGTATGAGCGGCGGCAAGATAACCACCCTGGGTTATCAGGAGCGCCTGGATGTGCAGGCCGCGGTCCGTTATGCCCTTGATCACGAACATGCGGCACGGCCCGTGGTGGTGTGGGGCGTCTCGATGGGCGCTGCTTCCGCGCTGATGGCGGCAGCCGAGACTCCGGAGATCGACGCCGTGATCTCTGACAGCTCCTACGATTCATTCCTGGGTACGCTGGGACATCACTTGAAACTCTTCCTCCATCTCCCGGCTTTTCCCATTGCCTATGAAGTTGGATACTGGACCGCGTGGCGCGGCAACTTCCATCCCGGAGACTTCGACTTGGTAAAGGCAGTTGACCGCATTGGAAACCGGCCGATCCTCTTCGTGGCTGTTGAGGGCGATCGCCGCATGCCCCCCTCGATTGCCCAAACGCTCTACTCCCACGCCCGGAGTCCGCTCAGAAAAATCCTAGTACTGCCCGGAATACGCCACGGCGAGGGATTCAACCAGGCGCGCGCGCCTTACGAAAAGGCCGTCACTGATTTTCTCGCCAACCTTTCGTCGGGGAGATCGGGGCAGGACTGAGAAGGCTCCGTGTCGTGGTTGGGCCGCCGTTTCAGTGACCGCAACGCCCGGGCATTCCTGCACCGGGCGTTCAACCAATTGTAGACGTGGAACCGCGCGTTCAATCGGCCCGGGTGGCCACTACTCCTGCTTCACGGCCCCAGGTCGAGCTTCTCGACGAGTGCTTTGGCATCCTTGGAGGCGTGGGCTTCTTTAATGGCGCCTTGTTCTTTTTGGAGCTTCTCCAGCAAGTTGGCGGCGGCGTCATGTTGAGTCCTGGCCGCCTCGGCATCCTGTTTAGGAGCCGCGGAGTCCTTTGCTGCCTTGTCGAGACAACTTACCAGTTCTCCCAACATATTGTCGTGCAGGGAAAGTTTGATCACGGCACTCTTCTGGTGGTTCATGCGCTCAAAATCCGGAAGGCTTTCTTTTTTCACGGTCCCAATAAAATCTGCCAGGGCTTGCTTGGACCCATCCACCATGTCTACGTCATCTTTGCAAGCTTGGGAGAAGACGGGACAAGGCTCCAGAAGGAGCCCCACGCCCACCCCTGCCAGAAGGGTTATTGCCCACATCTGCTTCATGGATGCGCCCCCTTTTGCTGGATGGAGACTTTCTTCCAGACTGCTGCCGGCGGGCAGTAGTATTCGAAACCTAACATTGACCCTGAGGCCCATCCTAGCACAACCGGAAATGCCTGGCTCGATTTTTGGGCTGGAAAGGGAAAAGTTCTCCCGACCGTATCCTGGTCTGGGCGTAACGCCGCCAACTTGGTGGCTCCTGTGCCGGCTGGAAGTCGGCGCTACGGGCGAAACCAGGACACTGCGGTTCTCCCGGCGGAAGGTTCGAAAACGTATTGAATCTCCGATGCTGCTACAGTAGGATGCTCCCCAGACGCTGTTCGGGAGAATGACAACATGGTAATGATAAGGCGCGTACTCTGCCTTGCGGCAGGCGCGCCGGTCCTTTTCGGAGTTCATCTGGCGATGTCGAACATTGCCGACTTATCCCGCTGGAAGCAAATAAGCCCCACTAGAATCCTTGAGAATATCAAAGTTCTCTCCTCCGACGAATACGAAGGCCGGGCCCCCGCCTCCAGGGGGGAGACCTTGTCCACCGGATATATTGAGGAGCAATTCAAGAAAGCCGGCGTTAAGCCCGGGAACCCGGATGGAAGTTATGCCCAGAAGGTGCCCTTGGTTGGGATAACGGCTGCTCCCACGGCGGAGTTGACCTTTACGACCGCAACCAGCGGACAGCGTGAATCGCTCCGGTATGCCGAGGATTTCGTGGCGTGGACCAAACGCATGCAGTCTGAAATCACCGTTGATGCCGGCGTCGTCTTCGTGGGATACGGCGTCGTTGCTCCAGAGTACCGCTGGGACGATTTCAAGGGTGTGGAAGTCAAAGGGAAAGTGATCGTCGTGTTGATTAACGACCCGCCCGTGCCGGATCCCAACGATCCCTCCAAACTGGACGAAAGGACCTTCAAGGGCAGGGCAATGACCTACTACGGCCGCTGGACGTACAAGTTTGAGGAGGCGGCGGCCAAAGGGGCGCTCGCGTGCCTGATTGTGCACCAGACCGGCCCGGCGGGCTACCCTTGGGGCGTGGTCCGCAGCAGCAACACGGGGGAGTTGTTCAGCCTGGTGGCAGCCGACCGCGGCATGTCGCGATGCGCCGCCGAGGGTTGGTTGACCTACGATAAAGCGAAAGCGCTTTTTACCCTGGCGGGGAAGGACTTCGACGCCTTGGAGAAGGCAGCGGCCACCCGGGAATTTCAACCCGTCGACCTCAACGTAAAGGCCTCGCTGGGACTCCACAATACGATTCGTAATATTGATTCCAGGAACGTGGTCGGGAAGGTGGTGGGCTCCGATCCTCGCCTGCGGGATAATTATGTGATTTACACTGCGCACTGGGACCATCTCGGGATCGGTCCGGAAGTGAACGGCGACAAGATCTATCATGGAGCGGTGGATAATGCTTCCGGCGTGGCCGGCCTGTTGGAACTGTCTGACGTTTATGCTCATCTGCAACCGCACCCGCGCCGTTCTGTCCTGTTTCTTGCGGTGACCGCGGAGGAGAAAGGGTTGCTGGGTTCGCAGTATTACGCCGAGCACCCTCTTTACCCGCTGTCCAAAACCGTGGCGGAGATCAATATGGACGGGATGAACGTCCTCGGCCCCACCCGGGACATCGAGATCATTGGTCTGGGACAGTCCACCCTCGATGACCTGGTCTCCGCCGTGGCGGCAGAGCAGGGAAGGACGGTCAAACCTGATGCCGAACCCGAAAAGGGCTTTTACTTCCGGTCCGACCACTTCAGTTTTGCCAAACAGGGTGTGCCGGCGCTCGACCTGAATAGCGGCGTGGACTTCATTGGAAAACCCGACGGTTGGGGGCTCCAGATGCGCCACAAGTACACCACGGAGGACTACCACAAGCCCTCCGACAAGATCAAACCCTACTGGAACCTCAGCGGCGCGGTGGAAGACCTGACCTTGCTGGGGGAAGTTGGTTACAGGGTAGCCAATGCTGACGCTGTCCCCGTTTGGAAGGCTGGTTCAGAATTCAAGGCGAAGTAAGAGCAAGCTGGCGCCCGTACGTGTTGTCGGCGCAATATCCAGCCTGCTTTCTGCCTTTTTCCTTATCAACTTCACGCTCAGATTTCAACAAGGAGGGGGCCATGTCTGCTGATTTGCAACGTTTCATCCGTGGACCATTTGCTTGCTTGATGCGTGGGGCGATGGCCGTACTGCTGGTACTGGTTCTCGCGCGTCTGGTTTTGGAAGTGGCGGGCGTACCGCAAGGTATTGCGCGCTATGTGTCCAGCACTGTGGGGTTACTCTTCGTGGCCATCTTTCTCGCTGCGGTAGGGCCCTTGCGAGGTGGATTACGCAAGTTCACGCAACTCCTGCTTCCGGCGCTGATCCTGGCGGCATGGACGGAGGCATGGGTAATCCTGGCAACGATCGTTTCCGCCGTGCTGCGTCTGTCGAAGAGCCATTTTGCTGAGCCCGAGGACTATGACAACTGGGGTCACCTGGGAAAGCATGTATTTGCCCATGTGATGGCGATTGGCGTGATGTTTCTGGTCGTCCTGCTGCTGATGACCGTTGTTCAAATGTTGTGGCGCTGGCCCATTACGGTGGCTCCCGGCGCCATGCTGGGTGTGTTTGTGATCATGCGCTTCTGGACGGAAGCCATGGGGCTGCCACCTTTGCGGACCGCTGCCTGGAGTTCGACTATCCTGGTCTTGCTGAGCGCCTTCTACCTGGGAGGGGTCGCGGGGCAGTTGGGACTGACGAGGGGGCGCCAACTTCTTGTACCCTCGCTGGTACTGGGCTGGGCCTGGCGGTTGTGGGCCTACCTCGCCACCTTGTTCGCTGCCGCCATACCCTTTTTCAAGACTCACTTTTTCGATCCGGCACCTGGCCATATTCCCGCGCGCCTGCTGCAAGCGCTGGCGGGAACCGTCATCGAGGGGTTCATCGCCGGCTTGCTGGTATGGGGTATTGCGGCGTGGTTCGCTCGAGCAACGCGCCCGGTGGGTGGTTCCGCGCTTGCTGGCAACTCCGGCGAGGATGCTTAATGAAGAATGGGACCCCCGCCTCTGCCGAAGGGGCGGTAGCCGCTTGACAGTTTCCGGAGTGAGTGTTCACCAGTTCTTCATAATCCAGACAAGACCCCTCACCCCAACTCCCCTCCCCCTCTTTCCTCTCCCCGGGGAGAGGGGAGAACGGGTGATAGGTGAGGGGTTTCTTCCCGACAGTGGCGGTCAGTCCGTCGGTTGACGGACAGGCACCGCAAAACCACCGACTTTGGCAGAGGGCCATTACTGAGATCCAAATGTTATCAGGAGAAGAACAAGGTGCGCTGGTCCAATTGAAGGACCTGTTTACGCAGGCGGAATTGGACCGCGTCCTGCTGCTTGAGCCCGGGAGCGCCCCCCTGCCGCCGGCGGGTCGATATGAGGTCCTGGCGGATTTGTTTGCAGGGGGCAAGGAGGTCGAAAGGCGTGACCTGATGGCGTGCGCGCCGGAAGAATTGCTTTCGACAATTGAAGCCCTGGGCCTCGTGAATCGCGCCGGCGACAAGGTTGTTTCCGCCTACCGGCTGGTGTACCACCTTGGACTATGGTTATTTTGCGAGAAGGTGACGCCATCGGCCAAATTTTACTACGGCAATGATTCGATCGAGCTCAGTCGCATGGTGCAAGGGGCGCACGGGAACGTGCTCGACCTGTGTTCGGGGGTCGGCACGCAGGCGCTGGTCGCGGCCCGCACGGCGGCGCGCGTTACCGCAGTCGAGATCGAACCCCTGGCGGCGAAGTTGTTCTGGGTGAACGCGGCGATGAATGGACTGGCCGGTAAAGTGGAACTGATCAATGGCGACTTGTTGGAACCGGTGGCGCGGAGGAGATTCGACCTCATCTCCTGCAATCCTCCCTTTATGCCGGTCCCCCCGGGGCTGCGGTATCCGCGCTTCGCGGACGGTGGAAGCGATGGATTGGCCATCGTGCGCCGCCTCATGGCGGGATTGCCTGACGCTCTGACAACCGGTGGCCGGTGCGAGGTGGTCGGCGCAGTGCTAGGGAATGGGGAAAGCCCGGATTTGGCCGCATTCAAAAAGATGGCAGCGGATGCCAGCCTCGCCATTATTATTGACTGTCGTACCCGGGAAGAGCTGGAAGGGAAAACCCTGAAACAGCTCGTCGGAATGGCGTTGAACGAGGGCGCTGAAGAAGAGGTCGATCGGGCGTTTCGCAGTCACTTCTCGATCCTCGGCGTAACGCACCTGTATTGTTTCCTGCTGCACGCCACGCGCGCCCCCAGCCCCATGGTGTGCGCATCGTACAAGGAAGGCAGCGACGCAAACTTCTGGATGGTGCCGTTTCCATAACGGGTTGGTGCCCCCGGCCCTCCGGACACTTTGTCGGCCGCGGCGGCGCGCGGGAAAACCCATTTCCTACCGGCAGGAAATTTGCCGCCTGATTTGTGACACATTGTCAATTTCATTGGAAAAAATGCCAGAATTCACTTGACAAGACATCTGGGCTCGGGGCCAGAATCATAGGAGTCAGGAGTCAGGAGTCAGGAGTCAGGAGTCAGGAGTCAGGAGGCGAGGGCTAGGTATTCCGGGCTAGATCTGGGGACTGGTTCGGGACCTGGGATTAGGGCGGAGGGGTGGCAATTCCATAGAATGCGGATGGGGGCGGGTGGCGAGAAGAAGAGGCCGGCCGACGGCGGGGGTCGGGAAATCGGCCCCCTTCGAAAAAGCCACGCGCGGCGAAAAGCCACTATACGGAGCCACATAAATGCTTGCGCATTCGGTTGTAGCGGCGGTCTCAGACCGCCGCGGTCGATCGGAGATCGACGCTACAATCCGGGCGCGCAGAGAGCGCTGCTACGGGCAATGCGCAGGAACTTATGTCGTCCTGTATAGAAAGATGCTAAAGTGCAAGGATATCCGATAAGTTGTTTAGAATCAGCAAAAGCAGTAAGACAGCCGTGCGGTTCAATACGTGGCGGCCCTTGGTGGCTGGCGTGGGTTGTTGCTCTGCGATCGGGGCAAAGAAATGTTAAAACGCAGGGATATCCGGATAAGTTGTTTAGAATGAGTCCGGATGGGCGAAGCAGACTTC
>DATJVT010000186.1:0-17691 GCA_035501695.1 Terriglobia bacterium | reverse complement strand
GCGCGGTGATTCGCGAGTAGGAGAACAGGGTTTGATCGTGGATGAGCTTGGCCTTGGTCACAAGGAGCTGGCTCTGCGCCGCTTCCAGGGCGGACTCCCCCGCATCCACCTGCGAAGCGGCCGCCAGGTCCTTGCCCTGGGCATCATCCACTTCCTGTTGGGCCACCAGGCCGGGCTGGGATTCGAAGACGCCGTTCAGGCGGGTATATTCCAGGTGCAAAACCTTGTACTGCGCCTGATAGCGCTTCAGTTGATGCTCAGCACGGGCCACCTCGTCCGTGGCGTTCTTGATGGCAGCCTCGTCCTCCTGCAACTGCGCCTCAAGCTCGGGAATCTCCAGCGTGGCCAGCAATTGCCCGGCCCGCACGCGGCTGCCATAGTCCACGTACAAGTTTTTGACAAACCCTGATTCCTTGGCGTAGACGTCGATTTCCTGAAAGGGGACGAGTTCGGAGGAAAGGGTGATCTGCCGCTGGAGCGTCTTCTGCGTGACCTTCGTGACCCCCACCGTGGTGACCCCTGACGATTCCCCTTTCGCCCGCACCTTGGTGCAGGAGGAGAGATGGATGAGAGTAGCGATCAGAAGTGCAATCCCAAGCAGCTTTGGAGTGCGGCAGTTTACTGCCGCTTTGCCGTTCGCCAGCTTGCTGCCGCCATAGAAACCTAGCGCCGACCTTGCACTCGGCACCGAACTGGAAGCAAGCTTCCGGTTCAAAAAGCGGCAGCAAGCTGCCGCACTCCAAAGGATCGTCCCTCCGGGGCTGAAAGTAGGACTCTGTCTTGTTATCGTTCTCACGATTTCGCTCCCTTGCTCGGGGAATTCGGATTAAAGTCGAGGAGATCTCTCAGTCCCCGGCTGAATTCTTCATGCGTGGTGCCGGGCTGCCTGGACAACTCAATGACCTCCTCTTTCTTTTCCTGAATCGCGCGCGCCACTGGGGGCAGCTTTTCCTCCAGCCCGGGCGGAATGGTCAGGATGCCGTGGCGGTCGCCGTGGATCAGATCTCCGGGTTTGACCCGCAGGCCGCCGACCTCCACGAGTCCGCCATATTCGACCACGTGGATATAGGCGCGCGAAATGGCGAGGCGGCCGGCGAAGACCTGAAAGCCGCAAGCTTCGATTCCCGGCAACTCTCGCGCCGCCCCGTTGGTAACCGCTCCCACACAGCCCAAAGACAGCAGGATGTTGGCGTGCACCTTGCCTACGAATGCTCCGGTTCCCGGGGGGTCATCGATGTCCTGCATCACCAACACGCGGGGAGTGGGAACCCCTTGGATGTGTTTCCACCAGTCCGTGCGCTCCTCGTAGCGGCTGCCCACGATCGGGGGATCGGCGGAGCGGACCTTGCACGTTGCCGCGTATCCCACCATGGGAGGAAAACTCTTGAAGAGGCAGCGAAAACCTGCCGTGGCAAATCCCTCGTTGCGCAAGCGCACCCCGAAGCTTTCAATGGCGTCGGCGATGACGCAGGTATCGAAGGCCATGAGTTGCTGCACCTGCTCGGTCGTCAAGGCATGCTGCATCGCTTCACCTCAGATGCTGTTGATTCCCCAGTTTGTAAATGTTGGCGCCCCTGGAAAGGTTATGCCTGACCTGCCGGCGGTGAGGGCAGCCGGAGGAACGCATGAAAACAAATAAGGGGCGGAATTATCCGAGGTCGGGCGGGGCTCGCAGGTGGCGGGTTTGATCGAAGTGGGAAAGAACGGGCGGTAATGGATCTTGGTTGGGAAGATAGGCGAAATGGCGCGGCGGCCTGGCCTGCTGCCGCTCGGTATGCGGCTGTTTGGCCTCTGCGGTCACGCGCCGCTTACAGGATTCCTGCCCCTTCGGCCTGGTCATGTGGCCGGACTTGCAAAGATGCCAGGAGACGGAACCGGTGTGGAAGCACGGCCGGCGGGTGGCGGCGGAGAAAACCACGATCCCCGTCAGCAGGAGAGGGATGCTGGCCACAAAAACGCGCCGGGAGCGAAAAGCGAGTCGCGTCATGCTTGCGTGGAGGATTTTCAAGGATGCCCTGAGTGTTCCAAACATCAATTGTGCCATCGAATTCGATAACCGGCAAGGGGTTCAGCAAGTAAGGGCAGAATCCCCCTCCAGCGCCCAAGGCCTACACACCGATTAGAATCACTTCGACCCTGAGAAGATGCCTGAAACATATACCAAACCATAGATTCTCGTTCCCGCCAAACTGGAGTATGATGTGCCCCGTCGCGCCAGCCTGGCTCAGCCGGGGAGGCGGCAAGGTGAGGTCACACCATGGGAAGCCTGCGCAACGGTTCAATTCGCCTATTTCAGTTCGCCGGGATTGATGTTTTCCTTCATTGGTCCTGGTTCGTGGTGGCGATGTTTGAGATCAACGGCCGGGCAAAAAGCTACACTTCCGTCACCTGGAACGTGCTGGAGTATCTGACCCTGTTTCTTATTGTGATGGTGCATGAGTTTGGCCATGCGCTCGCCTGCCGGCAGGTGGGAGGAACGGCGAATCGCATCGTCCTCTGGCCACTGGGCGGAGTGGCGTATGTGAACCCACCGCAACGGCCCGGGGCCACCCTCTGGAGCATTGCGGCGGGTCCGCTGGTCAACGTGGCCTTCCTGATCATGTTGTCTCTACTCGGGGTTTTGAACCGCACGACTGGTTGGGCGGACGCCATTCCCAATCTCCACCCCTTCTTGCGGGCGGTGGCGATCATGAACCTGGGCTTGCTGGTTTTCAACCTGCTGCCCATTTATCCTCTGGATGGCGGCCAGATCCTTCGATCCCTGCTCTGGTTTGTGGTAGGGCGCGCCCGCAGCCTGATGGCCGCAACTATAATCGGGTTTGCCGGAGTGGCAGGCCTCATCGTCCTAGCCGTTTGGCTGCAATCTGCCTGGTTTGGAGTATTGGCTGCCTTCATCCTCTTAAATTGCTGGGGTGGACTTAAGCAAGCGCGCGCGTTGTTGCGTTTATCCAAGCTGCCGCGTCACCAGGGGTTTGCCTGTCCCTCGTGCCACACCCCGCCACCCGTGGGCGCCCTTTGGAAATGCGGCCACTGCGGCCAGGCTTTTGACACCTTCCAAACTCGGGCAGTCTGTCCCAAATGTTCGGCGCAGTTCCCCGTCACGCGGTGCTTAGACTGCGGCGCGCTAGGTCCCATGACTCAGTGGGCTGCTCCCGTACCTGCACCCATCGGTTAGCACGTGGCGGCTGTAGCGCCGGCCTTGAGTCCGGCGCCTCGAGTTTCCACATTTGACACGGAGGTGATCGTGGCCGGCCGGGTAGGTTGAGATCGTAGGGGCGGTTCGCGAACCGCCCCTACGAACCTACGACACGGTGTGGACCACCGCGGAATGGCACTTTCGGCACCTGTTAGGAGGAATGATCATGAGTAAAGTAAGGGTTCGAAAACCACTTCTTACCACTCTTGGAATTATTGCCCTTATTCTCTCCGGAGTTTTATCTCCGGGCACGGGTCAACTTTGCGGCGCCCCCCCGCCGGCGAACTTGGAAATCACCTCCCAGCTTCGCATTGGGACGGAGTTCTTTCTCAATCGTACGGAAACCAAGGAGACGGTCTTCCACCACTTCCGGATCATGCACGATAACGGGCTCACCCTGGTGCGCATCTTCGTCATCTGGGATGACATCGAGCGCACCCCCGACCACTGGGATTTTACCGGCTACGATTGGATTTACGATGCGGCGGCGGAAAACGGCATCAAGATTGTGGCCACGCTCTGCGCCGAGGATCCGCCGGGGTGGGTAGCAAAAACCCCCTTCTATCACAACCGCATTAATCTGAATGATCCTGAAAATCGCAAGCACGCGGCCGCCTACATCGAGAAAGTCGTCAACCGCTACCGCAACCACCCGGCGCAGGGTGTCTGGCTGCTGGCCAACGAGCCTACCAAGTACGACACGGAGCCCGCGACTTTCAGGGCCTTCGGCGACTGGCTGCAAGCCAAGTATGGAACCGTAGAGGAGCTGAATCGCCACTACTTTCGTCCGCTTGCTTCCTTTTCCGACATTGTGGTGACGCCGGAAGAGCTTTCCGAATACTGGACCGACTATCACGCTGTCATCGACTGGCGGGAATTCAATATTGACAACCTGGTGAACCAACTCTTGTGGATCAAAGGGCAGATTCGCGCCCTGGACCCCAACCACCCGACGCACATCAATGTCACCGAACCAACCGGCGGGGCCTACGGGCAGGACGTTTGGAAGGAAAAGCAGGTGGTGGATATCCTCGGAGCTTCTATCCACCCGGCATGGATCTTTCGCGACGCCGCCGATGAGAGCGAGTTCGGCGAGCGCTTCGCCTACCGGCTGGACGTCATCGGCTCGCCGGCGGGTGAGCAGCCGTGGTGGGTCACGGAGCTACAGAGCGGCCCCACCATTTTCACTGGGCAGTTTCCCTTGGAACCCCCGCCCGCGGACATGACCCGCTGGCTCTGGGATGCCTTTGGCGCCGGGGCAAGAGGCGTGATCTTCTGGCTGTGGCACCCGCGCGTGGGCGGGTCGGAGGCGGGCGAATGGGGGCTGGTCAGTCTGGAAGGAAAGCCCACTGACCGGCTGGAAGCCGTCCACGCCGTGGTGGAGGGATTGCACCGCAACTCCTTCCTTACGGACGCCAAGCCCCAGCCCATGCAGGTCGGCCTTCTCTACAATCGCGAGTCGGCCATCATGAACAGCCTGGACGACCGCACCCAGAAGCGCGGAAACGAAGTGGAAGAATCGCTGGTCGGCTGCTATATGGCGCTGCACCGCGCCCATATTCCGGTTCGGCTGGTCGACCTGGACCAATTGAAGAAGGGGTTGCCGGAGGGATTGCAGGTTCTTTACATCCCCTACTCTTATGCCATGGATGACCAGAGCGTGGCCGCGCTGCGCGATTTTGTGGGCAAAGGCGGGACGGTCTGGGCGGATGGCCTTACGGCGTGGAAGAACGACACGGGTGAGATCCGGCCCACCATTCCGGGCGGCTTGAGCGAGGTCTTCGGCGCGGAGGCGTCGGACATCTACCCGGTAAGAGCCGATCACCCCTACTCCGTAACCGAGCAAAACGAAGCGGCGGGCGAACTGTGGAAGCTCCCCCTGGAGTTGAAGGGCGCGGAAGTGGTGAGGCGCGACCGCGAAGGGAAACCCTTTGCCCTCCGTAATCACTTTCGGCAGGGGCAGGTCTATTATTTCGAATCGGCGCTGACGCTTGCTTACTTCAAACGAAATAATCCCACCATTCAGCAGTGGATCGTCGAACCGGCTCTGCGTGCCCAGGCCAATGCGCCAGTGCAGATGAAGCACGGCTCCGACAAGGTCGGCTTCCGCGGGCTGGTGTATCCCTCCGGGCTGGTTTCGATCCTGACCAATTGGGGGACGGCGAGTACCATGACCGTGGCTTTTCGCGGTGACTACTCGGTGGCCGACGTACTCTCAGGTCGAGGTGTTCAGGTATCGCACCAGCAAGGCTTGACGCTGGCAACCGTGGAACTCCCGGCGGGAGCGGTAAGCATCCTGAGGGCTAGCAAGCCGGCCATGTAGGTTGAGCAGCGCTTGATCGCAGGGGCGGTACGCGCACCGCCCCTGCAAACAATGCTCGCATCTCGCTCAAAGCCGTACGCAACGCAACATTGAACGCCACACGGCAAAGCACGTCAAACAAATGATAGAAACCCCAGGCCCCGGTGCGGGCCGCAGCCCGCACCAAAGCGAGGAGATTTCCCTTCGACCTACTGGATATGCCGGTACGTCCCTAAGGTCGGGGCCGAACCCGGCAGGGTGTAACGCAGGTTGAAGAACACCATGTTGTTCGTGGCGTTGGCGGGCTGCCCGGTGGCATAGTTCACGTACCAGGGATTCCGGAACAGGTAGGAATACTGGGCCATGAAATTCACCGCGCCCCACTTTGCATCCTTCCAGATGGTCTGGTTGAGACCGAAAGTGATTTCCTGGATGGCGCGGTTCTGGCCGCTTCCCGAACCCGGGTAGCCATAACCTATACTCGGCGTGGTCTTGCCCGTGTCAATGGCGGTGTTGCGCATGATGTACATACCACCGTAATAGGCATAGAGCATGCTGTTCTTTTTGACGAACTCCAGGCCGTCAACGGTGGAACTGCTGTGGATGGGGGAGAGGGAGCCATCGGCATGAGCAATGACGTCGGCTGCCTGGCCGAAGATGTAGCGGCCGCCTCCGGCACTCCAGAAGTTGTTGCTGATAAGGCGGAATCCCTTAAATACTTCCCCGTTCAGATTCACAAATCCGCCGCCACCGGTCATGGAGAAATCGGTGGATGTGGCAGGATTGTAGACCTTGAAGTTTCTCTCCAACCCGCCGATTTCAAAATGAAACCGCTTGCTGGGATCCACCGCCAGTTTCGCGATGATGTCGGGAGCCACGTTGGGAGTGGCGATGCCACCCGAGCTGGCGCCAAAATCCAATTCACCCAAATAGGTTGAACTGGTGTTCAGAGCCGCAGGAAGGGTAATGCTGCCGCCGCCCGACGAACCACCGGCATACTGGTCGGGACTGTCGATCGCGACGGCGAAGGCCAACTTCTCGCTGGGGTGGTGATAAACGAAGCGAAGTTCAGGGATGCGCCCCCAGACCATGCCCACCTGGTAGTTCACATCTATATTCTGGCTGTAGAAGACATCGGCGGGGAGAGGCGATATCCCTGAGCGGTTGGGGGTGATTAAACTCCAGGTCTGGCCGCCCAAGATTTCCCAGGAGTTTCTCCGGACGTCAACCCAGTACAAGCGCGAACGGAGCAGGTTGCTGTTGCTCGTCACCGCGATGTTGGTGCTGGCAGGAGTTCCCAGGAAGTCGGCTTCCATGTATCCCATCACATGGGCGCCCTTAACATCGGCGTCGGCGCGGAAACCGATCCGGGAGTTCTGCATGCTGAGTCGGAACTCACTCAGATTGGTGTTGTAGGGCGTGGTGCCACTCGTTACGGTTGCGTAAGGAGTGCTGCCGAAACTGGTTCCGATGTTACCGCCCGCGGTCTTGCTGCGGAATACGCTGGTGAAATCCATGAACCCGACGGGAACAATCGTCGCCGAGCCAATGTGAAACTGCAACGGCGAGACTTCGTCACCCGTTGCGGGTGTGGGGCTGCCGGCTCGAACCGCCCCGGGTTGAGCGGGGATCGGCGCTAAGGCGGTTTCCACTTTCTGCTGCGACTGCGGAATCATGGGGCTTGTGGATGCCACTTGGCCCAGACTGGGGGCCTGAGGCTGAGCGGCGGGCGGGGTGGCGACAACCGCCTTGACCGAGGGCGCCGCGGGAGCCGGTTGCACCGCCTGCTCCGTGGCGGCGGCAGGCTTGGTGAGCTGCTCCAGAAGCCGTTTCTGCTCTTCCAGAGCTTTCTGCATCTGTTCGATCTGTTTCTGTTGCAGGGCCATCTGTTGCTTGAGGAGAGTAATTTGATCGCTGGCGCTCGCGCTGGACGTTGTCGCGTTGGCTGCGGGCGCGGCGGCGGCTTCTCCTGCCGCCGAATTGTGATCGCTGGCAAGAACGCCCATGGTCGAAAAGCCCATGAGCAGCATCGCCAAACCCACAACTATTCGGGTCAGAAGCGTGCGTTTATGCATCATTTGCTCCTTGTTGTTTGCTTTGAGACTGCCCGGGAGGTGCTGCGCACTTCCCGTACGGGATCAAGCCCGACTGTAAAATTAATCGATAGTATGGTGAAAGAAGCTGATTAACGGAGTGTGAGATGCATGTAACAAGAATATTACATCGCGGAGGGGCGAGAACCTCGCGTCCCTGTCCACCCATCAACCTCGATATTCCACCTTTGCTTCCGCTCTCCTGGTTCCTGTTGAAAACAAACACTATGTTTATCTAAAAGCTGGGGTTGGATGTTCCTCGCAGGCCTAACAGCCCCAGCGCATCCAGGAGTTTATGTATGAGGCAATACATTGCATCTAATCAGAAATGTACGTAGGAGTCGGCCTGACTACTCCCCGGCACCCTTGCACGGCCGGAGACCGTGGGCAGCCTCAGGCGAAGTTTTGGGGTCCCTTCATCGCCCTCCCACACCATCCATCGCCATGTGCGGATCCGTCTCTTCCCGGTACGTGAATTTCTTTTCGATTCCTTCGAATGGCTTTCCGTCGACTTCCCCATAGGGGTAAATGAAATAGTTGAGAGGATCTCCGTCTTGTTTCGGCTGGAGAGCCAGATCGCGGCCGACGGAAAACTGCACGCGGTTGGCGTCCAGAGTACCGAAGAAGTAGTCGTGCTTCTTGGGGGCTTTCCAAGCCTCGGATATGTCCACCGGCACCCAACCGAGTCCGTTTACATAGAACTCGGCCCAGCAGTGATAGCCGGGAACCGACCCCTCGGTTCCTTCGGGCACCGGGAAACCAATTTCGAATCGCGCCGGTATCCCCGCCGCCCGCGCCAGCGAGATGAACAGGGAGTGGAAATCGGTGCAGTTGCCGTGCTTGGCGTCGCACACCCAAAGGGAATCGCCACGGCCCCACCCCGTTCCAGACTTGTCGTAACGCACCGTTTGGAAGACGTAGTCGTATAGTGCGTAGGCTCGCGCCACGGTGCCTTGCTTGCCGCGCGTGATCTCATCCGCCAACTGCTTGATCCTCCCATCAATGGGAACAAGGCGATCGGGCGCCAGGAATCTTGCCAGGTCTTTCGGCGCCGGCGCGGAGACCTGCTGGGCCTGCAACAGGCTTGGGTAGCCTCCCCGGGAATATTCCCGGCGTGTCACCTGGTACTCCACCGTGAGTTTCGCGGGCCCGGGTGGGGGATGAGCGATTTCCCCGTAAAGAATATGGTTGCCGTAGGGTTCTTCCCGCGTCTCGCGGAAGCGGATGGGGCCGCTGATCTGCTTCAGGACTACCGTCTGGTTGGCGTCGGTGCTGGCGCGCGGAATCCAAACGCGCACCCGCTGCGCCCCGGCGGGAAGGTCCTGGAGCGTGACTTGATAGGTGAACAGAAAGGTCCTCGAGGGTGGGGAAAATTCGCCTGTGGCCCCTGTCATCACCGCCAGAGCCATCGCGGCGAATGTGCACAAAAGGATGTGCGCCCGCATCGTCTTCATAGTTTCCTCCGAATATGAATTTTTTGGGGAACGCAGCAATCGACACGCGATCGAAGGCGTCAGGCTCAGGTGAAGCCGCTACGGAAGGCGATGCGGTCAAAGGCAGGTTGGTTCATTCTCAGCCCTGTATTAGGAGAAGAGGATTTTATTGTTTCCTGAATCTCGACCCAGTGTCAAGATCGGGCTTCATTTGGTGATGTCCTAATTTGGGGCGTAGCGCTGGCTTCCAGCCGGCACAGGAGCCGCCAAGATGGCGGCGCTACGTTCAAATTAGGACACTACCCTTCATTTGACTAAACTCCCTGCTCAATCCTCCTTCGAGATGGGCCTTCCGACGAGGGTAAAAACCGCTTCGGTGGGGAGGTCGATTTCCAGGTAGCCGTCCTGCGTGGAGAGGGTCAAGACTTGCTGGCAGTCCAGATCGCGCGTGGTTTCGTAAAGATCCCAAACCGCAGGCCCGGGGACCGTCTGCGGCAGGTCGATTCGAAAGTGGTTCGGCCCGCCTTCTTTGACTCCCACGACGACCAGCGACTCCGGGGTCGCACCTTGGAAGGCGGAGAGGGTCAGTCCCGCCGCATCCGCGGTGGCGGCGATCCTCCGCCAACCCGGCCGGACGAAATGATAAAGCTGGCGCGTGGCGTAGTAGCTCTTCTTGGGGGAATAAACGTGGCTGGCGCTGGTGAACAGCCCGTAATAGCACAAGCGCTTGGCGCATTCCTCGTAGTCGTCAAAGGCGTCAAAGTAGAAAATGGCGCTGGCGCCTTGATTGAGAGCGGTCAGAGCGCGGCGATTGGCGGCGAGGGAGAAATGCTTCCACTGATTCTCGAAGGTCTTGTCCCGATCATTCAAATCGCCATACTCCGTGAGCCAGACCGGAATTTCCGAATACTTGCTGGCTTTAACCCGCTCGACTTGGGGGCCCACTGAATCCTGACCGTAAGTGTGAAAAGTGAACACTCCCACCTGCTTCATCAGTTCGTCGTCCCGGAGGATGGGACTGGCGTAGTCATTGGTGATAATCGCGTTGTCCGCCACCGCCAACCGGACGTCGCCCAACCCCTCTGTGTTCAGCCTTCGCGCCACGGCTCTCAGGACTTTGGGGGCCTCGTCCGGATCGATGCGCGGACCTTCCGGCGGATAGCAATCCGTCTCGTTGAAGGGGCTGAAGTATTCGAGGTCGATATGCGCTTGCATACGCGCGTACTCAACCATCGAGACTACCTGCTCGGCAAATCTGTCATACATCGCCGGACCCAGGTGCCCTTGCATAAGGGAAGGGACATTGTCCTGGCACACCTTGTGCCGCGGCGGCGGGGCGGCGCTGTCGGTCATCCATCCGGGCACGGGCCCCATCAGGGCCAGCATGGGCCGAATGCCCCGTGAATTCAGATAGCGCAAGCCGTTCCACGTCGCTTCGAAAATCGGCGTCGAGTAACGGTCGTTCCAATACTCCTGGTTCTTGGGCTCGTTGGTTTCCTCCCAGTTGCTGTAAACGAGGTAAGGGACAACCCGGAACATGCTGACACCCAGGTCGTCAATCAGCTTGTCAAACATACCCTTCTGATCGTCGCGGAAATAGGGTCCGGTGTAGTTCACGCCGAATCCCTGGATCTGCTGGAACTTCTGATTGGGATCGACCGTGATCCGCACCGTCTCAGCCTGCCCCCGCGCCGGCAAAACGATTCCCAAAATCAGGAGAAAGGCAAAACAGGTAATTCGCTTATGAGCCATGACCCTCCCGATGAGCGCGCATTTTGAGGATTGGAGACTTGACACGGGGCTAAAATCCAAGGTAATTATACGCGCGTTCATTCGGCTCTGCCGCCTTTCCCGTGGTTGCACGACCCACGAAGGGGACCTTCCAATGAGAATCACCAACGTCGAAGGAATCATCCTGCGCATTCCGGTGCGGCACGCCGTCGCTGACGGCACGCAGGATGACCTGCTGATACGAATTGAAACGGACGAAGGAATTACCGGCTACGGTGAGGTCGACACCTCGCCGGAGGTTGGCAAGGCGGTCGTCGAAGCGCCGATGTCACATGCTACCTGCTACGGTTTGCGCGAGATCCTGATGGGGATGGACCCGTTCGATATCGAGCAGATCTGGGAGAGCATGTATCGGAAGACGAATTACTACGGGCGATTGGGCGCTGTGATGCACGCGATGAGCGGCGTGGATATGGCCCTGTGGGACATTCTCGGAAAAGCGCAAGGCAAGCCTGTGCACAAGCTGCTGGGGGGAAGCTTCTGCGATGAGGTGCGCGCTTACGCCAGCATGCTAATGCCGGAGACTCCACAAGAAGTGCGCGAAATGGTCAGCCGATACGCGGCGGAGGGTTTCACGGCCATGAAGTTCGGCTACGGGCCGCTCGGCAAAGATGTGCGAAGGGACGTGCAACTTGCCGCCGCGGCAAAAGAGGCGGCGGGACCGGATACCGAGGTCATGATCGACATTGGCCATGGTTATACTTTGAAGATGGCCCTGCAAGCCACCAAAGAATTTGAGAGTCTGGGAATATATTGGATGGAAGAGCCGTTTCCGCCGGAGGCCCTGGACGACTACCGGCGGCTCAGTGATTCAACCTCGCTGAGGATTGCCGCCGGGGAGCAGGACGTGGGCCGTTGGACGTTTCGCCGATTGATTTGGGACGCCCACCTGGATGTCATACAGCCGGACATCTCCCGCGTGGGAGGACTGACCGAAGCCAAGCGCATTGCCTACATGGCGCACGAGGCTAATCGCATTTGCGTGCCACATGCATTTCGGACCGGTGTGTTGGTGGCGGCCTGCCTGCATCTGATTGCCGCCATCCCCAATTCCGCCTTCCTTGAGTTCTCGGTCACGGACTCGGCCCTGCGCCGGGGACTTCTGGCTGAACCCTTCCGGGTGGTGAGTGGTCGAGTTGCGGTTCCCACCAAGCCGGGATTGGGAATCGACATTAACGAGGAGACGGTGAAAGCATACTCCGTGGGAGGCATCGGATGAAACTACAAGGTCAGGTTTCAATCCTGACGGGATCTGCGGCCGGCATTGGGCGCGCCTGCGCCCTGGAGTTTGCACGGGAAGGCGCCCCCGTTGTCGTTGCGGACATCAACCTGGCCGGTGCGCAGGTGACGGTGAAACAAATCGAAGGGGCCGGGGGCGTAGCCGCGGCGATCCACACGGATGTGGCGGACCCGGGCTCCGTTGAGAATCTGGTGGACCAGACGATCCACGCTTTCGGACGGATCAACGTCTTGTTTAACAATGCCGCCATCCAGGTCAACAAGACGGTGGAAGAAACCACGGTGGAAGAATGGAACCGCCAAAGCGCAGTCAACCTGGGGGGCGTTTTTCTCTGCTCGAAGTTCTCGCTTCCTCATTTGCGAGAAACCAAAGGGTGCATCGTGAATATGGCGTCGGTTAACGGCTTCTTTGTTGAGACAATGTGCGCCGGTTATTGTGCCACCAAAGGAGGCATTATCGCCTTAACGAAGGCGATGGCGATCGACCACGGCAAAGACGGAATCCGGGTGAATTGCATCTGCCCGGGATACATCGACGCGGGGCTGGCGTGGGGATACTTTGAGGCGCAACGGGATCCGTCCGAAGCCCGGCACGCGGCCGGCAAGCTCCACGCGCTGGGGCGCATTGGGAGACCGGAGGAGGTGGCGCGCCTCGCGGTCTTTCTGGCGAGTGACGATGCCTCGTTTATGACCGGTTCGTCCCTGGTCGTCAGCGGCGGGTTCGGCACCGGCCTGCCTCCAGCAGATTAGGAGCTCGGCTGTATGCTTAAAAACGAGGCGGAAATTACGAAGTTCATTCGCGAGAATCTTTATGTGGCGGCCGTGTGCGATATCCTCGATAGCATGGGATATCGCCAGCAGGCCATGCACCAGCGTCTGCGCCCTCTGCTGCCTGACCGGAAGAACTGCGGCTTCGTAGGCCGGGCCCGGACCCTCCGCTGGATGGATATTGATTACGTTCGCCAGAACGATCCCTATGGCCTCGAAGTTGAATCGATGGATTCCCTGAAGCCGGGGGATGTGGTGGTGCATTCGACGGATTATGCCGGGACGAATGCGCCGTGGGGTGAGTTGATGAGCACCGTGGCGAAAAGAAACGGCGCGGTGGGATGCGTATGCGACAGCCAGATTCGCGATTGCAACCGCATCATCGAGATGGGCTTCCCGGTGTACTACAGCGGGATCCGGCCTCTGGACTCCATGGGACGGGGCGTGGTGATGGCTTATGACGTTCCCGTCCGTTGCGGCGAAGTGGTGGTGAAACCAGGCAACCTGGTTTTCGCAGATTTTGACGGCATCGTGGTGGTGCCGCATGAAGTGGAGGGAGCCGTTCTGGAGAAAGCGCAGGAAAAGGTGCATAAGGAAAACCTCTCCCGCAAGGAACTCCTGGAAGGCAAGTCGCTTCGCGAAGTGTACTCTAAATACGGTGTTCTATAGGGCAGTCGGCACAGCAGGAGGGACTACTCATGCGGAGCTCACCAAAGGTCAAAGTCCTATTCCTCCCGCCCTTGACGCTTGCAATTTGCCTCGCCAGCGCGTTCGTATGCCTTGCTCAAAACCCTGACCAACCCGAGCCGCCCGGATGGTTTGCGGGCGATGCCCACGTCCATCGTGGAATCGGCTGCGGGCGCGCCAATGAAAAGGAAATGCTCTCCCCGCAAGAACTGCTGGAGATGATGAAGCCGAACAATCTGGCCGTGGTCGCCGTGGTGGTGGACATCGGCAATGGCGAAATCAAGTATGCGGACAGGGACATTCCCTTCATTACGGGGAGAGACAACCCCGCCTCCACGCCTGCCCGCATCCTTCACTGGGATGCCGAGTGGCACTACGATCCGGAGGGGGTGACTTTCGAGAGGAAAATGATTGGCGGCCACCTGATCCTCCTCGGGTTGAAGCAGGGCGGGCAGCCTTTTGCACAATACACCTATCCGATTCTCCAGTGGGCCAAGGAGCGGAGCGCCATCGGCGGCTATGCGCATATGCAGTACCTGCCCTTTGGGTTTTACCCGCCGCCCGACGGCATCCCCCAATCGCTCGATTGCTGCGCGCCCCTGGAATACCCGGTGGAAACAGCCCTGGGGACCGTTTCCTTTTTGATGGAAGACGTGCATGGAAGCGATTCGGCCATCCAGGCCTATTATCGAATCCTGAATTGCGGTTTTCGGCCGGGTCTGGTAGCCGGCACTGACTATTCCTGCAACTACATGGAACCCCTCGGGACGCTGCTGACCTATGTGCGGATTCCCAACGGCCAACTCTCGTACGGCCAGTGGGTGGAGGGCATCGCCAAGGGAAGGACCGTGGTGGCGCGGAACGGCCACAAGGAGTTTCTCGATCTCAAAGTGAATGACTCGGCGCAGCCGGGAGATGAAGTGCGCATGGAGAAAGGTGGACCAGTGCGGGTGAGGATCGAGTGGAAATCCCAAGTCAATGCCGAGGGGAGAATCGAACTGATCCATGACGGGACTATGATTGCCTCGAAGAATGTCACGGTGGGGCCCCGCGCCCCGGCGTTTCTGGAGACTACTGTCCTCTTGAAAAACAGCGGATGGTTGGCGGCGCGGCGGATGGACTGGCAGAATGGCCATCAGAGCCACACCGGCGCCGTGTTCGTCGTGGTCGATTCGCAGCCGATCCGCGCGAGCTCCGCTGATGCGGAATTCTTCGTAAAGTGGATCGATAATTTGCTCGAAAGGACGTCGCCGACGGGCGCTTGGGCGAGTTTTTTCTCCTACGACCGCGACGCCGCCCAGGAACGTTATTGCCAAGCCAAGGCCATCTACGAACGAATTGCCGAGGAAGCCAGGGCGGAAGGTAATTAGCCGGTAGCTGGCTTTCCTGGAGGTCTTGTATACTCGGCTTATGATAACCGGGGGTGTGGATCAACTCGCGCCGTACGCAGATTGGTGGGATAAGATCACAGCCTGACAAGAAAAGGAGAGACTTCATGGCATCGATTTACAAGATCACGGAGTTGGTAGGAACTTCGCCGGTGAGCTTTGCGGAGGCGGTGCGTGCCGCGGTGGCGGAAGCGGCCAAAACCGTGCGCAACATGTCGTGGTTCGAAGTCGTGGGGGAGCGCGGACGCATCGAGGACGGCAAGGTGGCGGAATTCCAGGTGACCATTAAGGTGGGTTTCAAGTTGGAGGGCAGGTAATGGCTGATCTTCCCCTTAATCAAACGATATGAGTTTCAATAGGGGGAGAGGCACGGAAAAATCGAAGACATCCGGGCTGTCGGCGTCGTACTTGTCGGTGATACCCAGGACCCGGACCTCAGCAGGCTGGGTGGTGGGCATGAGGAATTTCCCCGAGACTGTCTTTCCCTCGCGCGTGGTGAGGGCAAGCCGGGCTCCTTGGATGTCGACACGATCAACCTTGCCAAACTCAAAATCATCCGCCCCCGCATTGTCGATCTGCATCGGGAAGCTGGTGATGGCCGCCACTGACTCGAGCAGGGAGCCATGCCCTCCCGGCGGATAAAAATCGAGGTAGAGGTCGAAGACGTGGGTGATCTTGCCGGCTTGGTCGGTGATCATTGCCTTGTATCCAAAGCGCTTCCAGTTTTCCACGATGAGGGAGCGAGCGGCGCGGTCGCTCACCTGCACCCGCATGGGCAGACTGCCCCGATTCAGCCGCACCACCATGATGCGGCGTTCCTTGAGGTCGAAGTGCTTGTAAACGATAAAGGAAGAATCCTGCTGGATTACGATGGCATCGCGTTGCAGGACGATTTCCTTGCCCTGAGAGGTGGTCTGGAAAACCGTGTCACCGAGCACGGGTTGCACCGACAACGCGACGTATATGCAGATCAGCCATGTTGTTTTCATGGGAATCCCTTACTGAGCTGGGTTGGGTTCTGGGCAAGCGAGTGTGCAGCAAATGCGAAGACAGCCAGTTGCGCGGCAAAATAGCAGTTCAGGCGCGGCCGGCCCCCCGTGAAAAGGAGCCGGCTGCGTCTCAACTTGAAGGAGTCTATCAAGCCATTTGCCCTCGGCAAAGCAATCAGCCAGAAACCGGCTCCATCCGAAGCGCCGCAGAGAATATTCCCCACACTTGCAACAAAGCCGCACGGGCCGTACCGGATTACTTATGTTTGGGAGGGGCCTTGTACTCCAGGTTCGTCTTCCCCTGGAGGGAGTCAATGCTGGCTTGCGCTTGGGCGGCCCAGGGGCCGCTGGGAGCAAGCTTCAGGTATGTCTGAAAGGCTTCGACCGTGCCCGGCGCAGGGATCATGGTACCGTCGGGCTTGACCTGCGCCTTGCCCATCAGGGCCATGCCATACCAATACCAGGCGTTGGCATTAGTGGGGTCGAGATCCGTCGCCTTCTTCAACGCATCCGCGGCTTCATCCATCTGCCCCTTGTTCACCATAATGGCCCCGAGATTATAGTAATAACTCGAGGCATGGGTAGGATCCAGGTCAGCCGCCTTCTTGAACTCGGCCGCCGCCTCCGTCGACTTGCCCATGTCGGCATAAAGATTGCCCAGATTGTTATGCAAGTTCGCGTCGTTAGGAGCGATCTCCAGAACCTTGTTGTAGTAATCCAGAGATTTGGCCTGGTACGCCTTGCGATTGTCGGGATTGGTTTCCGCGGCGGCGGCTTTGGCCCAAGTATCGGCTAATTGGCCCAGAACGATGGGAACGTTCTTGTCCTTGGCCAACGGCAAAGCTTTCTCAAATACGTCGGCCGCCTCCGTATAGTGCTTTTCCGTATAGAGCACGCGCGCCTGGTCAAACATTTGCTTCAGGTTGGTGCTCTGCTTCTGTTCGGCCACCTGCTTCTGGTACTCGGGATTGGCCTCTTGGGTCTTCTTGGCCTCCTCGATGACCTTCCCCATGTCGAAATTGACTTCCGTAGGGTCGCCGATCCCAACCGGGTGCTGTTGGGAGTACCAGTTTGTTCCGTCGGGTTTCAGAATGGAAATTTTGTATTGCCCGGGAGCCAAACCGATATAAGTGTATTCACCCTTCTTGTTGGTCTTGACCTTGGAACCCCATTTCATTTCTGTACGCTCAATGAGAATCGTATAACCTGCCAGCGGCGCGCCCCCATCACCTATGCACTTTCCTGTCAAACCTCCAGTTTGCGCCAGAGCCTGGCTGCCTGATAACAATATCGCGAAGGTGATCGCAATTCCCGCCACCATTCGCGTCCGAAACCTTGCCATAAGGGCCTCCTCCCTCTTATTAGAGTGCCCCACATTCTATCTATTTGCAGCCCGGGACTCAACTGGAATAGAGAATTTCTTGATTCCCGTCACGCCGGCTTCCGGGCGTAGTGGGGGCGCTGCATATAGGGCAGGGGATCTTCCACCCCCGCCTCCTCGAAAGCTCGTAGACGCAAGGCGCAGCTATCACACACACCGCACGCCACTTCCTGTCCCTGGTAGCACGACCAGGTGAGGTGAAAGGGGGCGGCCAACTCGCCGCCCCGCCGAACGATCTCGCTCTTGCGCATGTGAATCACGGGGGTCTCGATCTCCAACTGCGTCTCGGGCTTGGTTCCCGCAGCGATAACGCGATTGAACGCCGCGTAGTACTCCGGGCGGCAATCAGGATAGCCGGAGCTGTCTTCCGCCACCGCGCCCACGAAGATTTTGCGGGCCCCCAGAACCTCACCCCACGAGACCG
>DATJVT010000185.1:0-9751 GCA_035501695.1 Terriglobia bacterium | reverse complement strand
CGCCATCCAGATATTCCATGGTAATGAACGCCCGGCCTTCATCCTCACCAACATCGTGAATCGTGCAGATGTTGGGGTGATTCAGGGCGGAGGCCGCTTGCGCCTCGCGCCGGAAGCGCCCCAGGGCGTGGGGATCGTGTGCCACGGAATCAGGCAGGAATTTAAGAGCGACATGCCGGCGCAGGCGGGTGTCTTCAGCCTTATAAACGACACCCATCCCCCCGCCCCCGATCTTCTCCAGCACTCGATAGTGGGAAACCGTTCGTCCGATGATGGGTGAAAGGCTTTGGTCGATTGGCAATCTGGTCCCGAGAATTACATTATAAGTTGCGCCTGTTCCCAAGTCAAAAGGGGAGTGCGGCCCAAATGTGCAACATTGAAAATGGAAAGCCGATTTCTACACTCTCTCAGGGATTGTAAATGGCGCGCGGAAGCCACGGTCCTCGCCGCGCAGGTAGCGGTTGGCTTCCCCGTCGCCGATTACCTGTTGCTGCACGGGATCGAAATGCAGCGTCCGTCTCAGGCGGTACGAAGTATTCGCCAGATGAATCAATGTTGCGCTGATGTGGGCTTCCTCGATGGGCGCGGGGACGTCCTCCTTCTTGCGGGAGCGAACGCAGCGAATGAAGTTCTCCCAGCGATTTCCGCCGCGCGTGGCGCTGGGGCCCGGCTCATTGTCCTGGCCAAGAAACGTGCGGTAGGATTCGTAGCCGGTCAGGGCCATGTATCCCTTCGAGCCGTAGACCAGGTTCCCGCACATGGCCTTGGGTTGTTGGATGTGGGCATGGCCGGCGGCTTCCGGCAAAGCGGCGGCGCCCGCCCCAAAGCCGGGCAAGCCGATATTCGCTTCTGTGTTGGTCATCCAATGGCGCACCTCGAATTCCAGGACGCGCCGGGCGCCGTCCGGCATGTCGTATTCGAACAGGCAGTTCAGGACGTTGGGAGTCTCCTGATCGTCCTTGAACATGACGTGGCCGCCCATGGCCGAAATCCGGTTGGGGAAACCCACGCCCAGCGCCCAGCGCGCCAGGTCCATTTCATGCACACCCTGGTTGCCCACATCGCCGTTTCCCGTGTCCCAGATCCAGTGCCAGTTGTAATGAAAGCGGTTTTTGGTGAACGGCTTCATGGGGGCAGGGCCCGTCCACAGATCGTAATCCACGCCGGATGGAACCGGTTCGGCCGGGGCGGTGCCGATGGTGTTTCGCCACTTGAAGCAAAGCCCGCGCGACAGGTAAACGTCGCCAATGACGCCTTCGCGCAGTTTCCGCACGCCCTCGATGTAGCCTTCGGCGGAGCGGCCCTGGGTGCCATGCATGACGATGCGGTTGTACTGGTTCGCCGCCGCCACCAACTGGTACCCCTCCCACCAGCAGTGCGAGCACGGCTTCTCGACATAGGCGTCCTTCCCCGCCTGGCATGCCCAGATGCCCATCAAAGAATGCCAATGGTTGGGGGTGGCTATGGAAATCGCGTCGATGGACTTGTCTTCCAGGAGCTTGCGAATATCCTTGTAGACTGCGGGCTTGGGCATGTTCCACGCGGCGATGTCCCCCAGGCGCTTGCCGATGACGCCGTCATCGATATCGCAGATCGCGGCCACTTCCGCGTCAGCGACCTGGCCGAATCCGCGCAGGTGTTCGCCGCCCTGCCCGCGCACTCCCACCACCGCCATGCGGACGCGGTCGTTGGCCCCCCACACCCTCTCGGGAAGAACAGTTATGCCACCGAGGGCAGCCAGACTCGCGGAATTGGCGATTCCAGTCCGCAGGAACTCACGGCGGTTCACCTTCGATTCGTTATCCATAAGGCCTCCAAATTGCCGGACCCAATGACTCGGCGAAATAGCATACGCCAAATGTGTGACGCAGGACAGCACACAAACAGGCATGCGAGCCGGAAAGGCAGGGGAGTTTGCGGTCAAGAGAGCCGCGGCAAATCAGGATCAGCGAGCCGAACTTACTGCTACGGTTCGGGCTCGATGAGTCCCAGGTGGCCGTCGGGGCGGTGGTAGATTACGTTGACGCGCTCGGTGTCGGGGTTGCGGAAGACCACGGCGCCGGCGCGGGAGCGATCGAGGGAATCGATGGCTTCCTCGACGGTCATGGGCTTAAGCGGAACGCGCTCGGACATGACAATGCGGTGCTCATCCTGCGTCGTCGCTCCCGTCCCCAGCACGTTCAGGAGGACCGCGGAGGTAGGCTTGGGGCGGCGCTTGGAGGTGCGGCGTCGGTCGATCAGGCGCGCCGCCTGGCGGGCCAGCTTATCGATGGCCCCATTTATCGAGGTGCGGGTATCCCCGGTCTCAGCCACGCCGACCACGGTGCGATCGTGAAATTTCAGGGTGAGTTCCGCGGTCCGCCGGTGCTTCTCGGCGGCCAGTATGACGTGCAGGTCAAATTGATCGCCCAGCAAGCGGATGATTCTTCGCAGGCGATCCTGCGTATAGCGGCGCAGGTCAGGACTGATTTCCACTTGCCGGCCCGTGTATTCAATGGACATGTCGCTCCATCCCAAGGAGAGTGGTTAGTGCCTAGTGGCGAGTGGTTAGCAGTGGATTGCCCGTTGCCAGCCACTCGCCACTAACCACTAGTCACTTACGCTTTCACCCGGCGTTGATGGGTGCTCGGGATGCGCATGTCCTCGCGATACTTGGCCACCGTGCGTCGCGTCACGCAGTAGCCCACGTCGCGCAGCCGGTGCGTAATCTGCTCGTCGGTCAGGGGGTGCATGGCCTCTTCTTCCTCGATCATCTTCTTCACCAGTCGCTTCAGGTTGATCAAAGAAGTAAGGCCGCCCGCCGGTCCCTGGACAGCCTCGGAGAAGAAATAGCGCAGCTCGTAGACGCCCTGGGGGGTATGCGCGTATTTGTTGGCAACGGCGCGGCTGACGGTGGAAGGATGCACGCCCACTTCCTCTGCCACCTCTTTGATCATCATGGGGCGCAGTTGGTCGAGGCCCTTGTCCAGGAACTCCTTCTGGCGCCGGATGATTGCCTCGCAAACGCGGATAATGGTCTGCTTGCGCTGCTCGATGTTCTTGATGAGCTGAATGGCAGAGGTGAAGCGTTCCTTGACGTAGTTGCGAACCTCGCGCGTGGTGCCGTCCTCGCCCAACATGCGCCGATAGTGGTGGCTGAGGCGAAGCTGCGGAAGGCCATCCTCGTTGAGCACCACCTGGTACCCTTCGCCGGTGCGGACGAACGCCACATCGGGTTCGATCAGGCGTGCCTGCTGCACGTTATAGCGTTGCCCGGGGCGAGGGTCGAGCTTGCGGATCACCTCCACGCAACGTTCTACTGCCTTCACCGGCCGGTCAAGGGATCGGGCGATTTCACGGTATTGCTTGTTCTGAAGTTGCTTCAGATGGTCGGACACGATATGTTGCGCCAGTGTGTTCTCCGGAGCCAGGGCGCGCAACTGGATCAGCAGGCATTCACGCACGTCCCGAGCCGCCACGCCGATCGGGTCGAACATTTGCACCAGGCGCAGCGCTTCTTCCACATGCGCCGGTTGGTGGTTGCCGGATTGGGCCAACTCTTCCAGCGTCGCGGTAAGGTAACCATCCTCGTTCAGGTTGCCGATAATGGAATGTCCGGCCTCACGCACCTCGCTCGGGCATATCGAAAGGCTTAGTTGCCATTCCAGGTGATCGGAGAGGGAAGTTGGTTGCGAGAGGAAGTTCTCAAATGAGGGTTTCTCCACCACCTCTGCGGCGGGAGACTTGTAGCCGGGGTCGAGGTACTCGTCGAAAAAGGACCCAAAGTCGATTTCCTGGAAGGAGTCCTGACGGTCACCGTTGTGGACGGGGTGCTCCGGTGTGGGGACAGGCGATGTCTCCGCCTCGGTCTTCTTGGCGACTTCTTCGATGGTGGGGACGTCCTCGGGGACCTCTTCCAGAACAGGATTCGAGATCATTTCCTGGTTGATCATCTCGCGCAGTTCGAGCTTGTTGAGCGCGAGGACGCTAACCATTTGTACCAGGCCGGGCGTCAGAATCTGCTTCTGCGCCACCTTGAGGTTCAAACCGATTCTGGGAGAAGGACCACCCATATTCTATCGAAGATGTGGCTACTTGTTAGGGTAGTGGGCAGAAAGAGTATCTTGCGAGTTTCATCCAACTGCCTGTCACTAGCAACCAGCCACTAGCCACTAACCAATGTTCTTAGCCCGCCAAGCGAAAGGAATCACCCAGGTAAACTCGCTTCACTTCCGCATCGTTGCCGAGTTCCTGGGGAGACCCGGCGCGGAAAATTCGTCCGTTGTTAATAATGTAGGCGCGGTCAGTTACTTGCAAAGTCTCGCGCACGTTGTGATCTGTCACCAGGACGCCGATGCCGGATTCTTTCAAACGAACTATGATCTTCTGAATATCGAGCACCGTCAATGGGTCAATTCCCGAAAAGGGCTCATCGAGGAGGATGAAGGAAGGGGAAATCACCAAGGAGCGGGCAATTTCCACGCGCCGCCTCTCTCCTCCCGAAAGCAGGTAACCGTGACTCCGGCGAACCTGCTGAAGACCCAAATCTTCGATCAATTCCTCCAGCCGCGCCCGCCGACGATCGGCCGTCATAGGCCGCGTCTCGAGCACTGCCATTATATTCTCTTCCACCGTAAGTTTGCGGAATATGGAAGGTTCTTGGGGGAGGTAACTGATGCCTTCTCTTGCCCGGAGGTACATAGGAAAGTCCGTTATGTCCACTCCGTCTAGAAGGACCTGCCCGGCGTCCGGGCTGGTCAGGCCAACAATGATATAAAATGTCGTGGTCTTGCCCGCCCCATTGGGTCCGAGCAACCCCACGACCTCTCCCTGCGCGATCCTAAGGCTAATGCCATCAACAACCTTCCGGCCCTTATAAGACTTCGTCAGATCTGCTGTGGAGAGAATCTGCATTGTCGCTCATTTTGCGACGCGGTGCCGGGATAATGAGGGCGACTGTTCTCCTCCGTCCACAAAAAGCCTATCATCGTGAATGAAGAATGTCAAACGCTGGCCTGTCGTAGAGCCCTTTTTCTCGTCTATGAGGATGGGGGAACCCCCAGTTAGGACGACCTTTCCAGACCCGGCGTAATACTCTGCACGGTCGCTTGTCCCCATCCGCCCGGGTTGAGTGAACTTCACGTGCCCTTCCGCTTCAGCGTGGTCTACTTCCGAGCCCTCCGCCGTCTCTCCCTGGGTGAAATATACGTCCAAAAGGTCCGATTGCAGAGTGGAGCTTTCTGTCACCATATGCACATTCCCGTGGTAGCGGGCACGCCGGCCCTCATCGAAATACTCAAGGCGGTCCGCCCGAACCGTCACCGGACCCTTCTTCCCGCTTGGAGGGGGGCTCCCCCCATCGCTTTTGTCTATCGTTTCCGGTTGCACGAAGCTGGTCGTTACCTGCGACCCGGAACTCATCCTCCGCTGAGTCCGGTAGACATCCACCATCGGGGACTCCAAGACGTCCGTCCCCTGCCAAGCGCGGACGCCCCCTTCATACCGGATAGTCTGACTCTGCCTCTGCGCCACCATTTTTCCCGCCAGCACGTTGATGGGCAAAGCAGACCCTGTGGACGCGGGAGTGCCGGAGCTTGGGCTCGGCAAATGCGTGGCTTGTACCTTCCCTTCCCCAACGAAGGTGTTGGTGCGCATGTCAATGGATATTTTCTGGCACTTGACATGGCTATTCGGGTCCCAGACCTCCGGTTGGCCATGGAGCAGCGTCGTCTGAGATTGGGCGTCATAATCTGCCTCGTCGGCGCTGGCTTGCCGGTCCCCGTCGCGGTATCGGAAGTTTCCGGATTGCCGCATTGTACGGAGAGTTTGCGTCCCAGCGTCAAAGATCGCGTCCAGATGATCGCCTTGCGCTTGCTGTGTTGTACTCCCTGGGGGGGCATTGGCAGCAGGGCGGAAGAGGACCTCGGTGGGGGCGTTTCCTTTGAGAGACTCGATGCGGCTGCGATCGTCAAAGGTCATCAGAAATTGCCCTGCAGTGATGACCTTCTCGCCCGTTTGTTTGTCAGGCGAAGTCATCAGAAGGGTTCCGGGGCCTACCGTTTTAGCGTCCTTCAGACTCTTGTGGTCGGGCCGGAATTCGAAGTGCACCTCCGCTGCCGTCAGCATTTTCCTTTCCGGGCCTCTGCCTGCATCGGTCTTATCCGAAACCTTTATTACCGTTTGAGACTCAACGCCGATGTGAACATTGCCCGTGGCCAGGCCGCCGAGCGGTTGTGGATGGCTTCCCGCCATATCCATCTCGAGTCTATCGGCAGTTAAGTGGCTGGTGCTTCCCTTACTCTTCGAAACTCCCTCCACCTCGTTTTCTGCTGTAATGTGGCGCAATTGGCCGGTAACGGCGTCAAACTCCCCCCGGACGCGCTTGGCGCTGAGGTCCATGCTTCGAAGCGGATCGGCGTCAGTTGCTTTTACTCCCCCTTCCAAATCGACTCCCGAAACACGATTGCGCTGGTCGAGCGTGACGACAGCGCTGTCTGACACCCCGTGGCGCTTCCCCTGCGCGACTTCCACCGGGCCTGCCAATGCCACGCGTCCCCCTGCCTTGTCATAACGAAGCGTGGAGGCGGTCAAGTGTATCGCCGGCTGGGGAGCTTTCTCGGTCCCTTGCGGCAGGTCCACCGCCACGTTATGCTTCAGCACCAACCAGCCATCGTGCGTGGCGTATGCCATCCCCAGAGCCGTGCCGGACACGGGTCCCATGCGGAATTTCACGGGTTCCTCGGTCTCGGCCAACGCGTCTTCCTGGTGATAGGCAACTTTGGATGTCTCCAGATAGATCGGGTGCTTGCCTCTCAAACCCGTGCCCGGAATTTCGTGGATCTGCGGGCTCAACTCGATTTCGACGCGCCCGGAACCGAGAAAGTCTCCCGTTTGCGAATTGTATTCGCACCGGTGCGTCTTCAAGATATCGCCGCGATCGCCCTTAGGGCCAAAGAACTGCGCCGTCACATCTTCCAGTTCGGTGGATTTGCCCTGCTGGTAAGAGACGGTTCGCGCTGCGTGGATCGTGAAAACAGGCTGCCCCTTATCCGAGCGCGTGAACGTATAGCCGTAAACCTGTTGATTGACATCCGGAGCAGGACTGGGGGGAATGTGCACAGGAGGGGCTCGGCGGTGCGCCGTGACCCAGAAGGTAAGGCCAACGGCCAGGGCCGTCACCGAAATGCCGCCGATTACCAGGCCGGTCAGCCACTTTTGGCGCCGGGCCTGCTCCAGACCTATTCCTCGGGATGCCAAGGCTTACCTGCTCCGTTCTCTGGGGGGATACGAATTTCCCGTTCCGGCCGCGAACTGCGGATCGGCATGCTCACCATCAGGTCTTTGATGATCATTTGCAGACTGGCGACGCCCTGGTAGCTGTTCTGCTCGAGCGCAAAGGCCAAGTCCACCTGCTGTCCGGCAGTAAGCGGCGGCGTGCGCGCCGCCCAACCCCAGCCCAGAGCGTCCAGGGATCGGGCTCCGTTTCCCACCCTTAACTTTAGATGCTTCTCCTGCAAGATGCGTGGTGCGGCCAGCAGCGGCACCCTGCAAGTACTGAACACGGGTGCGGGGTTTCCCATGCCGAAAGGTTCGAGTCGCGCGATCTCCTCATAGAGGGACCAATCTACCCCGGCCGTGTCCAGCGGCGCGTCCACGCGGACGACCGGCTCCAAATCCGCAGGATTGAGTACGGTTCTCGCGTGCTCTTCAAATCGCCGCGTAAGCTCTCGAATGTGCTCTTGCGCCAGGGTGAACCCCGCTGCGCGGGCATGGCCGCCAAAGCGCTGGAAGAGGTCGCCGACGGCGGTCAGGCCATCCAACAGGTGAAAGCGCGCGATGGAGCGTCCCGAGCCCACACCCACGCCGTCCTCGATCCCGATCACCAACGCCGGACGATGATACCGCTCCACCACGCGCTGCGCCACAATGCCGATCACGCCGCGGTGCCAGCCCTCGCCGGCCAGCACCAGCGAGTACCGTCCGGAAAGGTCCCCGCAACCCTCCAGTTGCCCCACAATCTCCCGCAGGATCTCTTCCTCCACGCGCTGCCGCTCGCGATTCAGGCCGTCCAATCGTATGGCGATTTCGCGGGTGCGGGCGGGCTCTGTGAGAGTGAAAAGGTTGATGACGTCGCGCGCATCTTCCATGCGTCCGGCGGCGTTCAGGCGCGGCGCCAGCCGAAAGCCCACGTCTCCGGCGCTGATCGGCCTCCCCGTCAGGCCCGCCAGCTCAATCAGCGCGGCGAGACCCGGTTGCGCGGGTTGGCGCAAGCCCTCCAGGCCGAACCGCGCAATCACGCGGTTTTCGCCGAGCAGGGGGACAACGTCCGCGACGGTGCCGATGGCCACCACTTTCAGGAAGGATTGAAGCAGCCGATCCGACATTCTGTCGCCCAGAAGCCCCTGGGCCAGTTTGAAGGCCACCCCCACCCCCGCCAGGGACTTCTCCGGGTAAGGGCAGTCGGAGCGCCGGGGGTTGAGGATGGCGCATGCCGGGGGCAGGTGGCCGTCGGGAAGGTGGTGGTCGGTTACGATGCAGTCCACGCCCAGTTCG
Organism: Terriglobia bacterium; assembly: GCA_035501695.1. Classification (GTDB taxonomy): domain Bacteria; phylum Acidobacteriota; class Terriglobia; order UBA7540; family UBA7540; genus Bog-366. The sequence continues at coordinate 1,219 of DATJVT010000185.1, read as the reverse complement.
CGCGCCCGGGCCAGCGGGGCATGCTCGCGAATGCCGGTGTCCACGCTGACGATCACCCGGCAACCGTGGGCGGCCGCCTCTTCGATTGCGTCCGTGCGCATGCCGTAGCCATCGGTGAGTCGATGCGGAGTGTAGGTTTCAACATCGGCGCCCAGCATGCGCAGCGCCGTGAGCAGCACCACCGATGCCATGGTGCCGTCCACATCGTAGTCGCCGTAAATCAGAATCTTCTCGCGCTGGCCGAGCGCCCGGCGTAAGCGCGCCACCGCCTCGCGCATGCCGGCCATGAGTTCCGGCGGGTGGAGCTGCCCCAGGTTGGGATGAAGAAACGCGTGCGCCGCGGCGGGATCCGTGATCCCTCGCTGCACGAGCAAGCGCGCCAGCAAGGGCGAAACGCGCGCCTCGCGCGCTAGCAGCCGAATTGATTCCGCGTCAACGGGTGATTCGAGCCACCGCATGGGTTATCGGTGGTGACACCGCCCCTCCTGGCTGTGCCCTCGGGTTTCTGTATTCTTGCGAGTCGCGAGGGGCACAGGCAGGAGTGCCTGTGCCACGCGTGGAAGCTTCATGTTGACAGAGGAAAGCAAGGCTGGCAAGTACAGGAGCGGAACGAACCTTGCTCGGGCAAATCGCCACAACGTGTGGCAGGGAAGTGAAGATTGTTTTCGTCCCCCCCGTCGTTGAGCGAGGGACCGATCGGGCCGGATCCCTGGTAGCGCCGGAAACATCTGAGAGGCCGCAACTTGCACTCACACCAGGGATTAAATCGGTATGACCGGGGGTCCACTAAGCAGACCAGCAAACGAAATGGGGTTACTCCGGCGGGGTTGGAGTTGTCGCGAAGAAATTGGCAGGGATGAGGCGGGCGCCGGCGTTGAGCAAAGGGCCGGGGCGGTCGCTGAAGGTGTATACGGGCTCGCCGGTGGCGAGGAGGTCGAGGGCCAGGGATTCCGTCTTGCTGCCCGGTGCGGCGAAGGGGATTAGAACCTCGTCAGCGATGGCGGCGACAAAGCGGTTGCGTTCGGCGGCGAGTTCGGCGGTAACGCGCTTCGCCGTGTTGGGCCGGGCTAAGATTGTAGCGGCGGTCTCCGACCGCCGTCCGGCGACGTCGATTTCCCATCGACGGTCTGTAGCGTCGATCTCCGATCGATGGCCTGTAGCGTCGATCTCCGATCGACGTCGGCGGTCGGAGACCGCCGCTACAATCCTCCGGCGATCG
>DATJVT010000184.1:0-8021 GCA_035501695.1 Terriglobia bacterium | reverse complement strand
GCTACCGCCTTCCGTGTTGGGCACATGGGGCCGATTGATATGAAGCGAGAGCCAAAGGCGGTAGCTGCTGCTACCGCACTCCAAGGTGCTTCGCACGACAACTTGCAACTTCCGAGCGCACAACTCCCGAGGCCAACTCTCACCGCGGGCGGAGCGCATGGCCGTCCAGTTTCTCCGGCGGCGGTACGCCGAGCAGGCTCAGCACGGTAGGCGAGATATCCAGGATGGAGGGCGGAGCCGGGAAGGAACGGTTGGAAAAAAAGATCCCCTGTGTGTCACTGGGGTCGGAGGCGCAATGGTCGCCGCTCCACTTCTTCATGTTGGCCACGATGATGCCCGCCGGGACCGCTCCCAGTGAGGTCTGCCACGAGGTGCGATAGCCGTCGCGAAAGCTCATCTGCAGGTCGGCGGCCTCGCTGGCGCGCGCTCCATGGAATATCTCGCTGGCGAAGTAAACGTTCTCGATCACCGGCTCATGCGTGTCGGGATCCTGGAGGGCTAGCAGTTTCGGCCGCATGTCGTCCAGAATCCGCTGCGCCTCGGCACCGGGGTTGACGATGCCATATTTCTCCCGCCCGCGCAGGTTCAGGTACACCTGGCCGAGACCAACGGCATAGGCCTGCGTCCGGCTCCAATCGGTGTTGGGAAAGAAGCTTCCCTGGCCGAACAGGTTGTCAAGGTTGTAGGTCTTGTCCTGCACGTTGGGATTCTTCAGCGTCATATAACCTTGCTGCACCAGCCAGGTGTTGGTGTTGAATCCCTTGCGCCAGGTATGGAAGCCGTGATCGGAGACGATGATCAGGGTGGCATCCGGCTTCATGGCCTGCATGACGTCTCCCACGATGGCGTCCATGCGCCGGTAGGTCTGCTCGATGGCGTCCCCGTATTTCGCGGCCAGCTCGGCGTCGTAGCGCGGATGCTGGGGATCGATCAGCCGGTAGAACATGTGGCTGACGCTGTCGGTGGCGGTGAAGACAGCCGCCATCAGGCTGGGGGGATCGTTTTTCAACTCATCCACCACGATGTCCCCCTCCTGCCGCATGGTGCGCCAGCAGTCCTCCAGGAAAACGCCCTCGTCGATGCGCTCCTCGTTGAGCGCCCAGGTGTCGTGCCACCAGCCCAGGGTTTTCATCAGGCCGTGCTTCTTCGCCAGTTCCGCGGTATATCCGGGCGGGGAGGAAAGCGGGAGGGGAGAATCTTCCGGATCCAGGTTCAGCGCCTGCATGTAAACGCGCAAATCCGGCGAGGCCTGCAAGATGTAAAACCGGGAGGTCGAACTCAGGGTGAGAAACGGCGTCACGCGGAAGCGGGCGTGGAACCAGTCGCTCCACTGCCTCTCCCCCACCGTGTTGCTCTGGCCTTGCAGATGGATGGTCACGGCTTTGCCGTCGGACGAGACATCAAAATCGATCGGCACGGACAGGCGGGTGAATTTGTCGCTGGTCGGGTCCACCGGGCCCTCGATGGTGGAGGCCGCATGGCTGCCGTTCAGTGCCAATCGCACCAGCTTGCCGCCGAACTCCGTATCGCCCACGTCCCACTGCGTTCGATCGGAGCTGAAGTAGAAAAAGGTTCCCCACGTCCCGCGCAGGTCCGGGACGCCCAGGCCGGCCCAAAGTTTCCCTCCCCGGATCGGAGTGGGAGGAAACTCCAGGGGCATGCGGATGATGGTGGTTTTGTATCCCGCGTCGGCCGCGGCCTTGTAAAAGGGAATGCCGCTGCGGAGGTTCGTCACTTTGGGCGCCTTGATAGGGATCAGCCCCCACAGGAACCTGGCTCTCTCGCGGGAGACCAGGGCCAATTCCGGCAGGTATGTTTCCGGGTCGCGCTTGAGGAAGTCAAAGATTCCCGTTCCGCCCGGGTTCAGCCCCGTTGCGAACGAGGCCCAGGCCACGGGCGATTCCGGCGGGTTGGTGGTGCCCAGCGGCTTGAACGTGCCTTGTTTGGCGAGTTGGGCCAAGTGCGGGAGCTTGCCTTCGGCCATCCACTTCGATGCCAGGTTGGGGTCAGCGCCGTCAAATCCCAGCACCACCACCTGCTGGGTTACCGGGCGCATGGCCGGCCCGCGATGACACCCGCCGAGAAAACCCAGGGCGGCGAATCCCATGCCCAGCACGGAACGGATGGCAAGCCGCATCATGTTTGGTTTTGCCGTAAGCATAAACCAGCTATTGTAAGGACGCCGTTCCCTTACGTCGAGAGCTAATTGCACTGACGAGTTACGGCACCTTGGAGTGCGGACCCCGGACTGGTTTCATTCCTTTCCCAATCGCGAAAACGAGCGGTCGATGGTGAAGGAAAGGCTGGCGCGGGCAGCCTCCGCGTAATGGGCGAGGGCCTCGCGGTAGAACGTCAGGCTGCGCTCGCGCACCTCATCCTCGGGCGCCTGGGGGGCAACCATGTGGTGGGTCTCGTGCAGCACGATGCTGAGCAGGCGGAAGCGCATGCGCTGCTCGTGGAACTCGCGCAGGCGGCTGCCGGGAATGAACTGGGTGTCCAGCGCCGTGTCCGTAAGCGGCAACGCCAGCCAGCTTTGCACGCGGTCGAACGCAATGTCCATCTCCCCCACGGCCGCGTCGCCAAAGGCATCGTGCGGTTCGCTGAAGGGAATTTCCTTCACCATCATGTGGCGGTGCGCCAGGCAGCCGCACACGTTCTTGCGCCGCAATTGGATGACGATCAGTCCGGGGGCACGGGCCAGAATTTCCTCGTAAGCGTCGCGGCAGGAGGGAGGAGTTTCAGCCCAGTCCTGTTCAATAGCGCGCACCACCTGCCGGGCGCGGGCAGGACTGCGTCCCCGCTGCGCCACCACCGCCACCGGGCGCGGACGGTCCGGAAAAGCCGCCAGGTGGTAACGCCGGCCCACCAGCCACTCCAGCCAGCGCGCCGCGCGCGGGCGAGACTCCAGGTAGTTTTCAACGGCCCTTGCTAGAGGTGGGCGCTCCTGAGGCATAGACCTTCATTTTAGCGCAATGACACCGGGACGACAGCGGGGCAAACGCAAGGGGTGCTGAGAGCGTTTCCTCATCCTAAGGACCGAAAATCAGGGCGCGTCTTGGAGCAAGAGGCAGCACCTGCTGCGTGCAGCGAGTGCCCGATCAAAGGTAACCAGGATTCCGCCTGCTGACTCGGCAAAGGCCAGTAGCCACGCATCGGCCCAGATCTTGGGGGAAGAGGTTTGAACGCGCGTGTTCTGGCGGAGGCGGTGTTCGACTTCCGGTGGTTCCGGCATAAGGCCGACGCGTTCGTCGGCAAAGAGCCGGTCATAGGCCCGCCAGGCCTCAAGAAGGTTCAGCGGCCTGCCATCCATGGCGGCGGCCGTCGTAAGGAGACGCAACACGCTTATTTGTGTAAAGCGCGTAAAAGCGATGGTCGCGTCGGCCGCTCGCCACCAGAGCCGGGCAGCTTTGCGGTGAACGTGATTCTCAAGCAACAGTGCCATCCAGACGTTGACATCAGGGAAATTCAATAAGCTGGTAGATTTGTTCATTGTTGAGATCAAAGGGCTTCCGCCCGGCCGCCGGAACGATTGGCAGGTCAAGACTTAGCCGCTGGCGCGGGCGCACCGGCGTGGCATCTTCTACTGCGCGCCGGATGCTGGCGAGAATAAGCTGGCGGGCTGAGCAGCCTTTGCGCGCCGCGACTTCGTGCAGCCGGCGATGGAGCTCTCGCGGCAGGTCGATGGAAGTCCGTACGGGTTTGACTTTCATAACGCCATTCTCCGGCACTGACTTAAATAAGTCAAGCTCTCGCACGCCAGCGTACGGGGTGCCGCAACAGGGTGACCCCTGCAGCGAATGTGCGGGCACGCACCCTTAAGGAGCAACGGCAACCCACCGCGTTGACCATTGGACGCGTAAGAACCCCCGCCTACTCTCTGGGGTATTCGTAGAATCCCCGCCCCGTCTTCTGCCCCAGCCACCCGGCGGAAACCATCTTCTCCAGCAGCGGGCAGGGGCGGTACTTGGGATCGCGCAGGCTTTCGTACAGCACTTTCATGATATCCAGGCACACGTCCAGGCCGATCAGGTCGGCGAGTTCCAGCGGACCCATGGGGTGGTTCATGCCTAACTTCATCACATTGTCGATGCCCGCGGCGTCCGCCACGCCTTCCATAAGGCAGAAGACCGCCTCGTTGATCATGGGCATCAGCACGCGATTGGAGACGAATCCAGGAAAATCGTTCACGCGCACCGGAGTCTTGCCGGCCGAAGTCGCCAGCGCGATTGCCTTGTCGACGGTTTCAGGCGCGGTTTGGAGGCCCGGCACCACCTCCACCAGCTTCATTACCGGCACGGGATTGAAGAAGTGCAGCCCGACGAATTTGTCAGGTCGATGGGTGGCCGCCGCCAGGCGCGTGATGGAAATCGACGAAGTGTTGCTGGCGAAAATCGTCTCCGGAGGGCAGTGCGGCTCAAGGGAGTGGAAGACGTTGACTTTGACATCGGACTTCTCCGTCACCGCCTCGATGATATACAAGGCCTCGGCGAGGCCGGCGGAGTCGGTCGTGGTCTCGAGATTTGCCACCGCCTGCCGGCGCTGCTCTTCTGTCAGGCGCTCCTTTTCCACGTCGCGCGCCAAACCCTTGGCGATTCTTTTTGCCCCCGCTTCGATCAGGTTTTGCGAGACATCCAGCAATATCACGCGATGCCCGGCGCGAAGCATCACATGGGCGATCCCATGGCCCATCTGCCCCGCGCCCACGACTCCGATGGTGGACATTGGGTGATTTGGCGATGTAGAGGTCTGGGGATTTTCCAGTTGAGTCATGATTGCGTCCCTCATTTGCTGATGACGGGGTTAGTTTACGATGGTCCGATGAGCCGATGGACCGATGGGCCGATTTTGACTCTTTCTCCTTTCCTTTCAATTACTCATCGTGAAAACGAACTAACCTGCTTGTTTTCATCAACTCATCCAGAGCACTTTTTTTGCCCCTTTGTTTTCAATAACTCATCCAGAGCAACCTTCATTTTTAACATCTTTTTTTAGCGCCCGCAGCCGTGTGACTACAACTCCCTTGATTTCAATGGCTTAGTTCTTTGCCGCTTTGCCGGAATTTTCGCCGATCTGGCTCTGACTGCCTTAATATTCATGAGCATAGTCGCCTGAGTGCCGGGAATCGCGAAGCCTCTCCCCCGCATTGTAACTTCCCTATTTGCAACAACTTTAATTCTTCGCCTCTCCTCTTTAAATCACAATAAATTGCTTTAGTTTCATATGGATAGTCGCCTATCACCGGCTACCTCTGATGCCCCCCTCTGCGGGCGAATCTGATCGGGAGGGAGCGCCCTGACATCGTGCCGCTCACTGCATATTGACGAATGGCAGGGGTGCCATTCCACCCCGGCGGCGCTTCATGTTCCCCACGCAGCACGATGGCGGCCATAGGCTAGCGCAATTCCTGCTCCTCTCCTTTTGCAGGGGCCCCTTCAGGGCGGGAGGTTTTGATTTCCGCAATCCGACCGCCTCAACGGAACCGGCAAGAAAGGCTGTCCGGCTGAGGCCGGCCGCTACAATCATTGCCACTCTCCGGCCTTTCCCGCCGATGGCGTAGAGCTGCTTTGTGCGGCTGCCCCCGATTACCAACAAAAAGCCGCGGACCTGGCAACCCAGTCGCTAAGACTGCTCACCATATTTACACCGCCGGGCAAGCAGGCCGGTGGCCATTGCGAGATCGATATCCGCAATGAGTAAGCCCTCCCTGCCGTATGGCTGGTAACTGAGTAGCGTCCCATCGGGCCGCACCACCGCCGAAGTGGTCGGCGAACCGGCGCCGGCATAGTTTACACTCGCAAAATAGCAGGTGTTCTCGGCGGCGCGACACAACATGGCCTTCTCATGGAAGGTGTTGGCAGGGTCGGCAAAAATCGAGGGCTTGTAAGCGCCGGGTTCGGCTTCGTGGAATTGAGGGTGAAATACGATTTGCGCACCGCGTCGCGCCGGCCATCGGACGGTTTCCGGATAGCGCCAGCCCTCATGGCAAATCACAATCCCGAACGTGAGCGGACCGGATTGAAACACCCGCCTGCCGGAACCGGGCGCATAGGTGGCCTCCTCGGAGGGGTCGAGTTGCACCTTGTCCTGAAACCCGGCCGTCGTTCCATCCGCATTGATAACAAGAGCCGTGGCCAATACGCCGCCCTCCACCACGCGTTCGGTGCCCAGAATGACGGTAAGGGCTGCCTGTTTAGCGGCAGCCGCGAGAGTGGACCAGGCACGCGCGAGGAATTCCGGGTCCGGAGGCGAAAGGTGTTTGTTCGCCGCGCGATATCCGGGAACATAGCACTCGGGAAAGCAGATGATCCCCGCACCCTCCCCGGCAGCTTGCGAGATGGCTTGTTCCACCAGCGCCACCGATTCTTCCGGACTCGCCGGAAATCTGAGGTTGGCGAGGGCGATGCGAAAAGTGCTCATATAAAGTTCAATTCTAACAGACCCATCACCGCGAGAGGAGGCTCCGGCAGGCGGATTATTCGACTTCAAAAGACCACACGGTCTATCGTACGGAGAAGCGCCGCAATCCCCCGCACTGCCCCTCGGTCTTTGGCGAGGGACACCCGAATATTCTCCCACTTGCGCCAACCCTTGTGGCAGGCGAAAATTGCCTGGGACCTGTCCTGGGAACCAAAGGGCTGTTGATTACATCGCATCTTTAAAGTGGCGATTGATGGCTTGCGCCCGCGCGGCCGATTTTCCACCTGGAAACATGTCAGGTTACGCAGGGCGCAAGTATCGCGAGAAGGGAGTGACTTATGCAACTGGGAATGGTCGGACTGGGCAGGATGGGGGCGAACATGGTACGCCGGCTTCTGCGCGGGGGCCACCAGTGCGTGGTCTTCGATCTATCGCCCCAGGCGGTGGATGATCTGGCGAAGGAGAAAGCCGAGGGCAGTTCGTCGCCCCTGGAGCTCGTGAACAAGCTCCGGAAGCCCCGCGCCATCTGGTTGATGGTGCCGGCGGCCGTGGTGGATCAGACGATCGCCCACCTCGTGGACCACCTCGAGGCGGGAGACATCCTGATTGACGGCGGCAATTCGTATTACGTGGATGACATCCGGCGCGCGCAGAAGCTGGCAGCGAAGCAAATTCATTACATTGACGTAGGGACCAGCGGCGGAGTTTGGGGCCTCGAGCGCGGCTACTGCATGATGATTGGCGGCGAAAAGGACGCGGTTCGGCATCTGGACCCGATTTTCAGGACGCTGGCCCCGGGGGCGGGAAGCCTGGCGCGCACGCCCGGGCGCGAGACGCTGGATGGGTCGGCAGAACAGGGCTATCTGCATTGCGGTCCCAATGGCGCGGGCCACTTCGTCAAGATGGTGCACAACGGCATCGAGTACGGCATCATGGCCGCTTACGCGGAAGGTCTGGGCGTCCTGCGTGGCGCCAATGTGGGCAAGGATCGAGACGCCATCGACGCGGAAACCACCCCCCTGCGTCACCCGGAGAATTATCAATTTGATTTCAATTTACGCGATATCACGGAGGTCTGGCGGCGCGGGAGCGTGATCGCTTCGTGGCTGCTGGACTTGACGGCGGCGAGCCTGGCCAAAGACCCCGCTCTCTCCCAATTCGCCGGGCGCGTCTCCGACTCCGGCGAAGGCCGCTGGACGATCAAAGCCGCCATTGACGAGGCCGTTCCCGTGCCGGTGCTTTCCGCTGCGTTGTACCAGCGCTTCAGTTCGCGCGGCGAGGCGGATTATCAAGACCGGCTGCTTTCTGCCATGCGCTTTGGCTTCGGTGGACACCTGGAAAAATCCGGCGCCCCGTGATTTCTGCACCATTTGGAGTGCGGCGGCCCGCGCTCCGGGCTCATTCTCCAATTTTGGTTGCAGGCCCGACACTCTGCGCATTAAGCTGTACCGGCAATTTCCGCCGCAGTCGATTTGAGATCGACGTTACCATACCTGTTGCCGTGCCGGGCGGGTAGGGACCTGTAGAGACGTTCGAAAAGACGCTTCAGGGAGGAGTGGGCATGAGAAAACGATGGATCCCCGCATTAGTGCTGTTGGCAAACT
>DATJVT010000183.1:0-9774 GCA_035501695.1 Terriglobia bacterium | reverse complement strand
GGCCAGACACAATGTCTTTGTCTTTTTCCTGTTTGGTTCTGGCTCTGCCAGGGTAGGAAATGGCAGCACCACATCAGCCGATCATGCGGACAAAAGTACAGTTTTCTTTGCTATTTCCCTTGACACGCGCACTGGCCTCTGTTCTAGACTAGAATCTGGGGGGCATCCCCCTCTTGGCGATCATCGAGTGCGGGCAGGCTTGCCAGCCGCAATCTCTCCCGAGGGCCAGTCTGGCAATCGCTCCTGCACGGGCAAGATGCCCGTGGCACGTCTCTCGTGGTATGGCCATCTTGGCCATGAGGGAGCGAGGGCAGGCATGCCCTCCGCAGGCTCTTGCCATGGCCCTTCGGGCCATTGCCCCTGCACGGGCAGGATGCCCGTGCTACGAAACTCGCGTGGGCTGCGGAACTGTCGGACTATGCGGGTGCGATATGGGGTTGCCGTCCAATGATCCAGAAAGTTTTCCTCAGACGATGAGTATGATGATAAATGCGGTTAGCGGAATCTCACGCATAAACGCAGCGGTGCAAGCCATTGAAAACAGATAGCCTAGCGGTGAGGGCAAACCTCAAAAAAGTGGCCCCCGCAAAATGAAGGTTAGTCTTACGATGTTATTGAAAACAAACAACGAAAAAAGTCTCCCCGGAACTTTGGAAGGACGTTGTTGAAAAAGAATAAGTTAATGAAATATGAAACGATGTTGCTGAAAGGGCAAGAGATGGCACGAATTCTGCGTGCCGGTTTGAACCCCACGGGTATCGATACCCCTTTAGCGGCATCAATCGGGCTGACGGCCAACGGATGGGATGAATCATGATCCCTATGGGCAGGCTTCTTTCCTATCAATGCCGGCACTTATTTCTGGAACCGAGGTCCCCCAGCCGGTATGATGTCACCTAACCTGGCTTTGGGAGGTTAGATCCAATGCGTCAACTGTTTGCAGCCTTCCTGCTGCTGATAATGGTCGCACCCGCAACGGCGGCGGACCGGGAATCCGCCCAGGCAGCCTACCGGCAAGGCAACGAGTTCTTCGATCAGCACCGGTTTGCGGACGCGGCGACGGCATACGCCCGCGCCATCGAGCAGGACCCGCAATTTCTTGAGGCATATTACAATCGCGCCCTGGCGGACGAGATGGTGGACCGGCAGAAGGCCATTGCGGACTGGCGTCAGTTCGCGGGTTTGGCTGCCAATTCCCCCGAATTCAAGTACCAGGCCGGGCAGGCCACCGCCAGGATTCAGATTCTCGGGTTGCTCCCCGCCTACCCCGACGCTCTCCAGCCTTCGCATTATGTCGCCTCCGCCTCGGATTATTACCCGGAGATTGCCGAACTCTCCGAATCCCGCAAGTGGAACTCATTTCCCGTCAAGGTTTGTATTGGCAACGCGCCTACGGAGAACTGGGCGCAAGGAGCGCGGGAAGCGTTTGGGATTTGGAAGGAGATGGTACCCCTGGAGCTGACCGCGGAGTTGCAGGATGCCGATATTCGCTTCAACTGGGAGAGTGAAACCGATATCGAAGGGGCTGCGGGGGAGGAGACCGAGTGGGTACAGTTTCGTCGCGTGGGGAGCGAACTGACCGGTCGCAAAGTGGCTGTTGTTTCCGTCGGTCTTTCGCGCCGCTGGACCAAAGATGAAATGCGGGCGATCGTCCTGCACGAACTGGGACACGCCTTGGGCATCCAGGGACACAGCGATTCCAAGGGAGATATCATGTATTGGCAACTCCAGGAAAACAACCGCCGCGTGGCGTTACCGGGAGTTCCGTACTCTTTTCCCTGGAAAACCTTGGTCAGCAAGCCCAGCCAACGCGACCTAAATACCATCATCCGGCTTTACAATACACCCGGAGTCGTGGAAAGAATGAAGTAGCTCCCAGGGGGAAACTCGAAAATCGAAGCCCGAAATTCATCGTGAGTTTCGATTCCCGAGTTTCGATTTTCGATGTTCGAGCGATGCGCGTCGCCACCACCGGTGCGGCAGGTTTGTTCGGGCATGGACTGGTCGCGGCCTTTGCGACCCGGCATGAGGTATTTCCTCTAACTCGCGCCGAGGCCGACATCACCGATGCCGCGGCCATCGGAGCGGCACTGGAACGAATACATCCGGATCTGGTGGTCCACGCCGCCGCCATTCCGGATCTCGACATCTGCGACGCCGATCCGGAACTGGCCCGGCGAGTGAATTATCAGGCGACCTGCTACGTGGTTGATTCCGCGCGCCGCCTGGGCGCTGGAGTCGCCCACATCTCCACCGACGCGGTCTTCGATGGCCGGGGCTCGAGGCCCTATGTGGAAACCGATCCCCCCGAACCCCTTACAGTTTACGGCCGGACCAAGTTGCAGGCGGAGGGGGCGGTGAAGGCTCTCGAGCGCCATTGGATCTTCCGAGTCCCCGTGCTCTTCGGGCCGGGGAAGATCAACTTCGTCGAAAAGGGTTTGCGAAAAGCAGTGGCGGGGGAAGATTACAAGACGGCGCGGGATCAGTACGGTTGCGCCGCTCATACTGTGGACGCCGGCCTGAAAATCATGGAGGTGGCGGAATCCGGCCCTTATGGTCTCTATCACCTTGGAAATCAAGGAACTTGTAGCCGGTACGAACTGGCGCGTGCGGCGGTGGAGATGGCAGGGCTGGACCCGGCCAAGGTTATCGGCCTGCCCGACGCCATGATGCAGAGGCGCGCGCCGCGGCTGAAATACGCGGTGATGGAGATTCGAGCGTTGCGCGAAGCTGGCTTCGCGCTGCCGAGGCCGTGGCGGGAGGCCTTGGCGGAATATGTTGCTACTTATAAGTTTGGTCTAGTGGGAGGCGGAATCCGCTGAACGCGTAAAGCCGAGCAAGGTCCGCAGCCGTCCCCAGAGATCGGAACTGACGCGGCTGCGTGGGATGTGCGGCACGGCGTACCGTTCCAGCATTTCCATGGTGGCTTGGTCGGCGACTTCGCCGGTGATCACCAGGACGCGCCCCACCAGGCTGGGCTGGAGCTTCCGGATCTCCGAGTCCATCTTGGGCAGGGGGGCGGAGCGGAGGTCGAGCAGGATCGCGTCAAATTGATCCTGACGGATCATGTCAACCGCCTGGTCCGTGTTGTGGGCCACGTCGCCGTCGCACCCCAGTCCCGCCAACAGCACGTAAAGGACGTTGCGAATAGAAGGTTCGTCTTCGATGATCAAGACCTTGCGGCGTGAGTTGGGTGAGGCCAAGGGAAAAATCCTGATACGGTCTGCGGACGGCAACGGCCTCGCGCACCATTGCCGGGGATCACGATATTCAAAAAGTCTGTAACATTCTGGTAGACCGGGCGGGCAAAAGTCAAGTCCTTTACGATGACTCTCTTCCCGGAGGGGGGGAGCGCCCCTCCTGGGGCGGCCGGAGCAGGGTGGCGGCGGCGGCGACCCGCCCTCCCTCGTCCTGTTTCCTTCCTTCATCGATAGTCAATTGTTCTAGCCTCCGGATTGGGAAGGCTGGCCGTTGTCGCCATTGTTGAACTCGCCGTCGTGGCCGGGAACGATGCGTCCCATCATTCCCAGAATGCGGGTCCGGTCGCGTTGGAACTCCGCGCGGTTGTGGGGAATCATGGTGAAGACGTTCTCGTCGTGTTCGCGCGTCAAGACGGCATCACCGGCAATTACGATGGGGGGACCGGGTTGGTGCACGATCACGGAAACGTGGCCCGGCACGTGCCCGTCCGTCACCAGGAATTCCAGGTCGTCCGGCACGGGATGGGCTTCAATCCAGCGGAAGCGCGAGGGGTCGCCCAGGCGCTGGCGGTCCCACCAGCGCAAGGCAAATCGCCGCAGGGCGCCCATCATTTCCGGCGCCTTTTCGTAATCCGCCGATTCCGGGTAATACTTCAGGCTGAGCTTCTCCCAGTTCTGCTCGTCCAGCAGGTCGGCATAGGCCTGGCAGCACCAGTCGTGCGATTGTTGGGTGCCGTAGATATCGCTCTGGGGAAAAAGGCTGTTGTTCAGTACGTGGTCGACATGGAAATGGGTGTTGATTACCATGCGGACATCGCTGGGATGCAGGCCCCGCTGTTCAAGCGCTCGCAGAAGGCGATAGGCCTCGTGCGGCATGCCGGTGTCGACGATGATGTGGTGGCGCCCGCGCGACAGCAGGGTGGACGTGGCGCCCCGCCAGGTGCCGGCGAGCAGCACTTCGGTCTTCCAGGTGGCGCTCGAAGATTCGCAACTGGGCGGACTGGGCAGAGGTGGGTTCGTCAAATCCATGAGCGAGAGTTCAGCGAGGTCGTCAGGTTCCCCATGACTTCAGACTCTATCCATCGGGACGCTCGCGGGGGAGCACGCTGGTTTCACAAGGCCGCCTTTGCCCCCGCACGGAACCGGAGATCTGCAGGTACCCGCCCTCCTGGTTAACCGTGGGCGCATATTTCCCCACCTGCACCGGGCAGAGCAGCACCATTGCTCATTTTATCAGTTGAAATGCCGTTTGCGGGAAGAATGTGTACCCAAGGTTAAGTCTGGCCCAAGTCAAAAGTGGGCATTTTGCCCCCTCATGTTGGGGATTTCAATCCAGCTTGCAAGTTTGGGCAGGGAAATCCCTTGTCAGCAAGGGACAATTTGAACATTTCTTTGGCTGACGAATTGCACGTTCATATTGCCCGCTCGCCGGTTTGAAGGATTCGAGATCGGTCCGGAGGGTGTGCCCCTTTCTTCGGGGAAGTTATTTTTGCTCAAATCTTTAGAGGAGAACTGATTCATGGCATTCGTAATCGTGGAAGGTTGTACCAAGGATGAGAAATGCATCGAGGTCTGCCCGGTGGATTGCATTCATCCTCGGAAAGATGAAGCCAAATTTGAAGGGGTCACGCAACTCTACATTGACCCTGTGAACTGCATCGACTGCGGAGCCTGCGTTCCCGTATGCCCGACCAACTCGATCTATGCCGAGGCCGAAGTGCCAGAGAACTTCGCCTCATTTACAGAGGTCAACGCGCAGTACTACCAGTAATTGCGCGGTCCGGTAACCGCAAATACGGACGCGCCAGCAAGTGCCCGCCAGGCGCTGATGGATGGCGCTCGACTGGTTCTTGCTGACGCGTCTATTTCCATTTGTTCTAAGACCCTTACCTTCTACGTCGCCCATCAGCAAGAACCAAAGCATGTCCATAATCTTCGTGGCGAAGCTGCGAGCGATCACACGCGTTTCGTGCCCTTGTGGGAAGAAGTTCCCGCATTGGCGGTCAGCCTGGAGGCGGGTTTGGGGCGCACCGGCCGATTCCCAACGCCCTCTTCCTCAATGACCCAGCGTCGCAGCCGCAGGATGTCGGAAGCACGGGCGACCCCGGTGGGTCTCAGTAATCCGGCTCCTTCAACCACTACGATGTTCTCGACGTCATGGATCACCATGTCGCGCGTGACCTCGTCCACGCTTTCGCCCAGACGGGCGGTGACATAATCGTGACGCATGATCTCCCGTACTTTCGAATTCTGGTCGAGCCCGCGCAGCAGGTCATGGGCTTCAATGATGCCCCCGAGGCCGCCGTCGGGTTCGAGAACCGGGAGTACGCCCGATTGTTCCGGTGAAACCTCCCGCACGGTTTCCTGGATTGTGTCATCGGCATTGACCGCCGTGAAAGACTTCTGCATAACTTCCTCAATCCGCGCCCGAAGGAGGACGGGAACGGTATAGTCCTGCCGCACGATCAACCCACGCTTGACGAGTTTGCCGGTCATGATGGATTCGGCGCTGAAGAGGCGCACGAAACCATCCGATACCACGCAGCAGACCACCAGCGGCAGGAGGGCGTTGGGGTTGCGGCTGAGTTCGAAGAGAAAGATGATCGACGTGAAGGGGGCGCGCGCGATACCGCCAAACACCGCGGCCATGGCCACGAGCGCGTACAGGGCAGGATCGCTCACCAGGTGGGGGAGGTAGTGGTGCCAGGCCTGGGCATACACGGCGCCCACCCCGCCTCCGACAATCAAGGAAGGCGCGAACACGCCACCCGTGGTTCCCGATCCCAACGAAATCACCAGGGCCGCGAACTTCGCGGCGGAAATCCCCAGGAGGGCATGCGAGGTCAGGCGATCGTTCAGCATGTCGCGTATAGTGTCGTAGCCCGTGCCGAAAACCTGAGGATAGAAATAGCCGATCACGCCCAGCATGAGTGCGCCTGCGACTGGCGCCCAAATGGCCGTGGGCTTCAGCGGGAAGTGGTCGAAAGCATCTTCCAGAAAAAAGAGCACCCGGATCATGACAAAGGCGATCGCACCCATAACGATTCCCATGAGGGCGAAGAGCCAAAGTTCCTGCATGCTGACGAGGGCGAATGCGGGCGTAGGGAAAAGCGGCGCCCACCCGCGGAAGTGCACGGCCACGGCAGTAGCCACGACCGAGGAGATCGCCACCGGGATGAAGGAGCGCGCCCGGAACTCGAAAAGGAGGAGTTCAATGGCGACCAGGATTCCCGCCAGCGGCGCGATAAACGTTGCCGCCATGCCGGCAGCCGCGCCGGAGGCCAACAGTACGCGGCGCTGGTACGGCGTGAAGTTCGTCAGTTGCGCCAGAATCGAGCCAAAGGCCGCCCCCGTTTGGATGATGGGGCCTTCGGCGCCGAACGGCCCCCCGGTGCCAATGGCGAAGGCCGTGGCCAGTGGCTTTAGAATCCCCACGCGGGTGCGGACCTTGCTTTTGCCGATCAGGACCGCCTCCATGGCTTCGGGAATGCCATGGCCTTTGAGGGTTGGTTCCCAGAAGTGAATCATGATGCCAACCAGCAAGCCGCCAATGGGCGGAATCAGGATCACCCACGCGCCCAGATGGTGGTGGACGGGAAAGGTCATGGCGAACGACCACTTCCCGTAGAAGAAGAGGTTGGTAAAGAGGTAGATCAGCTCCAGTAGACCCTGGGCCACCAACCCTCCGATAAACCCCACCAGCAGCGCGCTGGCGGAGGTGACGAGAACGCGGGGATCCAGGGCTTTACCGAATTCGTTGAACCATGGGGTACCAGGGGACACGGGCGAGGTCATAAGCTGTACCTTTCGGATCAGATGGGGAAACCGGGATGTTTATGCGCCCTGAGCAGCGGGGATATCACGCGGGCGGGACTGGCGTGTTTTCGTGATTTCGATTTGCAACGTCCGGAGCTCGGTGATGTTTTTCCGCGATATTTCATCCAGAATGGCAGAACCTTTGCGCGTCAGGTGTACTTTGACGTAGCGGCGATCCTTCTCGCCCTGCACTTTGCGCACCAGTCCGCGATCGGCGGCGCGCTGCACCAGTCCCACCACGGCATTGTGGCGCCCTTGCAGGAATTCCGCGAGTTCGGAGATGGTGGCCCAGCCGCGGCCGGTATAACCCGCGACTCCCAGGAGGAGTTGGTGCTGTTGCGGCGTAATGCCCATCGAGCGTGCCACCCGCTCGCTGAACCGCATGAAGCGGCGCACCCGGTAACGAAACCATGCCAGGCGCCGCAGGCTTTCAGTTGGCAAGGCAGTCGGACCACCCAATCGCTGACCCTTCATATGATGGAATTATATCACATTGCGATCTAACTTTCGAGAGAACGTCCGCTCAGGGCATCTCAATTGCCAATGGAAAGCACTTCGTGAGAAAATTCCAGCATCAGGGCGTTCCATTCTGGGCTGACTGCGCTGGATGAAGCAGAGGATGCCGTGCGTGCAAGATGCATCAGGGGTGTGCCACCAGCCCCTTGCGAGTGTCTCTGCGCGCCCTGCCGGATCCCAGAAACCGCGCCACGAGGCATGGGATGAGGTAATAAGCAAAAAACGGAAGGTCTTCGTGAGAATCCGTGCCCCAGGGGAGAATTGAGATGAAAGAACCGACTCGTCCCGTCCTTTGGCTGGCGTGTTTTGCGATGTCTCAGTCCATCATAGTTCCTCTATTGTCCGGCCAGGAAAGCGGGAAGTGGATGACTGCTCTGGGCGGGCCCGAGCTTGCGCAATCCTTCAGGACAGAGTCTTCCCGCCTGGAAAGAGCGCCCCTCTCACTGGACAAAATGGCCGATGAAGGGATGGCTTGTGCCGGGTTTGTAAATGCCTATCATTTGTCTCACGACTTGCGCTACCTGCAGCGAGCCAAGGAGATTGCCGACTACCTGGTGGCCCACGCTAAGCTGGCGGGCGAGGGGATGCCGGGGTGGGGTCCGAAACTCTTTGAAGGATACGGCTTCTGTCCGGACACGGACAGCTTTCGAACTCCGGACCTCTGGGATACTACTCGCGCGCTCGCGTGCCTATTGAAGGTAAACGAAGTCGACCCGTCGCCCGCGTACATTGAGTTGGCCGAAGAAGTGGTGGACCACTGGCCAAGCGAGGAAAAGCACCTTGACCACGAGGGCCCTTATGCCTCGGGGGGCATGCGTTTCTATCGCAAAGAAGCGGAGACTTGCGCGCGCAAATACGTGAAGAACACCAACATCGCCATGGGCGAGATTATCTTTCGCCTGGCGAAGCAGCCTGGCGAACAGCGTTACAGTGGGCTGGCCGGACAAGTCTTGAATTCCGAACTCTGGGAGATACTCGCTCGCAAGAACTTCGGCTACCACGGGGCCATGATCTACGTGGAGCCCGGCGATCTCCAGAACCGCCAGGTGCTTGCCAGCGAGAGGAAAAAAGTTGAGGAGGATGCCGATGGCGATACCGTCTGCCGCAGCGCCCACCCCGATCCCTCTTGCTGGGACCACCTGGCCTTTGAAGCGTACGAACTCTACCAGGTCCAATTGCTTTCGGGGCGGGATTTGTCCGATCCGATCGGGAAGATCATGCGTGTCTATCGCACTTCACCCTTGGGGGATACGCAACGGTTTCCCTGGGATGGAGGCGATTCCCCCACCCACATCACGGCCTACAACTGCTTTTTGCGTAACTCCGGCAAGCCTATCTTTGGGCAGGAGTGCGCCCGCGCCCTGGAGCACCACCCCACAGGCGCGATGATCTTCTACTCTCTGATACCGGATGACCTCGTGCGCTAAGGGGGGAGTCCCCAGAGGCCGACCCACGCTCAAGCGGCGAGAGGCGTAGCGCAATTGGAGCAGAATCGCTCGCCTCGCTCCACCGTGCAGCCGCAGGCTGGACAGAGCAACGGCTGTGCCGAACGGGAGGCGATCCGCATGATAATCCCAAGAGCGGCGAAGAAGACACCCATCCCTCCCAGCATAAGAGGGAGAAGGAAGAAACCGAAGCTGTACCCGGCATTCATCCGGACATCATTTGGGTCCGCGGGATTGTACCGGACCAGGTGGCGAGTCCGGGGAGCAAATTCGTCCACAATGCTCTTCATGCCCGCGTAACTCGAGGTGCTGTATCCGGGCCCCGCCAGCGTATCGAATGCCTTTCCATCGACGGTATACTGGAAATCAATTTCCGCCTGGTACATCATCCTTCCACGCTGGCTGAGGTAGCGCCTGACGTGACTTCTCGTAACGGTGGCTTCCACGGTGGGCCACGACTTCAGGATGGTATATAGGTGGTTGCCGATCCCCCCTCCCACCACGACGAGAATCAGGCCTACACCCGCGAAGATTGTGCCGACGAGCTTCAGTGCGTTACTGTTGTGATTGACCACCATAGGTCCTCTCCCCATCTTTCCGCAGGCGGTACTTTACCACCGCATGACCGCCGCCGCGGTGGTTTCTTGCCTGGACGACTGTCACGGCTTTGGGCGGAAGGCGACACACTTGACCGCCCCTGTGATAAAATTGGCTATATCCGAATAAGTGCTTACGGATGCAGGAACTATGTCGAAACCGTCCAAGCCCGCCCCAAAGCACTTTGCTGTCAACCGCCA
>DATJVT010000182.1:0-3250 GCA_035501695.1 Terriglobia bacterium | reverse complement strand
CGATTCGCAGGCCGCGCTCGATAAGGGCCTGGAGGCCTATAACAAGGCTTTGGAACTCAAACCCGATGATGCCGCCATGCATAACAACTACGCGCTGGCCTTGGTCAAAGCCAAGAAGCTTCCCGAGGCTCAGGCCGAGCTGGCTAAGGCTGCGCAACTCGATCCCTCCAACGCGGGACGCTACTTCTACAACCTCGGCGCAGTCATGGTCAACACCGGCCAGAACGACGCAGCCGGGGAAGCGTTCAAAAAAGCCATCGACATGGATCCCAATTACGCGGATGCCCAGTATCAGTACGGCATGTACCTGCTCGGCAAAGCCCAGGTCACTCCCGAAGGCAAAGTTATCCCCGCTCCCGGCACCAAGGAAGCTCTGTCGAAATATCTCGAGTTGAAGCCCACCGGCCCGTTCGCGGATTCAGCCAAAGGCGCGCTATCTTCCATCGAAGGTACCGTCACCACGCAATACGAGAATCCCGCGGCCCAGAAGAAGGGCAAGAAAAAGTAAATGGTAGGCAGGCATTCCGGCCTGTCCTCACTCGCAGATAGGGCAGGCACGAATGCCTGCCCGGTATATGTTCCGGCTTCTACTTCGTTTTCTCGTTCTCCTGGTTTTCTTCGCGGTCATCCGCTATGTAGTTGTGGCCGTCGCACGGATGTTTTCCCAGGTCACGAATCCACGCGCTCCCAATCAGGCCGCGCGCAGCAACGTTGGCGGCGAACTGAAGCAGGACCCGGTCTGCGGTACTTTTGTTCCCGTCGCTACCTCCGTAAAGAAGACCGTCAACGGCGAACTGGTTCATTTCTGCTCAGTGGCATGCCGCGACAAGTTTAAAGTAGCCTGAAGGGATCAGAACCAGGAGAATTCGGAATGCGAGTCGGGGTGGTTACTTTCGTCTTTTTCGCCGGCGCCGCGCTTTCGTCAGCGCAGGTGGGTGAGCTCTCCATCAGCGGGGGCGTATCCCGGTTCGGCGGCGCCAGCCTGGGCAGCACGGTGGATCAATTGGGAAACGCCGTGCCCGTCACGTTGGACGATGGGTTCCGTCTCATCTTTCGCTTCACGCTGAACACCTACCGTTTCATGGGCCACGAATTCGGTTATGCCTACAGTCACAGCAATCTGGACCTCGCGGGCGTTAAAGCTGCTATGCCCATTCATCAGGGCTTCTACAACTTTCTCTTGTATGCCACTCCTGAAGGATCGAAGATCCGGCCATTCGCCACAGGCGGTATCCACTTCAGCAGCTTCGTCCCGCCGGGAACCTCCGTGTACTACGGCAATGAGATCACCAAGTTCGGAGTCAACTACGGTGGCGGCCTTAAATTCCGTCTCACCGAGATCATCGGCTTGCGCTTCGACTTCCGCGAGTACAACACCGGAAAACCCGCCATCATCGCCAATACCGGCGGCCGGCTGAATCAAATCGAAGCCTCCGTCGGTGCCGCCTTTCTGTTCTAAGCATCACCCCTCGGATCCTTACCATTCGTTAACCTAAATCCATTACTGCACCAGAACCCAGTTGCACGGCTGTTGGGCGCCGTTCGATGCAGATTTCAACGATTTGGACTCTCTCCATTGACGGGGGCTAAGCCCAGTGCTTAAATGCCGTTGCAATCGGGCAAAATTGGGTCTACGTGTTGAAGATAAAGAATTTTCTCTTGACACGGGAAGCGTCCTGAGGTATCAATATGTTTACCACGTCCGATGCAATTTGCAATTGTGCGCATCTATCCCGCAAGCACAGAAGCAGAAGTTTAAAAAAAGAACCGATTTGAATCATGTGCTGATCGCGGGTTTTTGGATTGTGTGCCGCCGGTCCACTTGAGGACCCGCGGTGGTTCTGGCTCTCCGCCCGACACGGAGAGATTCCCCAAGGTTGTGACACGATTTTGAGAGCAGTGAGAGGCTCAGGTTGCAAGAAAACTTCGGCCGGTTCAATAACGCACTTTACAAGGAGAAGGAAATGGCAGATTTTCGCAGATGTATGATCGTGCTTGCCGCGTTGGCCCTTCTGTTAGGGACCGTAAGCACGGTAAGCGCAGCAGGCTTTCAGTGCCAGACCAATGCTGCAACTCCCCAACAGGCCCGTCAGCAGGGCATCACGGAATTGATGGGTGATCTGGTGCTGAATTGCACGGGCGGTGTGAATACCACCGCCGGCGCGACAGTTCCCACCGTCAATATTACCGTCACCCTGAATACCGAGGTCACTAGCCGGCTGATCGATACCGACAACAACGGCACAGAAGCTATTTTGTTGGCTGATGAGCCGGCGCCAGGCACGCAGCACGTTTGCTTCGCGGCGGACGCCCCTTGCCCGATGATCAGCCAGGGTGCCATCGCTACGTCGCCCTATTTGCCTGGTGCCGCCCCGGCTGATAACAACAAGAACGTCTTCCAGGGCCAATGGAATTCGAACCAACCCGGTTCCATCGTGTTCCGCGGCGTTCCTATTGACCCGCCCGGAACGGCGAGAGCCCTCTTGGTCTTTCGCGTCACCAACGTCCGCGGCAACGCGACCCGTTTTGCCGTGTCCACTGGTGTTGGCATTGGCGGCATTCCTATCTATATGACCATCGCCGTCAGCAACCCGAGCGCGGTGCCAATCAACAACCCGCAGCAGATCGTGGCTTTTGTATTCAATGGCCTGGTGCAGGGTCAGGATGATGAGGTCAGCTTCAAGCAGTGCAATGATGTCAACGTCGATAGTGGCAAGCTGAAATACCTGGCACAAGGCGCTGCGGGGCTGGTGAAGGCGATTGAGGGTTTCGCCTCTGCCTTCAAGATTAGGGACATAAACACAACCCCGGCTGCCCCAACCGCCGACGCGAACCAAGACGTTCCGGGAACCAACTATCCAGCAGTGGAGAGCGGGTTCTGGAATAACACGGATGATGCGGATTTCGCCGATGCAAAAATCGCGGGCGCGGGCATGGCTGATGCAGGCACGCGTATCAAGGTGGAATTCGCCAACGTTCCGGTAGGCGTGCACGTATTTGTCCCCGTGACCATCACCAATGGAAAGGCGACCCCGCTGGTGGCGCAACTCGTCAAGAATGAGGCCGGCGCTTACAGCGCGGCAACCGCGAGTTCCACGTTCGGCGGCGGATTGTCCGAGGTGACCATTAGTGGCGGCGCGGGTGTAGCCGTCTACGAAATCCTGGCTGAGGATCCCGCCAACACCGAGGAACTCGACATCCCGGTGGAAATCGCGTACATCGCTAATCCGGCTGGGAACTCCCCGTCTAT
>DATJVT010000181.1:0-7827 GCA_035501695.1 Terriglobia bacterium | reverse complement strand
TTGGCGGGATCGAGTTGGGGCCAGGCGGGCGCGGGCAGGCGGCCGGACTCCAGGGCGTCACGCACATAGAGCACCGCATCGATGCCGGAGTTGCCGGTGACCGCGATGCGCGGGGGGGGGACGCCCTCGGCGAGTAAGTGGTGGGCCGCGGTTTCCGTGGGCGCGAAGTGCAGGGCGGCCAGGCGGGTGGTGACGACGCGGTTGAACTCCTCGGGAAAGGGTTGGCCGAGGTCACCGGTGCGCAGGCCTGCTTCCACGTGGCCGACCGGAATGCGCTCGTAGAAGGCAGCCAAGGCTCCGGAGAGGGTGGTGGTGGTGTCGCCCTGTACCAGCACCATGTCGGGGCGCTCGGATTGGAGGACCGGCTCCAGCGCGGTGAGGACACGGGCAGTGATCTGGGCGAGAGTCTGGCCCGGCTGCATGAGATCGAGATCGTAATCCGGAGTGATCTGGAAGGCGGCCAGCACCTGATCGAGCATGGCGCGGTGCTGCGCGGTGACACAGCCGCGCACGTTGAAACCGGGGTTTTGACGCAGATTCAGGAGCACGGGACAGAGCTTGATGGCCTCGGGCCGCGTGCCGAATACCAGGAGGATCTTCCGCAAGACAAATTCTAGCTTGGCTTCGCGCGCAGTTGTTTGAGGACCTTGCGGTACTTGATGTAGTCGCTCAGGCCGGGGTGCGTGTAGTTGTGGCTGGCGCGGCCTGTGGTGGATACCGAGGGAGATTCACCGGCTTCGAGTTTGCGCAGGGTAGCGACGACGCCGGGCAAGCCTTCGACGTGGCATTTGTGTGCCTGGAAGACGTGGCTTTCGGTGAGCGGGTTGGGATTACGTGCGCTGGCCTGAGCCAGGATCGCACCGGTATCGATGCCGGCGTCGATGCGCAGAAGGGACCAGCCGATGCCCCAGAGCTCGCGGTTCAGGACGGCCCAGAAAGCGGAGTGTGTCCCGCGGTACTCCGGCGTGACTCCGGGGTGGAAGACCAGCATGCCGAGAGGGGGGATGGACAGGATTCGCTTCTTCAGGATGGGCTGGACCATGAGCATGCAGACATCGGGCGCGAGGCGGGTGAGGAGTTCGGCGGCTTCGGCCGAGTTGATGTCGAAGACGCGATGGACCGCGGGGCGCTGGTAGCTGGCGGGGATGTCGCGCTGGACATCCGCCATCAGCCGCTGGAGCATGCGGTGATCGCGGCGGCTCTGGAAGAGCACGTAGTAGAGGCGCAGCAACAGCTCATCCGCGACTTTGCGGACGCCCAAGCGGCGCATCCTGCGCCAGAGAAAGCGAACGGCGTCAGGGCGGGTCTTCTCGATCACGATGAAGCCGGCGAAGGGGAAGCGGGAGGCGACCCAGTCGGCCTTGACGTACTCGGTCCACTGGTCATGGAAGAGGAAGTACGCCTTCATGATGTGCCGTGGGGGTTGGGGAAAATGCCGTGGAAGGAGTTCTGGGCGAGGGCCACCCAGTCATAGGCGCCGGCGGCTTTGGCGCGGGCATCGAGGGGTGAGTCCGCGTTCACCAGAGAAAGACGCGGCAGGAGCCAGGTTCCCATGCCGACGGCGGCGCGGCTGATGCGGGAGGTGCAGGAGCAGCGGTAGCCGGCTTCGTGGATGATAGCTTCGCTGCGTTCGGTGTAAGCGCCGTATGGCCGCACGCCGTAAGGGTAGGCGAAGAAGGGAACTTCGACGCCGAGGCGATCTTCGAGGATCTGCTTAGACTGGCGGATCTCGGCCTGGAGTTGCGCCTCGGGCAGGTGGCCGACCATGAAATGACTGAGGGAGTGGCTGCCGAGGCGGACGCGTTTAGTTGCGATTATCTCCCGCAGTTGGGACCATTCGAGCGGCTGGAAATCGGCGGAGTTGAGCTCGTACTCGCGCACCAGGATGGCATCGCTGGAGTGCCAGGGCGGGCGCACTTTACCATCCAGGAAGTTCACGGTGATGAAGACGGTAGCGGTGAGGTCGAGTTCTTCCAGGATGGACAGACCACACTCATAGAGGCTGCGATAGCCGTCATCGAAGGTGAGGCAGAAGGCGGGCTGAGGCAGGGGCTCGGGGCGGGCGAGGGCGTGGAGCGCATCCGGCAAGTCGAGGCAGCGATAGCCGGAGTCGAGCAGGCCGCATAATTGCGCGCGGAGGCGGTTTTCGCTGACGGCCATGTCGCTCGCGGCGGCGGCGATGGTGTGCAGGGAGAAGATGGGGAAGCGGGTGAGCGGGTGGCGATCCCGATGCCACCGCATGCGGAGGCGGGCGGCCTGGCGCTGGCAAGAGTAGAAGGCGTGCT
This sequence comes from Terriglobia bacterium, assembly GCA_035501695.1. Lineage (GTDB taxonomy): Bacteria > Acidobacteriota > Terriglobia > UBA7540 > UBA7540 > Bog-366. The sequence goes on along the minus strand of DATJVT010000181.1, from coordinate 5,542 downwards.
TGACGATGGCGCGCATGCTTTAGAGGAGACCCTGCATGATGCGATCGAAGTGGGCGGCCACGGCGGGCCAGCCGTAATTCTCTTCGACCAGTTTGCGCGCGGCGGCGCCTAACTGCGCGCAGCGGTCCGGATCGCGCAGGAGCGCCACGACCTGGCGGGCGAACTCTTGCGGGCCATCGGCAAGGATGATGTTCTCGCCGTGGTGAACGGGAAGACCTTCAGCGCCCATGGTGGTGGAGACGACGGCTTTCCCCATGGCCATGGCTTCGAAGATCTTGATACGGGTGCCGCTGCCGCTGCGCAACGGCACGACGCATAGAGCGGCCTTGCCGAGGTAGGGGCGGATGTCGTCTACGGCGCCGGTGACAATGACTTGATCGGACGCGAGAGCCTGGAGGCGGCGCGGCGGGCGGCGGCCCACGGCCCAGAAGACCGTCTCGGGGGTTTCACGGCTGACCAACGGGAGGATCTGCTCGACGAAATAGGCCACGCCATCTTCGTTGGGCATCCAGTCCATGCTACCGGTAAAGACGGTGGTGCCGGGCTGTTGCGGGGGGGGGTGGGGCTGGAAGTATTCGGTGTCGACGCCGGTGGGGATTACCGAGATGCGGGCGGGATCGACGTAGCGGAGGAACGCGGCACGGTCGTTTTCCGAGACGGTGAGGACGTAGTCGGCGAGTTGGACATAGCGGCTCTCGGCGCGGGCGAGCGCGCGGGATTCGAGCCAGCAGGCTAGCTTCACGACAGGGTTCGAGGCGATCTTGTAGTGGCGTTCCCAGACCTGGGCTTCGACGTTGTGGGTGAACAGGATTTTGGGGGGGGGAGCGTGCCAATCGATCAAGGGAGCGGGGAAGACGAAGTCGCAGACCGTGAGGTCGAAGGCCTGAGATGCGAGCAGATCGGCGTAGCGGCGGCGCACTTCCGGGTAGAAGTACTTGTCGATGGTGAAGGGGCGGCCAGCCAGCAGCGTGCGGGCATAGCGGGTGTATTCGGCAAGACTGCGGCGGGGCGGGAGTGGCAGGGGCACAGCGACGATCTTGGAGAAGATGCCGGAGCCTTGGAGGTGCTGGTCATCAGGATGCGCGGGGTAGAAGGTGAGGAGGGTGATGTCGTGGCGGCGGGCCAGTTGTTTGAGGATGTGGAAGCTGCGGATCTTGCCGCCCGTATCGGGTGGGAGCAAGCCTCCGGCTTTGACCCAGAGGAGCTTCATAGTGAGATCTCCTGGGCGCCATGCCGGTACTGAAAGCGCGGGCCGGTGAAGAGGAAGTCGTGAGCGCCTTCGGCGTCTTCGTAGCGGTATTGGCCGGGGCCGGTTTGGGCGAAGAGGCCGGGGTTCGGAGCAGGCACGAGGAGCACGGCGAATTCGGCGGGAAGGGTGGCTTCGGTGCTGAAGCGCAGGACGTAGGCTGGTTCTTTCTTGCCGTAAACCGGGGACCAGTCCCAGCGTTCGATGGTTTTGGACCAGGTATGGCCGGCGGGGGGGAGGATGGCGAGGTCGCGTTCGTCGAGGAAGTGCCAGTGGATATCGAGGCGGTGATTCGACGCAGGCGGCCTGAGAGGCCGCCGCAGGCCGAGGGCCTGCCCCACTAAGTCTCGGACTAGCCAGAATTTGGATTTGAGGCCGAAGACGGAACGGTGATGCGTACCATGATGGCCGGCGAAGAAGTCGCAGGTCTCGGCAGTGTGCCAGCGGTCGACGGTGGTATCGGGCATGGACTTCCAGGCGAAGGGGCCGGCGGGCTGGGCTTGGTCGCGGCCATCGACCTGGAGCGTGTTGTGGGCGGCAGTGCCGCGGAAGTGATCGCGCTCGGGGCAGACGTAGCAGAAGGTACCAGGGTCGATCAGGATGGGGCGGCCATCGGCGATTAGCTGGATGCTAAGGGCATCGGCGTGGCCGTGACCACCGGCAAGGGAGCCAAGCGGGCCGGCATCGATGAAGAGTTGGGCGCGGGGGCTGGTCATGGCATAGATGCCTGTATCCGGAAGGGCCACGCTACGCGGAGGCTGGGGGGGGGTAGGAGACGGGAAGCCGCCGATGATGCGGCCGCCATCATCATCGCCGAAGCGCGGGGGGGGGCCGGCCTGCGAGAGAGCGGCGAGGGCATCGTTCATTTTGGCGATGGTTTGATCGAAGGCGGCGGGGATGGGGATGGCGTTTTGCGCGGCTAGGGCGCGCGCGTAGCGGAAGAAATCGAGCGCGTAGATGTGATAGTAGACGGACTGCTCGAAGTGCCCGCCATCGGGGCGGACCTGGGTTTCAGCCTGGCGCAAGACGATGTCCCAACCGCGGCGCTGCCAGCGCTGGGCGGCGGGGAGTTGGGGGCAGAGGAGGCCAAGGGCGAACAGCGCGACGCCTTCGCCGAGCAGGTGGGTGTTGGGCGAGAAGTAGGTGGACAGATAGCGCTCGATGTGCCAGCCGTGTATGTGGAGCGCGGGGAGCCAGCCGTTGGTGGCGTCGCCGAGGAACTGGCGCACCCAGAGCCAGGATAGGGCGCGAAAGGCGACTTCCAGGGAACTGGCCCAGTTGATGCCGGTCGGGTAGGGGTTTGCTTGCTGCCAGTCGCGCCATTGGGCGTGGATCTCGTCAGCGAAGCGGCGGTCACTGGTGCAGCACCAGGCTTGGGCGAGGGTGACGAGGTGCTGGTGGCGGTTCAGCTCCCAGATGATTTTGTGGTCGCCGACTTGGCGGAAATCGAGGACGGGGATTTTGTACCAGGGTATGCGGGGGGCCTGCTTGTGGTGGACAGGGTCGAGATGCCAGTCGATGGGGGAGCCGAAATCGAGGTCCTGGTAGCCGAGGAGGTCGAAGCGGTGGCGGCAGATTTTTTCAGCCTGGGTGAGCGAGACGCCGGGCGGCGGGTCGGGCCAGGCGGGGGTGGCGGAGGACGGGACCAGGCGGCAGGCGGGGGGGGGGCCCCAGCGCTTGGAGATGGCTTGTTGGGCGCGGGTGCGGATTTCGGCGGGAGTCATGCGGGCCAAGCGGGTGAGGGAGTTGGTCATGCGGGCATGTGCTTCTATTCTAATTGGCATTGTCATGCGTATCGGCTGCGGCGGGGTGTGCGGAGAGGTGCGCGAGCAAAGCCATTTGGCGCGTGTTGTTAACGAGTTGCGGGGGTTCTTGGCGGTTGCGGCCGGCGGGCGGGTGGACAGTTCGGATGTGCAGAATTGTGCATGTCGTGCTACGCCGGTTACGGCGATTTTGAACAAACGAACCGAATTGAAATTTTCCCGAATGGGTTCGTTTTGCGCGAAAACACGCTTGTGGCGGGCCACTTGTGCAAAATTGTGCATGGGCGGAATGTTGTTGCCGGGCCCCGGGTTTTTGTTTCGAGAACCGGCTTGTGCAAAACTGTGCATTCATGTGCGATGGTGGCCAGGGTGTGAAGCGTGATGGTATGCGGCTCGGCGAATGGACACACTTCGGCTGTGAGGGGGGATGACGATTCTTGCTACTTGGACCGGCTGACGCCCAGCTCTCTGCTTTGCCAAGGCAGAGAGAGGGCGCAGCACTGCAGTCAAGCGGAATCCGGATTCCTGACTAAATCCTCGACCACCCCAACGTGCAGTGGCAAAGGAGCCTCCTTGTATGTCTAACCCGAAACAAGCTCCGGAGGCCGGCCAGGCGCCATGCGTTGAAGGACTGTTAGCCCACCGTGCCTAGGTCACGGTACAGCGGGAACCTTTATACTACTCGAGCCGCGGCTGGCACGCGACGACCAGCTCTTTCAATTCCAGGATAATGCATGGGCGGATAGCGAGTGCCACCGTAAAAAGGGGTTACAGGGCGGGAAGGGCGGCAAGTGATTGATTTGAGGGGGCGAAAAATTCTGTGGAAAAGTGGCTTGGGCTGTGAACGGGTTTTTGAACGCCTGCAAGTTTTCTTGCCTGTTAGTGCAAGGGATAGAAAAGAAGCTGGTTGGCTGGATTCCAGTTACTTACGGGCGTGCGAAATGCTGATGGGTTATCTCTGAAATAATTGGCATATCGCGCACTGTGGCCGAACTCCTCCTTCGAGCCACAACTCCACCGTCTTCCAGCCACCTTGCCCGCACCATACCGGCTGTGGACTGATCTCCCTCAAATGCCGCCCTGCCGGATTCTCAACGTGGCGCAGTATCCTGGCGCGGTATCCATCATCGGGAGTATCCTGGTGAGCGCAAGAAGGCAACTAGGGAACGGCTACTCGATGAGCGCCCAGAGCGCATTCCGCAAGATGTCTTCGAGGCGTGGTCCCCAGGATGGGGCCCACAGCGTGTTGAAGCGGCTCACGACGGTCAAGCCGATCCGTTGGAGCAAGGCCTCTGCAGTTCAACGGCAACTTCCTAGTCCACTGACAATTACTGGTCTAACGTCGACCACACTATAAATCCCGGCCGTTCACACGCATTTCAGGAATGTGTCGACGCCAAGAAACGCGGCCTTCAAATAGATTTACCGCGTTGATGATGAGACTCTGCTCGCAGTGCGTGCGTCATTTAATGCGCAAGAATGGCTGGGAGCCAGCGATCATCCATCTACGTTGAACCAAATACGCCATACGGGGTGGAAGTGTGATCCGGCGAAAGCGCCAGAGAAAGACCCCTGGACCATTGTTGGAAAGCAGGGAGGACTGACCAACAATAAGTTGGGCATACAGTGCCAGAGAAATATAAACAACACGTCAGTCGTCGTGGGCGGTCACAAGCTCATAGCTGGGCAAGCGAAGTTGACGTTCGATACCCAGGCTGGTCTTTTTGATGATTCTTCCATGCCAAGCCATTTCAAGAACAGCCACCGCAGCCAACGCTTTGTGCTGGCCCCCATGCCCCGATAAATGTAGCCCTGAGCAACTTCCAGGTGATCCGCTCCAGCTGTCTAATGCTCCGATCGGCACTCTTCTTTTACCGACGGTTCTTATGCCCTGATGGCTAAGACCACGTTCTTAAGCGGCAATCACACGCAAATCGTGTGCAAGCTGACCAGTAGAACGAGGGGCATCGTCGTCGATCAGACTACGGAGCAGAATAATCCGGGGTCGCAAGTAATGACTAATGCCACGGTAGTAGCATTGACTGACGACCAAGCTACCATTGATCTCTTCTGCGATGCGTCTGGGGGCCCGAACTTCCCAAGTATTTTGGGGCTACCGGCTCATGGCGACAGCCCTCGGGTCCAAGTAAACCGCGCACCTCGACAGTCGCCCAATATTGCCGCATCATAAAGGACGTTATGTTATTATATAAAGAGAGGAGTTTCTGTTTTCTCCCGCCCATCACCGGGTGGGTTTTTGTCTAAGATTTCGCCGCCGGACCTACCTTCACCTTTGGATCGATTCGTTTCAACAGCCTCACAAATTCTCCGTACTGGCTTGGAATGCCATGCTCCGTGATCTGCTCGCTGTCAGCGGATAGTGTCAGTTGCAGTACTCCACCTTGACCGTTCGCGTGGCCATAAGATCCTCTGGCGAGATTTGAATGACCCAAAACCTCCACCGCACCCTTCCAGTCCGCCGCGCCGATGCCAAGTCCAGTTCCGTGCTCGGCGAAGACCGTTACGATAGGCG
>DATJVT010000180.1:0-5396 GCA_035501695.1 Terriglobia bacterium | reverse complement strand
CAGGTGCCACCAACCTTCCCTACTACGGTATCGTGTCGACACCCGTCATTGACCACGCCGGCAGCAACAATCCCACGCTGTTCGTCGTATCGGCATGCACGCCGCCGGGCACGAACCAGACGGGTATCCAATGGTTCCTGGATGCGGTCGATCTTACTACCGGCACCACCGTCGCGCCCCCCCAGGCGATTTCGGGCCCTAACTTCCACCCCCAGAACCAACTGTCCCGTGCCTCGCTCCTGGTGACGCACCCGTCGGGTGCTGGCTACAACCCTTACATTTACGTGGCGTTTGGCGCGGGTGCAAGGGAGGTCGGTAAGTTGGACGACACCAGCACCTACCAGTACTCGGGAGCTCTGTTTGTCTACAAGTACACGTACGGTAGTCTGCCAACTTTTAGCCAGCCGGCGTCGCCCTTCTTTACGGAATGCCTGAATGGCTCTTGCCCGACCACCTCCGTCTTCCCATCCGGCAATCTCCTCAAGGGCCCCTATACCTTGTTCGACGGGTTTGGATACCCGGATGGGCCAGCGGGTCCGTCTACGACCATTCCACCTAAGGGGAACTCCGACTGCACGTTAGGCGGCGGCGGCGCCGGCGGTTGCTCTCCGGGCGGCCTCTGGGGGATCAATGGCGGTGGCTTGTGGCAGTCCATGTATGGTCCGTCCTCGACCTCCGCCGCCAACGTCTACGTGGCCTCGGGAAATGGCGCATTCGCCTGCAGCGGCTCCGCGGCTCCCTGCCTCATCTCCAGTCCGGTTCAATACTGGGGCCAGTCCTCCATGCAGTTCCCCGCCGGCAACTCCACGTCCCCGACGACCCCGCAGGACTTTTTTGCCCCATACGTCCTTCGCTATACTTGCCCATACAACACGACTTGCAGCGCCAACATGCCCAACATCCAGGGAACGCTGGTAACGGACCAGAACGCCGTAGCCTCAACTACCCAGACCCAGGAACTGAGCCGTCTCGATCTGGACTTAGGTGTCGGCGGAGACGTGATCCTTCCCCACTCCGCGCCCGGCGTCTCGACCTATCCCTTTTCCATGACCAGCGACAAGAGCAGCTACCTCTACGTCCTGCCTCCCGCGGTGGGCGAGACGGGCCTTTCCGCAGGCGGCTTGGGCCAGTTCCGTACGGGCGATGCGGGACTTACCGACAGCCGGCTGCCCTATACCACCCAGACCCCGTTTCAACTGAACCGGCAGCCCTCGGGCACGCGCTATGTCTGCGAGACCGTGGATGCCACCGGTGCGGTCTCCGGTGGCTGCGACGAGGTTCACGGACTACCCTGGTTCTCGACTTTCGACTCGACGGACAGTTCGTTCCACGACCTGCTCTTCACCTGGCCGGCAAACGAAGCGGTGGAAGACTGGATCGGCACCCTCCAATCAACCTACAAGAACTACTACTTCGCAACCACCTTCGGGGTTCCTCCTACCAGCAACCCGCCTCCGCCCACCTTCGACCCCTGCCCATTGCCATTCACGTCCACCAATTGCGCGGTCACCGCGCAGAATCCCAATCCGCCATTTCCACGGTCATCGAATGCCGGCAGCTCCGCCGGCGCCCCCATGGCCCTGGCGAGCACAATTTCAAACACGACCCCATCGGCGGACCAGGCCACACTATGGGCCATCGTGCCGCAGGCGAACACGGCGGCTCCTCCGAATGGGCCTGCCAACCTCGGGGCGCTCTATGGCTACCACGTGGTGGCGGATCCCACGAATTCCTCATTCGGAAGCCTCGCCAGCGGGACCAATGGCGTGGCCTCGGGCACATATGTCAGCGGAATCAATCCGACCGGCACCCCAGGCAGTTCGTGTCTGCTCACCTTCACAGGTACCGGCATCGGGGGTACCAGCAGCGGCTACGCGCTACTCACCATGCAGAGCAACGGCACGGTGAGCACTGGCGAGGCGCTCACGATTATCGGGACAGGTGCGGGCTATGCCTCTGCCCCCATGCAAGCCACGGCCTCGCCCTACGGGTCCAATCCGCCCACGGGCTGCACGGGTACCGCCACGGTGACCACCGCGCTGGCGGCAGCCACTGCGCCCATTTGGTATTGGAACCCCGTATTGGGCTTTGGAAACACCTGCCAGCACACTCCCTCCGGCATAACCTCATGGTTTCCGCCGGCCTTTACTGAGCCCACCCTCGCCGATAACCAGCAGAACCAGACCACGTCGACCGGCACAGTCTACGTTCCAGCCGTTTGCATCCTTCAGGACAGCGGCTTCATGAGCCGTGCGACTTGCGGCGATGCCGCCCACCACAGCACGCTGCTAAGCGGTGTGTTGGTCTTCACCACTTGTAACTAGGTCACGTCGGGAACACCGCCATGAATTTATTACGAGCATCACTTATATTGGCCGTTACTCTGAGTTGCGGCGCGCAGAGTAGCAAGCCGGTCTATAAACTGCTTTACTCCCCACAGACTGGTGATCCGATCGGGGACCTATTGTACCCGTTTGAAGTCCGCCCGGGACTAATCTATGCTCTCAGTGCCCAAATTGGTTCTAACTTCGGCGCCACTATCTTCTCCGTTACCAGCACAGGCACATTCAAGTCGATCTATGTGTTCCCCTATGCGAATAATACGCACGTGGAGACACTTGTTCAAGCTCCAAACTCCTTGCTCTACGGTGACGCATTTTCCGTTAGCGGCTCGTTCGATGTCTCAATTTCCCCGGCCGGAACCAGCCTTACCCACTTCCCGTTCCCTGGCGGCCCTCCCCCAAACCAGTGGGGACCATTAAACAGAACAATCGTGGCGCCGCCCGGCGAGATATACGATCTCGCAAGCCAGGGGTCGCCATCGATTTATGGCTTGGCCCGAGTCGCGCTCACGGAAAAGATCGAGATCATTGGTCAGTTCCCGGGTAGCCAGCCGAACCCAAACGCCAACATCCTGTATGGGCCCGACGGCAATATCTACGGCATCGGTAATCCGCTTGGCAGCTTCTCGTCCGGTTTCGTATACCGGTTCACGCCCGCTGGGGCCTATTCGAAGCTCCTGGACCTACCCTCATTTCAGACCAGCTCGCATGGCCTTCCGCTGGTGGCTGGCGCGGATGGCAATCTCTATGGTACCTTCCCCAAAGGCGGTACCAACAACAACGGCTATGTCTATCAAGCCACTCTTACCGGCCAATACCGGGTGCTGGCCAATTTCCCCGCCACAGGCCTGTTCGAACCCGGCGGCCTGCTGCTTGCCGCCGCCGACGGCAATGTCTACGGCACCACCAACTCCAACGACATATTCCGCTACGACCTGTCAGCAAAGAAACTGGAGTTGGTGTATCATTTGAACCTCGGCGAGGGCCGCTGTTACTGCCAGCTTATCGAGGGCATGGACGGCAAGTTATACGGCGTGGCGCCCACCGGCGGTTATGTGGGCGCTGGTACGGTCTTCAGCTTGGAAATCGGGCTGCCCAAGCCGCCGCCCTCGGTGACCGGCCTGTACCCGTCCTCGGGCGCCGCAGGCAAGCAGGTGATCCTGTGGGGCAATTACTTGCTTGGCGCTACGGCGGTGAGTTTCAACGGCACGCCGGCAAATAACTTCAAGTCGACCTCGGTGCAATCGATCGCCACCAAGGTTCCCACTGGCGCCACCAGCGGGCCGGTAACTATAACTACCGCTAACGGCAGTTACACGACTACGCAGAGCTTCACGGTACAGTAACTAAGAATGAGCGCTCCACCGCCTGAGTCCCGGCGGTGGAGCGGTCCTACACAACTAAAGGTGCACTATGACTCTCACCTTCCAATCCGTGTGTGTCCGCGTGGCCCTCCTGCTCTGCGCGGTCACCGTGGCGGAGGTCCAGTTACAGCCGCCCAACAGGTTGGCGCCGAATTGGTAGAACGCGGCGACCCCCGTCACTCCCTGCGGTTGCTTCTCCAACCGGCGAAACATGGGATAGCTAAAAATGTGGTCCATGCCGCCGGAATCGCTCGTGCGGCTGCTGCCGCCCTTAAATGCCTCGGGCGAAGTCAGCACCACCAACTCTTTCGGCTGCCGGACCGGCAGGGTGTCGAGCAGGATCTGGTGCATCAGCGAGAAGATCGCCGTATTCGCACCGATTCCAAGGCCGACCGACAGGATCACGATCAGGCTGAGGAGCGGCGCCTTCACCAGGCTGCGGAAAGCAAAACGCGCGCGGGCCATACACTTTTTATACACCGGCGACGGACGGGCCATGGCTGGTATCCGCGGTGGGGCAGGCCCTCGGCCTGCGGCGGCCTCCCAGGCCGCCACGCTCCCCAGTCCATTCACGTGCCGCCCGCATCCGTGACACTATGAAAACTCCCGCGTCCAATATGCTAGAGTAAAGCTAGCTAGGCATAGACAGCTAGGCAACTACATGGGAACGAAGAAGAACGACATCCTCCAGGGCACGCTAGTCCTGCTGATCCTCAAGTCTCTGGCCTCCGCAAAACGCATGCACGGCTATGCCATTACCACCCACATCCGGACCCTTTCCGGGCAACTGTTGCGGGTGGAGGAGGGTTCCCTCTATCCCGCTTTGCATCGCATGGAGCAAGAAGGTTGGATTCGCGCCGAATGGGGCAGAACGGAAAAGAATCGCGACGCCCGCTTCTATTCGATCACCGCGGCGGGACGCAGGCAGCTCATGGATGAGGAGGAGAGCTGGAATCGGCTCACGGCCGGCGTTCGGCGCGTGATTCGTTACGCCTGAGCGGTTCCCCGTCGGAGGTAAGCAATGGCTTGGTATCGGAGATGGTCCAACATGCTGCGTCCCCGGCGGTTGCAGCGTGACCTCGAACGCGAACTGGCGTTCCACCTCCAGGAGCGCGCCGAAGATCTCGAGCAGGAAGGTCTCGGCCCCGCCGAAGCGCAGCGCGCCGCTCGCATGACCTTCGGCAATCTCACTGCCCAGGTGGAAAGGACCAGGGAGATGGATGTTAGTCTTCGCATGGAGTCCTTGGCCCGCGGTTTCCGCTACGCGCTGCGCGGTATGCGCAAGAGCCCGGGGTTTACGGCGACGGTCATTCTCACACTGGCCTTGGGCATTGGCGCCAACAGCGCGGTGTTCTCGGCCATCGACGCCGTACTCCTCCGGCCGCTCCCATTCCCTTCGGCCGCCGAATTGACCAGGCTGGCGCAAACCGGCCCGCGCGTGGACCAACCGTTCGTGGCGCCCGTGCGCCTGGAAGATTGGAACCGTTTGAACGGCACTTTCGCCGGCATCACCGGATATTACGGTGAGGACGCCTCCGAGCTTTCCGGTGCGCTCCCCGAGCGCCTGAAATGGGCGCTGGTTGCGCCGCGCTTCTTGCAGGTGATGGGTGTCTCGCCCGCCCTGGGCCGCGATTTCAGCCCGCCGGAAGAACATTTCGGAGGGCCCGACGCCGTCCTCATCAGCGACCGG
>DATJVT010000179.1:0-2000 GCA_035501695.1 Terriglobia bacterium | reverse complement strand
AGAATAAGAATCTTCATAATTGGAAACAAACAAGGTTAGGGACAATACCGCGGGATGTCAAACCTGTCGCTTGCCAATGGCAAAATCTATTTGAGATGTCCCCGCCGCTAACTCCTTTCGAAATAGCTTGTCTCGGAACCGGCGCATCCTCCGCCCGCCGACGCTCGGCGCGATTCGTTCCGGAGGAAGGCCTTGTGGTTAATCATGGTTAAGGCCGTCATATAATCGAGCGGTGATTACCGTCTCGAAGGAAGATTACCTGAAAGCCATTCTCGAGGCCGAAAGCGAAGGCGAAATCGTGATCTCCGCCACCCTCGCCCACTGGCTCTCGGTATCGGCCCCGGCGGTCACCATGGCCCTGCGTCGCCTGAAGCGGGATGGGCTGGTCCGCATGGGGGCAGACGGCCAGGTCGGACTGACACCCGCAGGACGCAAGATCGCGCGCCGGCTTGCGCTGCGTCATCATCTCATCGAACGTATGTTGGCCGAGATGTTTGGCCTGGAATGGTACAAGGTGCACGACGAAGCGGAACGCTTGGAGCATGCGGTATCGCCGGATTTCGAAGCCAAGCTGCTCGCCCGGTTGGGGAAACAAGGCGCCTGTCCGCACGGCAATCTGAGCGAACGCGAGAGCCCCGCGAGCCGGCGCCGGCGGGGCTTGCTGCTGCTGGCGGAAGCGGAAGCAGATCGAGACTATGTCGTGAGCGGGGTTTACGAGCGCGACCGGCGGCTGCTCGAGTTTCTTGAGGGGCGCGGGATTCGTCCGGGCGCCGGTCTCCGTGTATCGGGTAAAAATTACGATCAGACGTTGACTTTGGCGACCGATCGGGGACGGGTTACCCTGGGGCGCTCGGCGGCCGAAAGAGTCTGGGTCGCGCGAGAATCCCGGCCACGCCGCGGCGATTTCGGGAAAGGGTAAAGACGTTCTGGCGCAACCTCCCTCCTCACCGGGTCGTTCGGCGCGCACCAAGGCGCGCAGCAGGAATTTCTGTCCGAGCCGCGAACGCGAGACCTATTTCCTTTTAAAATGGAGTCAGTCCTGAACGGCCGATGCTGGATCGCCCGCACCGCGGTCGGCATCTATTTTTTCAAGGAAGGCCTTCGTCGATGAATAGCTTCAATGCTTGCTCTACACTCCGGGTTGGCGGCCGGGAATATCAAATCTACCGCATCGATGCCTTGGATAAGCAGGGAACCTCGACCCAGCATCTTCCTTACTCGTTGCGCATTCTCCTCGAGAACCTGCTGCGCATGGAAGACGGCCGCAACGTCACTGCCGAGGACATTCTGGCGCTGACCGGTTGGAACAGCCAATCCAAACCGGACCGGGAAATTGCCTTCACCCCCAGCCGTGTCCTCATGCAGGACTTCACCGGCGTTCCCGCGGTTGTGGATCTGGCCGCCATGCGGGACGCCATGAGGCGGCTCTCCGGCGATCCGGCGAGGATCAATCCTTTGCAGCCGGCGGAGTTGGTGATCGATCATTCCGTGCAAGTCGATCAATTCGGCACGCCGAACGCCTGGCAGATTAACGCAGAGTTGGAGTTTGTGCGCAACAAGGAGCGGTATGCATTTCTAAAATGGGGGCAAACTGCCTTTCGCAACCTCGCCATCGTCCCCCCGGATACCGGGATTGTGCACCAAGTCAATTTGGAGTACCTGGCCAGGGTCGTCTTTGTCGAAAAAAGAGCGGGCCAATCCGTGGCCTATCCCGATACCTTGGTCGGAACCGATTCGCACACCACCATGATCAACGGGCTGGGCGTGCTGGGATGGGGTGTAGGTGGAATCGAAGCCGAAGCCGCGATGCTCGGGCAGCCAGTTTCTATGCTCACTCCTCAGGTTGTTGGAGTGAAACTGAACGGCCGGCTGCGGGAAGGCGCAACCGCCACCGACCTGGTGCTTACCATCACCGAAATGCTGCGCAAGCACGGAGTGGTCGGCAAACTGGTTGAGTACTTCGGGTCGGGGCTTGAGGAGCTTACTTTGGCCGATCGAGC
>DATJVT010000178.1:0-3016 GCA_035501695.1 Terriglobia bacterium | reverse complement strand
GGGTGGTTTCAAACATCACCATGTAGGGCAGCTTGAAACCCGACCAGAGGTGTTTCGCTGCCGACTTAACAATATGGGAATACTTCATATGTCCAACTTTGCCCCTTTCAGGATAACACAGAATCTTGCCGGCCCTCTTATGGCAGATGCAAGGTCTATGGGGAAGGATGTGCTTTCCTTCAGAATACCCTCACTTCGTACTGGAAGGGCCGAAACCGGGCCAGGCCTTGCAAGGAGAGGGCGCCTACATTACATTTTTCACCGAGGAGGCGCGATGAAGAAAACCATTTGCTTCGTATTTGTGATGCTCATGCTGGCGGGTCGGGCCGCGCCCGCCGCGGCACAGGCGGTTCCCGACGTGGTAAGCATCCCCAGCGAAATAAGACGGGTGGTGCTGATCCGCCTAAAGTACAACACCGACCTGCTGAAAGGGCTCGAGCAGGCGGTTAAAGACGAAAAGATCAAAAACGCGGTTATCCTCAGCGGGGTCGGGTCGGTCACGAGCTATCACGTCCACGCCGTGAGCAACACCACGCTGCCGGCCCAACTCGCTTTCACGCAGCGGGCGGGCGCCATGGACCTGATTGCGGTAGACGGCTACGTGCTGAACGGCCGCATCCATGCCCACATCACGATGACCGACGACAACAAGGCCTTCGGCGGGCACCTGCACGAAGGCACCAAGGTTTTCACCTTTGCCATCGTGACACTAGGCGTGCTCGACGACAAACTCGACCTCAGCCGCTTCGACGATTCCGCCTGGCGCTAAAGAGTGGCGCTCGCCACTGATCCACGAATGGCTCCGCGAGCCCGGAACCCCGCGGACGGACCTCAGAGAATCGGTCTTCCCCGGCACTCCTGCCCTCGCATCCAGCCACTCGATTTGACGCGGAAGCACCAAAGAGGTATGGTTTTCCGCAGGGATCGATTTGGAATCGGGATTTCCCGATAAGTCTTCTTTCACAATTTGTGCAACACAGGCGGGCCAAGATGGCGGTTTGACTCGCCGCGTAGTGAGTGCCATCGCGCTGGGGAATCCATGCTTCCTCGGCAGATTCCCCCCGGCGCCGCACATCCTGAATTCAATTTGAGAGGAACCTATCATGCCTTTTACTCTTCCACTACTTCCGTACTCACACGATTCCCTGGAACCTTACATGGATAAGGCGACCGTTGAAATCCACCATGGCAAGCACCATGCCACCTACGTGGCGAACCTCAACAAGGCTCTGGAGCAAGCGCCCCAACTGGCCGGTAAGCCGCTCGAAGAGTTGCTGGCCAACGACTGCGCCCTGGTTCCGGATTCAATCCGGACGGCGGTACGCAACAACGGCGGAGGCCACTTCAGTCACAGCTTGTACTGGGAAATCATGGCCCCCAACGCCGGGGGCCAACCCGTAGGGGAACTCGCCCGGGAGGTTTACAAGGCCTTCGGCAGCTTCGACGCGTTCAAAGAGAAATTCACCGCTGCCGCCCTGGGACGGTTCGGATCCGGCTGGGCGTGGCTTCAACTGGACAAAAACCGCAATCTTGAAATCACCTCCACGCCGCTGCACGACAACCCGGTGAACGAAGGCAAACAACCCCTCCTCGTCATTGATGTGTGGGAGCACGCCTACTACCTCAAGTACCAGAACCGACGCAACGAATTCATCGCCGCCTGGTGGCACATAGTGAACTGGAAGGAAGTCAGCCGGCGGTTCGAGGTGGCTCGAAAGTAAGCTCCTCAGGGGGCCGGTTAGTTCAAGATGACCCGCGCAATGAAGTCCAGGGCACGCGGGTCTTTTGATTGTCCCAACCAGAAGAACGCCTGCTTCCTGACCTCCGGATTCCGATTGGTCTCGGCAGTTTTGATCAGGAGGGGGACACCCCGATCGGGAGGCAACTGGCTGAGTGCGAAGACGGCCTTTTTCTTCACCTCCGTGTCCGGGTCGTTTTCCACAGCGCTGTTGATCACGGCGACAGCTTTTTCGCCCGCCTTCTGAGCCAGCCAAAACATGGCCTGTCCTCGCAGGTGCGGATTCGTGTCGTGGCGGGCCTCGTCGATGAGCGTGTCCACGGCCTCAGGTGCGGGGGTGATCGACAATGCGAAAATGGCCCGGTCGCGAACCTCGTCGCTGGGATCGCTCTTCACCAGGGTGTGCAACATTTCATATCCTCTCTGGCCGCGCGCCGCGCCCAGCCAGAAGGCCGTTTCTCCGCGGAGATCAGCCGGAGAAGAAGTGCTCGTAAACTGTGCCAGCACGGTGTCGGCAGACGGGTCATCCGTGGAAGCAATCGCCGCCAGGGCCGCGCCCTTATTCCCGTGGGGGCCATCCTGTGCATAGGGGCGGAGCAACTCCACGCTTTCGACAGGCCGGACATCCGTGAGCCAGTACACGGTATTGCCTCCCGCATCCACCCGGCAATTGGACTCGAACATTCGGATCTTGTCGATTCTCTGCATCTGGGTGCGAAGGAAGACCAGGAGGCTCCGGGGTGAGGGCTCAGGGCGGGCACCCTGGCCATTTGTCTGATTGAACCCTTCCTCCAGTTCAGCGCTGCAAGAACCCCAACCGTGGTTTGCTTTGCTGATTCTCTGCCCGTCCGCAACTGCCGGGACCGAGTAACCAACCCACGTCGGTCCGGAAACGGAGCGGCTCACACAGGCGATGGCTGCTGGCAAGCCCACTGCGGCTGACGCCTTTTCCAGTCGGGCATTGACAATGTCCGGTGCCTCTCCGCCAGCCGTAAGGGATCCGGACCCAAGACCTATGGCGATGAAGATTAAGACTATCCTTGCGCGCAATGTCGTCCTCATTTATTCAGAATGTCGAGCATGTAATCGGTGGCGTCCTTCGAATTCATCAACGAGAGTCTTTCCACGGCCGTCTTGCGCAGCTCCGGATCCTTCTCATTGCGCGCAACATTCACCAGCGCCTTGGCGTTTCCTTGCAGGAAGAATGCGGTCATGATTTCCTTGCGTACGTCGACGGCCTTCTCATTCTGGTAGAGTGCGGTCAGGTTGTCGGCGGTT
>DATJVT010000177.1:0-3029 GCA_035501695.1 Terriglobia bacterium | reverse complement strand
CGGTCGCCTGTCGCCCGAGAAAGGCGTGAGAACCATCCTGGCTGCCTGGAAGCGCCTTCGCGCATCCGTTCCTCTCCTGATTGTTGGAGGGGGGCCGGACCAGGCTGAACTGGAAGCTCAGGCGGCGCAGGACAAGCTTACCAATATCCGCTTTGAGGGTCAGTTACCGCGGGAGCAGACTCTGGCGACCATTAATAAAGCTCGCTTCGTGATCATTCCGAGCGAATGGTACGAGACTTTCTGCATGGCCATCGCCGAGTCGTTTGCCTGCAGCACCGCTGTCATCTGCAGTCGGATGGGTGTCATGCAGGAACTGGTCGCGGATGGTCGCACTGGCCTTCATTTCACTCCTGGCGACGCCGACGACTTGGCCCAGAAGGTGGAGTGGGCCTGGAACCATCCCAATGAGTTGCGGACCCTCGGAAAAGAAGCCCGCAGGGAATACGAAGCAAAATATACGGCGGAGAGAAACTATCCGATCCTGATGGACATCTACAAACAGGCGGTGCAGAGCGCCTAGCGGGATTTGGCATAAGCCAAGACAAAACTTCAATCATGCGTTTGATTTCCATCTGGATGGTCAGGGTCTTGGCCGCGAGTCTGCTGGTTCTAGCCGCTCTCGCGAAACTCTCCGGGTTCTCGTCCGAGCCGCTGACACTGACGCCCCCTTCGACGCCCATTCCCCGCGAATTCTTCGGACTCCACATTCATCGTGCTTTTTCGACAACCCCCTGGCCTCCAGTTCCGTTCGGCAGTTGGCGGTTGTGGGATGCGAGGGTGCATTGGCCGCAAGTGGAGTTGCGTAAGAATGAGTGGCAATGGGACATTCTGGATCGCGAGGTGGAGCTGGCAGAGAAGCATCACGTGGACCTGCTGCTGCCCTTCGGCGAGACTCCCTCCTGGGCGGCAGCTTCGCCTTCCCCAGCTGCACTGAACTTTCCGCGCCCACTACGGGGAGAAATCGTGGGCGACGTTGCGGACCTGGAGGACTGGCGTAACTTTATCCGCACCCAAGCCGCACGCTATAAAGGCCGCATCCTCTACTACGAGATCTGGAACGAGCCCAATCTCCCACGCAATCGCGTGATTGGCACCCCCGAGAGAATGCTGACCCTGGCCCGCGAGGCCTACACCACGTTGAAGCAGGTTGATCCCAACATCAAAGTAATCTCCCCATCTCCGGTAAATCCCAATGGCATCGACTGGCTCGACCGTTATCTCGAGCTGGGGGGCGGGAACTACGCCGATATCATCGGCTATCACTTCTACGTTCGGACCCGCCCCGAGAGCATGCTGGACCTGATCCTGCCCGTGAAGGAGGTCATGCGCAAACACGGCCTCGGCGATAAGCCGCTTTGGAACACCGAATCGGGATGGATTCGAAATGAGCTGACCGTTGCCATCGACCCGCTAGCACAGGCACCGGGATGGGCAGCCCGGGCCTACATTCTGAACTGGGCCGCAGGAGTTCAGCGCTTCTATTGGTACGCCTGGGACGACGACGGCCACGACAGTATTCCCTTTACCAATGAGGATCAAGCTACGGCAACGATTTCCGCCCGAGCCTACGGCGAAGTGCAGAAGTGGCTGGTGGGCTCCCGCATGGAATCGTGCAGGCGTCAGGGGGACGCGACTTGGATTTGTCGGCTGACCGAGGTATCGGGCCGCCCCGCCGTCATCCTGTGGAACGAGGACCACACCAGCAGGCTCGACGTGTCCAGGGAGTGGGAGATGAAGACCCTCACCAAACTTTCGGGTGAACATTCCGCGTGGAGTGGCAGCCAATTTGACGTCAGCGAGCTGCCCGTGTTGCTGGAAGGGCTGCCGCCCCGCCACTGATTCATACTTGCCGGATGAAGTACGAAGATCGGAGGACAGAGGAAGAAAGTCTCTGCCCAGCAGTCCACTTGACGCTTGACACAACCCATCTCACGATAGCTTAGCGATGCGGGCCAACGCCCACGGCCCGGCTGATCGGGGAACTTTGGGAAATCTATGAAGCTCATCCTGCGCGGTGTCAGTGCACTCGTCTTGCTTAGTTCTATTTATGCCATTTCTGGCCGTATCCCTTCTCCTGGCAATCGTTTAACGCTCAGGCAGAGTTACTGTAAGGGAGCCACGCCGTGCGTGCTGACCGCGCACAACAACAATAACCGCGATGGCGTAAACCCCAACGAAGGCATCTTGAAAGCCACCACCCTGAGCCAGTCGCAGCACCCAATTCCTCGCTGGCTGGCCACAACCGACGCACCCATCTATGCTCAGCCCCTTTACATTCATCATCTGAATTTCAACGGCGCAGCGAAAAACGTGGTTTACGTGGCTACGGAAGGCAACAGCGTATACATGTTTGACTCGGACAGTGGTAGTGCGACCGGGGCGGTTTTGGCACAGGCAAATCTCAACAATGCCAGCGACCTCGGCTCCGGCTTCACTGAAATCGCTGTGCCCTATACCGACCTGCCCGGTGCCTGCGGCCTGGTCGCGCCCGAGGTGGGGATCACCGGAACGCCGGTGATTGATGTCTCGGTCACGCCTCCAGTGATGTACGTGGTGACCAAACACGAAGACGCCGATGGAGATGGCGTAAAGACATACCGTCAGAAACTGCATGCCCTGTACGCCGACACTCTGCAGGAAGTCCCGGGCAGTCCCTTCATCATCGACGCAAATTTCGCGGCCAACTTCGCGCCGGCGTTCAACTCTCTTTACAACCACCAGAGAAATGGGCTGACACTCGTTCCCGGTCCGAATGGCTCGGCGAAGATTTGGGTTACCTGGGCCTCCAATTGCGACAATATTCCTTACTCCGGATTCGCGATGGAGTTCACCTACAGCTACAGCAAGGCCGGGTTTTCCAACACGCGCACCATCGTAAACCCTGCAGCTTCCTGTCAAGCCCAGCCTTGCCAGATCGGGATCTGGATGGGGGGCGCGGCGCCCGCGGCCGACGCGAACGGAAATATTTACCTGTCAACGGGCAACGGGGCTGATGAGTTCCAAGGCCAGGGGGAATACAGCAATAGTAT
>DATJVT010000176.1:0-2658 GCA_035501695.1 Terriglobia bacterium | reverse complement strand
CGGGACACTACTGCCCGGCGTCCACATTTATTGACAGTTTCTCTCCCCGATTCGTATAATGGATAATTTGGGAAAACAGGAGAGAAGGAATCTATGTACGCTATCTTTCGGACCGGCGGGAAACAATACAAGGCTTCACCCGGCGACGTGATTCGCGTGGAGCGCGTGGCGGGCGACCCCGGGGCAACGGTCGAGTTCAACCATGTATTCGCCATACGCAAGGAAAAACTCACGGTGGGCACCCCCTTGGTGGACCATGCCAAGGTCACGGGAACCATTCTCACCAACGACCGCGCCGCCAAGGTGCGGGTGTTGAAATACAAACGCAAGAAACAGTACCGGCGTACGCTGGGCCACCGCCAGCACTTCAGCCAGGTTCTGATTCAAGACATCGTAACTGCTTAGGATCTGGAAGCTAGAAGGCGAAGCGAGAAGGTGGAGGCCTAACCCTCCCGAGTAACCTGCCGGAGGAACGGATTCCAACTTCCAGCTTCTCACTCCTAACTTCTCCAAAGGAACTGAAATATGGCACATAAGAAAGGTCAGGGGACATCCCGCAATGGTCGCGACTCCAACGCCCAGCGCCTTGGCGTGAAGCGTTTTGACGGCCAGACGGTAACGGGCGGGTCAATTCTGGTTCGCCAGCGCGGCACGCGCCTGAAGCCCGGGGAGAACGTCGGCATCGGCAAAGATGACACCCTCTTCGCCAAGGTCTCCGGCGTCGTCCGCTTTGAAGACAAAGGCCGCTCGGGCCGGTATATCAGCATTCTTGTTCCCTCTACCAACTGAAGATCGGTTGATCGGTAGATCGGGTGAACTGGTGAACAGAGAGTCCGCGGGCTGGATCGCCTCCTGTTCATCCGATCACCCGATCACGCGATCATCAGATCTGCCGTTCTGCTTACCGATCTACCGATCACCGGCATGTTCATCGACGAGGCCAAAATTCACGTGGCGGCAGGCGGAGGGGGGAACGGCTGCGTGGCGTTTCGGCGGGAGAAGTTCGTACCCCGCGGCGGCCCCAGCGGCGGCGATGGTGGCACGGGTGGCGACATCATCCTGCTAAGCGATCCCCACGTTAACACCCTCCTGAAGTTCCGCTTCAATCCTGAGTTTCGCGCCGCTCGCGGCGGGCACGGCGAAGGTTCAAATCGCCATGGGAAGAACGGCGCGGATACCACGGTGACGGTTCCGGTGGGCACCGTAGTTTACGACCTGGCCAGCGGTGACAAGCTTTGGGATTTCGATGCGCCGGGCCTGCGTGTGACCGCCGCCATGGGTGGTCGCGGCGGACGAGGCAACGCCCGCTTTGCCACTTCCACTCACCAGGCTCCCCGACGGGCCGAGCCGGGCGCGCCGGGAGTGGTGCGGGATTTGCGGCTGGAATTGAAGCTTCTCGCCGACGTCGGCCTGATCGGCTTCCCCAATGTGGGCAAGTCCACGCTGATATCGCGGCTCAGCGCGGCGCGCCCGCGGATTGCCGACTACCCCTTTACAACCCTGGAGCCGTGCCTGGGTGTGGTGGGACTGGACCGTGAGAGGTCATTTGTCATGGCCGATATTCCGGGTTTGATCGCCGGGGCCCACGAGGGCAAGGGCTTGGGCATTCGTTTTCTCCGCCACGTAGAACGGACGCGTTTGCTGCTCCACCTGATCGATGTGGCCGAGACTTCCGGCCGCGACCCGGCGGAGGATTACCGCGTCATAATGGATGAACTCAAGAGCTTCAGTCCCGTCGTCGCCGCCAAGCCCATGCTGCTGGCGGCATCGCGCCTGGACATCGCAGGAGAGGGTGGCAACCTGGACCGCCTGCGCAAATTCTGCGCCGGGTCCGGCCTGCCTTTGCTGGAGATATCCTCCGTCACCCATCAGGGCCTGGAGGAATTAAAAGCGGCCATCTGGGCGAAGCTGGAGCAATTGCCGGGACCTGCATGAACATTGCACTCTTTGGCGGCACGTTTGACCCCATCCACGCCGGGCACCTGGCGGCGGCACGGGCGGCGCAGCGGCAGTTTCGCCTGGAGCGAATCCTCTTTGTCCCCACCGGCAATCCTCCTCACAAGACGCACGACCGACTGACGGACTACGGCCAGCGCCTGGCAATGGTGGCGCTCGCCTGCGCCGGCGAATCACGCTTTATCCCCTCCACTATTGAGGCGCCCACCGCGGACGGGTCGGCGCGTTACACCATCGACACGGTCCGGGCAATACGACGCAGGCTGCGACAGCACGATCGCTTGTTCTTTTTGGTAGGGGCCGACGCCTTCCTCGACCTTCCCCACTGGAAAGAGTTTCGGCGCCTGCTCGATGCGGTGGAGTTCATAGTCGTGTCGAGACCCGGGTTCGAGGTGGAGGCGCTGCGCCAGGTCGCGCCACCCGACCTGCTGCCGGCGCGCCGTCTGCCTCCGAAAGTGGGAACCATTCGCCTGCGTCACGGGGCCATCCACCTGCTGCACGGAGTGGAAGCTCCCGTCGCATCCCGGGAGATTCGGCAGGCCGTACGGGCGCGCCAATCCATCACCGGCCTTGTTCCCTTGCTGGTGGAAGAGTACATTGAGAAAGAAGGTCTATACCGTCCCAGTGCCGGCGTGAGACGTTTGCCACGATGACACCACAACTGCGTGAAGCCATCCATGCCGCCCAGGACCGCAAGGCTTT
>DATJVT010000175.1:0-15044 GCA_035501695.1 Terriglobia bacterium | reverse complement strand
CGGCACCGGGAGTTCTCCGCCGACGGCCGCCTCGCCTGTAGAAGCCTTGCCCACCACGATTTGCCAGACCAGGAATTCCAACAGAATCCTGGAGTCCTTCCAGGAGGACTTGATGCCCAGGTCGGCGCGACGCACGGCGCGCATGGCCTGCAACAATTCTTCGCGAGGATAATTCTTCTGTGTCAAGGGGGCGATCTCCGAGGTGGCGTAGGGGTTCGCCGTCCGTGCCCAGCCCCCACGATTCCCGAAGCTTGACACGCCGCGCAGCGCCTGGCGGAACAAGTCCCCGATGCACCACAAGATGAGGGTCTCCGCCACCTTGCTGGCCAGCAATTCCCGCAGCGTGCTCAGGGCCAGCGCGCATTTGCGTTCTCCAATCGCCCGCAATAGCTTCCCGATCTCGCGCTCTTCGCGAAAGGCGACGAGCACCAGTAGATCTTCCGGCTCCACACGCTTCATGCCCGGCCGCGCCGTCAACAGTTTCTCCAACTCGGTGCGTATCCACAACAGGTTGACGGCGGAGGGACCGGCCGCCGAGCGCGAGTCCTGGCTGATCTCGAACTTGCCCGCGATCTCTTCCGCCAAGCCCGCGTCGATTTCAACTTGCGCGTGTTGGAAGAAGTTCTCCACCCATCCGGCAGCCTCCTGCCGGTCGGGCGAGCGCAATTCCACCAATTGCGCCTTTTTTTCCATCAACTGGATGAAGCGCCTCCGTCGGTCGGGTTCAGTCGCCAGAAAAACTACCGTAGAGAAAGGCGAGGGACGCTCCAGGTAGGCGCGCAAGGCCTCCACATCTTCGTCACGCGCCTGTTTGAAATCTTCCGTGTCGGAGATGAGCAAGAAGTTATGCCCCCCCAGCATGGGCATCTGCTCGGCGCCTTCCAGCGCGCGGGCCAACTCGCCGCCGGCGAATTCCAGTTCAGCCAGGCACCACTGCCGGGCATCCTCGGGAATACAGCCCACCACGGCCTTGCGGCATTCCTCCTGGAGGAAACGGTCGGGGCCGCGGAGAAAATACACGGCTGCCGGCTGGCCTTTTCGCAACGAGGCAATAAATTCAGTGGGACGCATCGAAAAGAGTTTAACGGCTTAGCTCGGAATGCGGAAGCGAAAACCAGGCGAAGAACATCGGGACCATGGAGCGGAGTGGCAGACAATCCGGGCTTGCGCCGGAGTAACGTCACGCCCCTCCCCGACGCCGCGGCCAATTCACGAGGGCGAACTGGCGTTCCCCGACTGGTCCACCGCTACAATGGAATAACCTTCGGTACGGCCGTTCCCCGGGCCCGCATCGATGAATTCAGTGGCAATCGTCGAGCCGACACGGACGCCATGGTGATAGACGCGGTAATAGCAAAGGTCCGGCTCCGCGTTGGGAGTCCAGCGCAAGCGGCTGGCGCTCGCGGAGAGGCCTGGTACTCGCGTATCGTGAATCCGGGTGACTTCCAGGCCGCGCACCTCGGCGGGCGGTGTATCGCGATAGGCGGTCGTGTAGACAGCAAGCGTGCCGGCCCCCAGTGTGTCGGCAAGCGTTCCGTCGCGCAGCTCGAGCTTTGCCGACGGCCCCTGAAGGTCCCCATCCTCCGTCACTGGCACCTGTCGTGCATCATACAGATACTTGCGGAATGCGGCAGGCGGACTGGCAGCAGGCAACTGTATCTTCACCGGGACATCTCGTGTGTCCCGGTTGATGACGGCAATCGACCAGGTCTTGTCCACGTCGTGCTGGACGGCCGTCGCACGCAACTTCTCGTCCTGCGCTTTCGCCTGGTAGACTGTGGCGGGGCCGCGGAAAAACTTGGTGAGCAGGCCAAACGAGTAATAGGGGGCGCGCGGCACGCCGTCATTCGTCAGCCATTTGAAGACTCCCCACTGGTTGATCCAGCTTTCGCCCTTCTCGTCGGGATAGTCTGTGAACGTCCAGTAGCTCATGGCGTAAACGCCGGCATTGATGGCGGCGAGGGCGGCCTCGGCAAGCTGAAGGCCCGCCAGCCCTTCGAGCGGAGTGCCGAAGTATTTGCAGGTGTCCCATCGGATGCCGTATTTCAATTCCTGATATTGCGCAGGCCCGAATTCACCGAGAATGAAATCCTTCCCTTTGGCCCGGGCAAGCTCCACCGCCCACGCACAGCGCCCCTTGAACCAGGAGTAGAAATCCAGATTTCCGGGCTCGTGGGCATTGAGGTAATGATGGCCGCCGTAGATTCCGGTCACGTCGTCCATGTGCTGGGCGGCCCATTCCAGCGAGGGCCAGTACTCGACCGGCGAAGCATCCGTGGCGAGCATCTTGATGGGCACTCCCCGCCGCTCGATTTCAGCGTGAATACTCTGCTGGTAGGTCTGGTACCTGGGCAGGTCAGTGTGCATGTCACCCCACTCATGGAGTGACAGTTCGTTGGTGCAACAGTAGTACTTCACATTGGTAGCGCCCCGGTTGAGGAGATATTCGAGATCGTCCACGACGGCGCGGGCATACTCCCGTTGCTCTTCCTCATCCCGCGTGTCCTTGAGGTCACCGGTCGTGATGTAGATCTCCGTGCCGGCCGCTTCCTTCATAAAAACCAATTGCCGCGCCATCGCGTCGAGCGCCTGCACGTCGCGTTCGCCGGGGTGGCCGGGCATCCAGCGATGGAATTGCCGGGCAAATCGCGGATGGAGTTCCCGCCAGCGCTTGGCCAGGACTTGTTGAAAGAAGTCCGGAGTGCTGACGTCCAGGAACATCTCGGTGTGAAATCCCACGCCGCCAAAGCCCTCCCGCACGGGCGTGGCGGTGATGACGATGTTGACGGGTGGGGCCGCGGCTTGCACGGCCGCTCCAAGACCTGGGACAAGCGCGCCGGCGGACACATTACGCGCTGTACCGGTTCCCGAGGCGAGCAGGCTCAAGCCGGTAGCGCTCTCCATGCCCCGGCGAAGGAAATTGCGTCTTGTGTAAGAATCCATACGAGATTCCTCTTCCCAGCCTCACCCGTCGCTGCAAGTCCTCCCCAGGAAGCAGGGTCCCTGCCGGATGCGCCAGGCGGCTCATAAAGTCTTTATCCGCCGCATTCTATACACCCGTTCTTTTATCATCGCAAGGGAAGTAAAGTCCGAAAGGCTAATCCATGGGAAGATCCTCGGCTCAGCCGGCGTGGCAACAGCTCGACAATTCAGGGAGATTAGTCAGTACTAGACGAGTGCGTATCAACTCGACCGCTATTCCGCCACCTTCGTCACCTTGACCTCGAAGGTATAGCGGTGGGTGGAAGCCACATCGTCCATCTCCGCCAGCACCGTCGGCTTGTCGAGCAAGACGATGGCTTCCACATCGGACCGGACGTTTCGAATCACAGGGTTCTGGGGTGCGGGTGTGGTCTCCCCTCCCAGAGAGGAGTATTCCAAGCTGGTGCCAATCGCAACCTTGCTGTTTGTCATCGGCAGCAGGCGGCAATCGATATTCATACCCACATCCATATATTGGAACTGATCGTGTCCGGTTGAGATGGGGACTCGGGTGCCGACTCGGAGCCGCTTCATATCACTAAACCGGGGGACCGCCTCGGCTCGGATCTGCATGGAATAGACACGCGCGTTGATTTTCTTCCCATTGTCCAGCTCATTCACCGTGAACTCCACCTTATATGTGTCAGCGGGTTTGAGTTGCGGCTCACTCTGCTTGGCGGGTTCCTGCGCCCCGGCCCACGGCACGCCTGCAACGCTCATCACCAGCAAGACTAAGGTAAAGGTTATCAGCACTTTCTTTCGCATGGGTTATCTCCTCTAGCGATTAATCTGCGCGAAGCGCTTTTGGAGTGCGGGAGCAGCAGCTCCCGCCATCTCCCATCAATTAATACGGCAGAGTATGAGGCGACGGAGGAAAGGGGGGACTGCTCTTCCCGCACTCCCAAGGCTGTCAGTACCCCCTCTTCACTTCTCGTCCTCGCTCCGCGGTGTGGGGAGCGGATCAATCTGAATGGCCGCAATACTGAGCGGGGGAATTTCAATATCGCGCATCTGCTCCTCCTCGGGGTTCCACTTGGAAACTGAGGATGACGCCTTCAGCAATTTGGCGTATTCCACCAGGAGCTTTTCTTGTTCGCTCAGGGGGCGCGGTGTAGGGAATTGCTGCGGGCGCGCATCGACCAGTGTCGGACGGGCCACATGCCGTACTCGCCGCGGTGTGCGCACCGGCACGGATGCGGTCCGTGTCGCGCCATCGGGCCCGAGGGGATTGGCGGGAGCGTTCACGATTGCACGAACCGGCGCGGTGCGCTGGGGGGAAACATAGAGCATCAACAGCGCCGCCACAGCGGCTGCGGCTATCCCCAAGGCCCAGGCCCATGCGGCGCGCCGCCTCACCCCTTCCTGCCGAGCCCAGACTCCGGCCAGGATGCGGCCTTCCAATCCCGGCCGTGCGCCAGGGCCGGCATAACACCGCAGGGATGCAGCTAGCAACTCCTGGGCATAGTGTCTATCGTTATCGTTCACGGTTCTTCTCCATCCAAGCCGCCAGCTTGGTGGCGAGCACGCCGCGCGCCCGCGAGACGCGTTCCCGCACCGACCCCTGGGGGATTCCCAAGACCTCGCCGATTTCAGCGGAGGTCATTTCTTCAACAGTAGAAAGTATCAGCGGATCGCGCAACTCCTTCGGCAATGTCAAGATCAGCCGTTCGACGAGGGCCAGAGTTTGGGCGTGGCCGGCCACCTCTTCCGCTGTCCTCCCTTCGGATCGGAGTGTTGCAACCACCTTCGCTGCTTCCTCCAGCGAAACCGGCGGGGCCTTCCTTCGGCGGTCCAAAGCCATGCGCCACGCCGTGCGCGCCAGCCAAGCACGCGGGTTGCGAATCTCCCTTCCGTGTCCCGGCTGCTGAAGGAAGCGCAAAAAGGTTTCCTGCACGGTATCCTCGGCATCGTGGTGGTTGCGCAACACCACCTGGGCCACGCGGTAGACGGAGCGAGCGTGCTCGCGAACCGCGGCTTCAAAATCTCGATCCCTCGCGTCCGCGTCCAGGAGCGCCTCGCTCAAGATCACCTGCCCCATCGCTGCCATATGGCCCTCAGGGATATGACGAATGGACATCGCCTGCCGTTCAGATTTGTTTATGGAGATTAGAGTAGCACTCGCGGCGGGCAGGCGACAGGAAAGTGGAGGGCCGCGCTGGAGACTGAGCCCCGAAGACTGACGACTGACAACTGACCACTGACAACCTCTCTCACACTTGCAGCACATCCCCCTCGCGGGCCACCATCTGGTACAGGACAGGGCTCACAATTCGACCAAGGAATAACCGCGACACCAATCCGGCCACGATCACGATAGCGAAGGGACGCTGCGAGTCCGACCCGATACCGTGCGAAAAGGCGGCGGGCAACAGGCCCAGGCAAGCCACCAGCGCCGTCATCATGATGGGACGCAGACGCACCATGGAAGCCTCGAAAGTCGCTTTCCGAATGTCCATTCCTTCCAGCCGGAGTTTGTTGATGTAGGAGGTGTCGATGACGGCGGTTTCCACCGATACGCCCATGAGTCCAGCAATCCCAGGGCGGATGAAACGCTGAAGGGCGTGCCCGTGAGCTTCAGCGCCAGCAGCGCCCCCACGGGTTCCGTCAGGACGACGCTCAGCACCACGATAACCGGAAACTTAAAGTTGTCGTAAAGGGCGAACAGGATGAGGAAGATCAGCAAGATGGTGACGGGACCGATAACGCTCATTTGGGATCTGGCCGCCAGAAACTCGCTGTACTCACCACCCCATTCCATTCGATACCCCTGCGGCAGCGAGACAACCTTGTTCACTGCCGCCTGGCCGTCGGCCACGGCGCGCTCGAGGTCACGTCCCACGATGCTGTACTGAACCCCGATGTAACGGGAATTGTTCTCGCGGTAGATAAACGACGCACCGTTACCCTGGCGGATGTCGGCCAGTTGCTTGAGGGGGATTTGCTGCCCGGTGGGAGTGCCCACCAGCAGGTCGCCGATCTGCTGGGCATTGGACCGGAATTGGGGGTGCATGCGCACGACGAGGTCGAAGAGCTTTTCCCCCTGGATCACCTGCGTGACGGCCTGCCCACCCACCGCCGCCTGCACCACCGCTTCCACGTCGGCAACGTTGATGCCGTAGCGGGCGATCTTCTCGCGATCCGCGTCAATCAGCAGGCTGGGTTGGCCCAATTCGCGCACCACGGTGAGTTCCGTGAAGCCTGGCACTTTTTCCAGGGTCTCCTTGATTTTCAGGGCCTTCTCCTGAAGGACGTTCAAATCCCCACCATAGACTTTCACTGCCAGAGCGCTCTTCAGGCCGGTAAGCGCCTCATCCACGGCGTCTTCGGCGGGTTGGGTAAAGTTGAAGATTATGCCGGGGTAAGTTTCCAGTTTCCAGCGAATCGAATCCGTCAATTCATCCTTGGTGTGATCTGGCCCGGTCTTCCAGGCCCGATCTTTGTAAGGTTTGAGCCCGACGTAGAACTCGACGTTGAAGAACCCAGTGGGATCGGTGCCGTCATCCGGGCGGCCGAGTTCTGAGCCGACCACCGTTACCTGGGGATAAGACATCAGGATGTCCCGAATCTGGGGCGCGATCTTGCCGGCTTCCTCAAATGAGATCGTATAGGGCATGGTGGCGCGCACCCACAGGGCGCCCTCGTCAAGGTTAGGCATGAACTCACCGCCAATATAGGGGACAAAAAGCAGTGTGTTGCCAAATACCACCGTGGCAGCCAGCATGGTCACCTTCGGGTGATCGAGGCACCAGCGGAGTTCGCTTCCGTACTCCGCCTTGATCCACTCGTAGGCCCGGTTCTTGGTTTCCCGCGCGCCGCTCTTGAACCAGTAGGAGGCTAGCACTGGGACCAGGGTCAAGGTCAAGATTAGGGCGCCAATCAGCGCGAACGCCATGGTGTCCGCCATGGGGTGGAAGAGCAGGCCGGAGGGACCGTGGAGCACGTAAATGGGAAGATAGCCGGCGATGATGACGGCCACAGAGTAGAAGATGGGCCGGTCGACATCACGGGCGGCGGCAATGATCACCTCGTGCAGGTCACACTCCTGGCCGTGCCGCAGTGCCAGTTCCCGGTAGATGTTCTCCATCATCACCACCGTGCCATCAATGAGAATGCCGAAATCGATCGCTCCGATGGAGAGAAGATTGGCGGAAATGTTGTGGGCATGGAGGACGATGAAGGAGAAGAGCAGCGAGAGCGGGATGGTGAGAGCGGTGATGACCGCCGCCCGCACGCTGATCAGGAAGAAAATCAGCTCGATCAACACTAGGATCATGCCGCGCAGCAGGTTGCCTTCCACCGTATCGATGGTTAAATCCACCAGGTCGCTGCGGTCGTAGTAGGCGTTGATCTTCACATCCTTGGGCAGGATTTGATCATTAAGCTCCTTGGTCTTGGCCTCGACGCCCTTGAGGACGGTCTGGGTCTGTTCGCCGCGGCGCATGTCCGATGACCACGTCGCCGATGTCACGGACGCGCACGGGGGCGCCGTTATTGCTGGCCACCACGATGTTGGCGATGTCCTTAGTATCGCGGGCCAGGCCCAATCCCCGTACGTAGTAGAACTGTCCGCCCTGCGAGTAGAACCCGCCGCCTGCATTGGCGTTATTAACGGACAAGGACTGAATGATCCCGGGGACGGTCAGGTGAAAGCCATAAAGACGCGAAGGGTCGAGCAGCATCTGGTACTGCATTACCGTGCCGCCGAAGCCTGAGTCGTCCGCCACGCCGGGCACTGATTTATAGGCGCGCTCGATCACCCAATCTTCGATGGTCTTCAGTTCCTGCGGCGAGCGGTCGGGACTTTCGATGACGTAGCGATAGACCAGCCCGCTGGGACTGAACAAAGGCACGAGCGTGGGCGTAACGCCCGCCGGATATGTCACCTCGCTGAGCCGCTGGAAGACCACTTCCCGGGCGAAGTAATTATCGGTGTCCTCCTGAAAGGTCAGGATGACGTCGGAGAGTCCGTAAAGGGAGATAGACCGCATCACCTCCAGGTTCGGGGTGCCGTTCATCTCCACTTCGGTGGGCAGTCTGACGAGGCGCTCGACCTCTTCGGAGGCGTGCCCCGGCCACTGGGTAATGATCTCAACCATAGGGGGAGACAGATCGGGGTAGGCATCCACCGGCATACGCAGGAAAGCAACAACCCCTGCCGCCGCCATCATGGCGGTCAGCATGAGCACCAGGAACCGCTGGCGCAATGCGAACTGGACGATGCGATGAATCATGGCTGGGGACTGGGTGCTGGGGGCTGAGGATCGGGTCAAGCCCCTTGCCGACCTCCCAGTTCTTCCTCTTTCTCTCAGTGCTGAAAAGAATTCTGAAACTGCAAGAACAAGCTGCCGTCGGCCACCACGCGCTCGCCGGTTTTCAGCCCCTCCAGGATGTGCGTCCTGCCATCAGCGGCCTCGCCGATGGTCACCGGGCGCTGGCCGAACTGGCGCGGGCTGAATTCGACATAAACAAAGGGTTCATTCTCGGCATTCCGGAGCACGGCGGCATCCGGCACGGTCAAAGCGTTGGGAATGGCGCCGGCTTCCACGAGGGCCGTGACGTACATATCCTTCTTCAGTTTTTCGCCGGGATTCTGCGTCTCGATGCGTACAGGCAAGGTGCGCGACGTGACGTCGAGGGCCGTTCCGATGTAGGAAATCCGTCCGTGGAACTCATCCGGGTAGGCGTCCGTCTGGACGGTTACGGGATCGCCCAAATGGACGGCTCCCATGTCCCGCTCGTAGACATTAACGAGAACCCATACGCTCGTCATGTTGGAGATGGTAAAGACCTGCGTGGCGCCCGCCTGGATGACTTGGCCGGGCGAAACCAGCCTTTCCACCGCCTCGCCCAAAAGGGGAGCCAGCACAGGAACCTCCGGCATCGTCGTGTCTTTCGACAGTCGCTCGGGGTGGTCAACACCCAGGACCTTTAGGGCCTGTTCCGCGGCCTGCAGGTCAGCCTGCGCCTGATTCTGATTTGATTCCGCCTGCTCGAGGTCAGAGGTGGATATGGCGTGGTGGTCGTACAGGTCCTGCGCCCGCGAGTAGCTCTTCTGCGCCAGGGCGTAAGCGTCCTTCGCCTTGAGATAACTGGTGCGAGTCTGGGCGAAGTCGGGGCTGGTGACGTAGAGCATGGGCTGGCCGGTGTGAACCACCTCCCCGGCGTGATCAGGATTCTGGAAGACGGACCGCTGACTTGGCTAATCACCGGCGTGGTTTCAAAAAAGTTGTAGGCCACGGTTCCGGAAAGGCGCAAGACACAGCGCAGGGAGGTGGGTTCGACAGTCACCACCTGCACGTGCGACATCTGCTCCTCCGGCACCGAGAAGAGTTGGGCCTGGGACGTGTCGCCGCCCGGGGAGCCACTGTTGCCGGGAGCCGGATTGGCATCCGCCGTATGCCTCGCGCATATTGTGGACAGCACCGTCGCGAGTATAGCTGCGGCTGCCATAGGACATGGCAATGCGCACCGCGCCTTCGAATGCGGCAGTCTGGCGCCGGGTTGGAATGAAGTCAGGGTTTCTCTCATGGCAAGTTCCTTGTGCCCACCGCTCCACGTAGTTGTTCAACGGAGAGCATGTAGTTCGCCAGCGCCTGGCGATAGGCAAGTTGGGTGGCGCGATAGCTGCGCTCGGCGTCCAGGAAATCCAGCAGGCTGGCCGCCCCGCGCTTGTAAGCGTATTCGCTGATGTCGCGCGAATCCTGGGCCTGTTTTAGGTATCCCGAAGTGTAGAGCTGCACGATCTGGTCATTGACCTGCGCGGTCTGGAAGGCATTGGCCACGTCCGACATCACAGTTTCAGTGGCGGCGGATTGCAGTTCGTTGGCCTGGGTGATGGCGTAATGAGTGCGAGCGATCTCACCCTGGTTGCGGTCATAAATGGGGATTTCCGTATTGAGGGTGAATCCGGCGCCGTTGATGGCGGCAACGTGTGAATATGTAACCGTCGTGGTGATACTCCGCGCCCGGTTGGCCTTGGCGAGCTGGTATTGGCTCTGGGACGCGGCTACTCCCAGTTGCGCGGCCTTCAGATCCGGACGCTGCTGGAGCGCCAGCGATTGCAAATCCTCCTGGTTACCGTGCAGGGGTACGTAAGCCAGTTCGCCAATGACATCGTAGTTGGCAGGAACCAATTCAAAGCCCAGGAGTTCACGCAGGCTCAGGAGGGACTGCACCAGAGCCAGCTTGGCCGCGCTGACATCGGTTTGGAATTGCAGCAGTTAAAGCTTGATCGTCAGGAGGTCGCCTTCGCTAATGGCTCCGGCTTTGTATTGGCTCGAGCTGATGTCCACCGTCTGCTGGAAGCTCGCCAGATCCTGGTTGGCAAAATCCAGGTCCGCCTTGGCCAACAGCACGCCCTCAAATTGCTGAGCCACGTTATAAGAAAGTGTGCGCTCGTTATCCTTTACCTGCGACCGGGTGACAGCAGTGGAGTCTTTGGCGGCGGCAATGCGGGCCTGACGCTTATTCCCGCGCTCAAAGGTGTAACCGAAAGCCACGTCGAATTCCGTAATGGTGTTTATGGCGCTTCCGTAGGACTGGCCTTCGGGGGCGGAGAAAGGGATGAATAACGAGTCGGCGGTAAGCATCGGATTGGGACGAATGGCTGCCGTAATCTCCTCCGCCTCGCTCTGTTGGATAGTGTTTTCTGCTGCCTTCAAGGCGTGGTTGTGCTGGATGGCGAGCTGGATAGCCTGCTCGAGATCGATGCGCACCGCCGGCGCAGCCTGTTGCGGCAACGCGGGCAGGCTGGCCGTTGCTCCGGCCAGCAGGAAGACTGCCCATCGCAGAAATCTCCAGATATTTGCCTTTGAGTGCATGCTGGGGTAGTTCATCATCGCTGATCCTCAAGGTTGAAGACGCTGGAATAAAAACCTGGTTTCCCCGCCTCACAGCAATCCACGCGGGGTTACACAGAAGAATTGAGAGGAGGACTTACACGAAGGGAGAGGCCCGGCCCAGGCTCGTCGCCGGTTGTTCGGAGTGGTAGAAGCTGGTCGTTATCAGCCGGACCAGGGGAATCGAGGCTGGTGACGGCAGTGCTTGCGTGGCACCGCCGGGCTGAACGGCACCGTTGTGGACGATCTGGCACGCTGTACAAGGGGGATTGCCATCGGAGAAGGGGGAGGGAGGCATATCACAGCCGGAAATCCGCAGATCAATCCACCGCGCCGGCATCTCGCCGTGCCGGTGAAGCATGGCTGCCCCAAGAAGGTGCACCTGCAAGAGCACCGTCAAGCAAGAAGCGAAAGCGCGCCGAAATTGGTGAATCCACCTAATGGGCACGGCACCCTATATTACTGGAGGTTGGGAACGGAGGTGATTAAACAGGATAATACCATGGGTGGTATGGTATATTGACAAGGAAGTAGCGGCGGCTCTACACAACCGGCGCAGGTAAACCCGCTGGAATAACATCAAACGGGAACGCCGTGTCTTATATCCCGATGGAATATACTGTACAGGGTATGGTATATTGGAAAGGAAGCTGGAACGATGAGCCACACGATCAAAGATAAGAGGGAACTGCTTCTCCGGGCCAAGCGCATTCAGGGGCAGGTGGATGCTCTGGTGCGGGCTCTCGACGAGGAGCGTGACTGCTCCGAGGTTTTGCAATTGCTGAGTGCGGCAAGAGGGGCGATGAACAGTCTGATGGCCGAGCTTCTGGAAGGGCACATCAAGAGTCACGTGCTCAATGGAAGGCAGAGGCCCACATCGGAACAGTTGGCGGCCGCCTACGAGGTAATCGCCATGGTGAAGTCATACTTGAAATAGCCAACTCCCCAGTGAGGGGAGAGGAGGGTGATATGGGCGCTTCGCAAATGGCGGAAAGAGGCCTTGGAACGGCTGCCCCGCCTGAGGTGGGCCAAAGTTCTTCTCACCGTAAAGCGCCCGAAGAGAGCGTGGAGCACGGGAAGCATGAGCACGGGTTCGAAGGGATCGAACTCGTGCGCATTGCTTTTGTGGCGCTGGCTGCCGCGGCCGTCTGGTTTCATGTGTGGGAACCTTTTCCGCGGATCAGCGTCATCGGGATTGCGGCGACCCTGATCGGTGGGTTTCCCATTTTCAAGGAGGCCGTCGAGAACATCATCGAGCGAAAAATGACGATGGAACTCTCGATGACCATTGCCCTCCTCGCGGCTTTGGCCATCAGGGAATTCTTCACGGTTCTGGTGATCACCGGCTTCGTGCTTGCCGCCGAGGTGCTGGAGGGCCTTACCGTCGGCCGGGGCCGGCGGGCAATCCAGGATCTGCTGGATTTCCTGCCCAGAACCGTCCTGGTCCGACGGCATGGGCAAGAAACTGAAATTGCGGCGGAGCAAGTTCAAGCTGGCGACACGGTGATTGTGAAGCCGGGCGGGCACATCCCCGTTGACGGCGCGGTGAGGGTCGGGCGTTCATTCGTGGAACAAGCAGCCATCACGGGTGAGGCGATGCCGGTTGAGAAAGCGCCCGGAGATTTTGTCTATGCGGGAACCCTAAACCAGTCGGGCGCGCTGGAAATCGAAGCGCAAAAGCTCGGCCGTGATACCACGTTTGGAAGGATCATCGAAGCCGTGGAACGCGCCGAGAAGTCGCGGGCGCCGATCCAGAAAACGGCGGATCGCCTGGCGGGCTACCTGGTGTATTTTGCGCTGGGGGCGGCGGCCCTGACCTTCGTCATCACGCACAACGCCCGATCGACAATTTCGGTGGTCATCGTTGCCGGCGCCTGTGGCATCGCGGCGGGAACCCCCCTGGCCATCCTCGGCGCCATCGGCCGGGCAGCGCATCAGGGAGCGATTATAAAAGGCGGCCTCTACCTGGAAGCGCTGGCCGCCGTGGACACCGTGCTCCTGGACAAGACCGGCACCTTGACGTTCGGAACCCCGCAAATTCGCGAGGTGGTCTCGGCAGAGGGTTTCACGGCGCCGCAGATCATCGCCGCGGCCAGCATTGCCGAGCGCAAATCCGAACACCCCCTCGCCAAGGCGATCAATGCCAAGGCCACAGAGCTCGACGTCCCTATCGTCGAGCCCGATGAATTCTCCTATACGCCAGGAAGGGGAATCAGGGCGACGTCACAGGGTGAGGAGATTCTGGTGGGCAGCCGAACACTTTTGGTGGAGCGGGGCGTGAGAAGCATTCCGTCTTTCCATGGCGACGGCCTCGGGGGCGCCTCAGAAGTTTATGTCGCGCGAGGGGGACAGGTTTTGGGAAGCATCCGCATTGCAGATGTTTTGCGTCCCGAAGCGAAGCTTGCCGTTGCGGCGATGAGACGAATGGGCTTGCGGACGGTTCTGCTGAGCGGAGATACGCAAGCCGCCACCACCTGCGTTGGGCGGGATCTTGGCGTGGATGAAATGATTGGCGAACTCCTGCCCGAGCAGAAGGCGAAGTGGGTGAGGGAGCTGCGCGGGAAAGGTCGAAAAGTCGCCATGGTCGGGGACGGCATCAATGACGCGCCCGCCTTGGTAGAGGCCGATGTAGGAATCGCCATGGGATCGGGCACCGACGTGGCCAGGGAGAGCTCCGACATCATTTTGATCGGTAATGATCTTTCCAAGTTCGTTGAAACATTGCGAATCGCCCGACGCTGCCGGGGGATCATCATGCAAAATTTCGCCGGCACTTTGGCAGTCGACAGCGTAGGGGTTGGAATGGCCGCCATGGGTTTTCTGAACCCGCTGCTGGCGGCGATTATTCATGTGGTCTCAGAGTTGGCCTTCATTCTTAATTCCACAAGACTGCTCCCCGGGCGTTCTCAAGCCGGGACCCAAGCCCGGTGACCGCTCGCCAAACTACGTTGGCCCAAATTGCGTGGTAAGAACCGCGGACCCCAAAGGCGGGGGTCCGCATTACGGTGCTCAATTTATTGTGCAACTTCTCCCGGGCGGCGAGCATCTCTATATTTATAACTAAAGGTAACAGGCATATTAGGCACTCCTCAGTTTGCAAATTATTTGGTATTATAGATAGTAGGCAGGGCTAAGCAGACAATTTAACTTCAGCGCCAAAAAGAGCGAAGCCATCAACTTGAGACGATGGGGAAAAAGTCGGCACAATTACTGGGTGCATACCCTGCTGGTGGGCGTGTTGCTCACCGGTGAAATCCACCTCTTTTCTGCCGAAATCTTTCACCACCATGACGAAGTTGCCAGGATCTGCCAGCTTGAGCACCATGGTGGGACCTACTTGCACGCCTCCCAAGACCTCAGCCCGCTCTGCCCCCTCTGCCAGATCATTCTTAACAGCTCAGTTCGCCCCGCGGTTCAATCGGTAGTTCACAAGCCACAGCAGGAATCTTCTTTTCAACCTATCGCTCGACAGGCGCGATATTCGCCCTTCTTTGCGGTATCGCTTCTTGCCCGCGCCCCTCCTCTCTCCTGAGAGCTCTGCCTCATTTCAATTCGAAGCAAAAAATCTCATGAGCCTCAAGGAGGAAATTCATGTTTGGTAAGCGTGCATCGTTGTACATTCTGATTTTAGCTATGGGTATCGCCGCTGTTCCCGCCTGGGTTTCCGGGCAGGGCTTGGGGGCCGCCGGGGTGGTGAAGGGCACGGTGAAGGACGCCACAGGCGCGGTAATTCCCGACGCCACAGTGATAATTTACAATCCCGTGACCGGCTTCGACCGCACGGTTTCCACGGATGCTACGGGTAGCTTCACCCTCACCAACATACCCTTTAATCCCTATCACCTTACGGCTGCCGCGACAGGTTTCCTCCCGCATGTGCAAGATTTAGACCTCAACTCCGGGGTCCCACTCAATTTAAACATCATCCTGCAAGTGGGGAGCGAAAAGACGACCATAACGGTATCGACCGAAGCTTCGGACCTGATCGAAGTTGATCCTACGGCCCACACGGACGTGGATCGAGCCCTCTTCGACAAACTTCCTCTCGAGAGCGCCTCTTCGACACTGAGTTCCCTGGTCACGTTATCGTCACCGGGGGTCGCGGCCGACTCGAATGGTCTCTTTCATGGATTCGGAGATCACGCCTCAAACTCCTTCTCCATCGATGGCCAGCCGATCACCGATCAGCAAAGCAAAGTCTTCTCCAATCAACTGCCTGCCGAC
>DATJVT010000174.1:0-3530 GCA_035501695.1 Terriglobia bacterium | reverse complement strand
GATCTCGACGCCGGCGCTGTCCTGCTGGTGCCGGGCATCGTTACGCCCACCGTCCCCTATGAGGAGGTGTACCGGCGGTCCCAGGCCGAGATCCGCAAGCTCCTGCCCCTGGCCGAGGAACTCAAGGTGATCATCGCGATTGAAGAAGTCGGCAACCGGTTCCTGCTGAGCCCGATTGAGATGGCGCGCTACATCGACGAATTCAAGAGCCCGTGGGTAAAGTCCTATTTCGATATCGGCAACGTCGTTGCGTACGGTTATCCTCAGGATTGGATCCGGACTCTGGGCAAGCGGGTGTGCCGCATGCATATCAAGCGGTTCGAGCCGGGGACCGACTATCCCAAGTTCGATCCCAAGGATCGGCGGACGCAAGGAATCGACTGGCCCGATGTGCGCAAAGCCATGACCGATATTGGTTACAGCAGTTGGGTCAGCGCCGAGGTCAAAAGCGGGGACGAGAGCTATTTGAAGGAAGTCAGCGCCCGCATGGACCGGATCCTGGCCGGAGAAAATCCGGTCTGACCTGCCTGGAATGGAAAGCCTGGAGCAGCAGGCATCATAAGGCGCCCGATCACTCCTTCAGCAAGCCATGCTTCCTGAGAACCTGTTGGAGCTGATCGTGCGGGAGGGCGGGAACAACCCAGTAATTGGCGCCCTCCATGGTTCTTGCGGCGATCATGGCATTGATCACGGATTCTTCCGTCGCCTGCACGACGGCGGCGAAGAGAGGATCCATCTTCCAGCTCTGCAATCGCTCGATCCTGGCATTGCCTTCGGTAAAGGGCGGCGCGGCGCTGTTACCCTCGTCGGCGTTGGCGTTGGCAGTGGAAAACGCCAGGAAAATGTCGCCCGACGAATCGCCTTCGATGGCTCCGGCGCGGCCCAATCCCACTGAGACCCGCCGGGCCAGCCTTTTCAACTGGTCGGGAGTCAGGGGCGCGTCCGTGGCCACGATCACAATGATGGATCCCATTTCGGGTGCGCGGATGCCGTCCGCTCTGGTGGCGACATTCGGCTCGCAGAGAGGCGCCGGCAAGCCGTGCCAGTCCAATACAGGAGGATCCAGCTTCCTGGCAACGCATGGCTTCTGGAGTTTCATCTCGCGCGCCACCGGAATTCCCGCGATGCGCAAGCCGTTTGACGAGCCATAGTTGCACTGCACCAGGATGCCGACCGTGTACCCTCCCGCCGACGCCTCGAGCACTCGCGAGGCCGTACCCGTGCCGCCCTTGAAGCCATTGCAGACCATGCCGGTCCCGCCACCCACATTGCCCTCGAGAAGGTGGCCGCCGCTGGCGGAGTTCAGGGCGTCCCAGGCATCCTGAGCCGTGACGTGCTGCCCCATGATGTCGTTCAACGGCACATCGGCCGTCTCCGCGGTCAGGGGATACCAGAATTCGCCGGTGTGTTTCTGCTGAACCATCCACGCCCATCCCGCGTCGCGCACCACCCCGACGCTGCCCGTATTCGTGATCAGGATGGGGGTCTCGAGCAGGCCGCTTTCCTCGATCCAGTGTGTTCCCGTCATGTCGCCGTTGCCGTTGCCCGCAAAGTACCCTGCGAAGACACTCTTCGCGCTCTGCTTCCCGCGCGGCAGGATGGCGGTGACGCCCGTCCTCACGGGACCCTTCCCGACGATTAGCTTCCCTTCCCCGGAAACGAGGGTCTTATAGCCGACCTCAACGCCGGCCACGTCGGTAATCGCGTTGAGCCTTCCCGGAGTACCGTCGAAGGGAACGCCGAGATCGCGCGCACGCATCTCCGGCGAGGCCGCCGGCGGGGTGTCCTGCGCCAATGCCACACTCGGTCCCCCTGGCATTTGCAGCAGGAGAATGGCAGCCAATGCATAGCGAGTGTTCATCAAGTTTTCTCCATGTCTTCTGCTCTGAATCTCCCGGGTTGGTTGCTCGCCTCGAAGCCACTGAATACCGTCCCGGATCGATCGGGACGGGAGTTTTCAATGTCAAGGAATTCCAATCAGCAAGCCGGCGCTTATGCTGACCGATTGATCGTGCCCTCTACCAAAGTCGTAATCATACGCCGGTTCCAAATACCAACCCAGTTTATGCTTTCCCTTAGGCCAAAACATAAAATCCAGCGCCACCTCGCCGCCCAGGGAGTTGGTGACCACATTGTTGCGGGTCGCATGGATCCACTCCGGTCCAACACCGAACATAAACTCGACTTGGCGGGACAGGGTCCAGGGCTTTTTGAAGAGCAGGTCCGTATCCCATTCCGTTGAGTGGCGCGCAAAAAATGGTGTCACACCGGCTTCCAGTTCGAGCCAGTTCTCGACCGGCGTCACTTCCACGGCGACGGTGGGGCCGAAACTCCATCCGGCGCCCTTGAGGCTGACGGCGGGAGCAGCCCCCACCTCCAGAACTGCCGCCGGTTCCTTGTCGCCCGATTGCGCCCACGCATTGGCAGTCCAAAGGAGGAAAGCTGCGGTCAGCACAAGTTTCGCCATGTCAACGATAACCCCGCGGGAATCTGGTGTTTCTCTAGCCTGAATTGCAAAAGTAGCACAAAGTCGCGGGACACGCGATTGCCGAGCATGGCTTTAATCGATGTCGAGCCGGCGTGAAATGGGAACGATATGCAGGGCCCACCAGCACTGGACCGGGCCAAAC
The DNA here is from genome assembly GCA_035501695.1 of Terriglobia bacterium. Lineage (GTDB taxonomy): Bacteria > Acidobacteriota > Terriglobia > UBA7540 > UBA7540 > Bog-366. Next base: position 900 of record DATJVT010000174.1, on the reverse strand, counting down.
GCCCTCCGGGCCTACCAGCCCCCCGTAGCGGCGAGTTCACCTCGCCATGGCGGCATGAAGCCGCCGGTACGTTGTGCCGGCCCGCAGCAGCGGGATCAGCGCTGTGGCGGCGAGTTTACCTCGCCAAGGCGGCGCTAAGCCGCCGGATTAAGCAGGCTGCCACAATTCGATGGGATTTCCTTCCGGGTCATGCAGGCGAGCAAAGCTTCCCATGCCGGGATAGGTTTCCGGGTCTTTGACCTCAACTCCTGCCGTCCGTAGCTGGGCTACCATTTTATCGAGGTCATGCACTCGAAAGTTCACCATCCAGACCTTTTGTGGGTCCCCGAAATACTTGGTCGTTTCGGGAAAGGGACTGAAGACGGTCGGGCCGGCCTCTTGCTGCCAGATGGATGCGCCCCCGCTCGTTGGTGTGAGGTCGATCCCCAAGTGTTGCAGGTACCAGTTCCCCAGCGCTTTGGGATCATGAGCTCGAAAGAACAACCCTCCGATTCCCGCTACTTTTTCCATTTCCCTTCCTCCCGATTCAGATTTAACAGATGCCTTCGCAGGCGGAGCAGGACTCGCTGGCGGTACGGGGTTCTGTGCCGCCAAAGCTGATTCGCTCCGGTACAGAATGAAGCCGGACCCGCAAACATAGGGCAAGATTTGAAGTAATCGGCGCCTTGGAAAGTCCATTCCATCCTCTTCCCCAGACTTTGTTCGAGCTCGTTTACGATACCTGCGGGTTTGGTGCCCTGAAGATATTATAGCTGATTCTGGATCGTGCCTCCTGGGCGAAAGAGAAATGTGAGCAATTCCGGTTAGATCGACTCATGCCGCCCGGCCGGAAGGACACCATTAAGCCGCCGCTCCTGACTGCCGACCCCGCCAGGGCGCGCTCGGCTCCAGGCGTGGCAC
>DATJVT010000173.1:0-13935 GCA_035501695.1 Terriglobia bacterium | reverse complement strand
TGCGATCGGCCTCGAGGGCGACCTCTGGCTAGTGCTGCACCTAATGATTGCGGGCCGCCTGCACTGGAGCAAGCCGGGCGTGAAGTTGGGGGCCCGGCGCGCGCTAGCCGCGCTGGATTTTGCGGAGGGCAGCCTGCTCCTCACCGAGGCAGGCTCGCAGCGTCGCGCGGCTCTAAACGTCGTCCAGGGAGAAAACGGCCTGAGGGAACTGGACCCGGGAGGGTTGGAAGTTCTCACCGCAGACTTCGATTTGTTTGCCGCGCGCCTCCGGTCTTCCAATCACACATTGAAACGCGCCCTGACCGATCCCCGGCTCTTCAGCGGCATCGGGAATGCCTACTCCGACGAAATCCTGCATCGCGCCCGGCTTTCTCCGGTGACGCTGACTCAACGCCTGGAATGCCCTGAAGTTGAACGCCTCCACCTCGCCACACGCTGCGTACTGACCGAGTGGACCGATCGCCTGCGTGCCCAAACCCGCTGCGAGTTCCCCGAGAAAGTGACCGCGTTTCGCGAGGAGATGGCAGTACACGGCAAATATGGAATGCCCTGCCCTCAATGCGGGACCAAGATCCAACGCATCCGATACGCCAACAACGAAACCAACTACTGTCCGAAGTGTCAAACCGGCGGAAAGTTGCTCGCCGACCGCGCGCTGTCGAGGCTCATGAAGCAAGACTGGCCGCGCACGCTGGAGGAGTTGGAGTCTCTGGACGCAGACTTGTTGCCTGCCCGGTTTATTGCTAAACTTGCTCATTAATCATTGCGGCCAAAGCCGGCCAATGTATCAGGCTTATTGGTAAATCAGCGAGGCATTGCATGGCAGATGAAAAGAATGAACCCTCAGGGTTCAAAGTAGTCGACCGCCGTTCCTTTAATACAGAGGGTCCTCCCCGGCCTGAGGCACCGTCGGAGGTGAAAAGGACAGAGCCTCCCCCCGTTGAGAAGGCGCCCCGGCCACAGAGCATCGAGCCTCCGGATGCCGACCTCTCCCAGGAACCCAGCGGGTTTGAGATGCTGGTATCCTATCTCAGCACCACAGCCATGTTTCAGCTTGGCTTGATGCCCGGGCCAGGAGGGGAACGTATCCCCGCCGACATGCCGAATGCCCGGCGAACCGTTGACCTGCTCCAGGTTCTCCAGGAAAAGACAAAAGGGAATCTGACCCCCAACGAAACCCGCCTCCTGGACGACGTCCTTTATGAACTGCGGATGACGTTTATGGAATTGCAGAAGCGGCAGGCACGCAAAGGGTGATGACTCTCACTTTTCTTGGCACCGGGACTTCCACCGGGGTACCGATCATCAATTGCCGGTGTGCCGTCTGCACATCATCCGATCCGCGTGACAAGCGCTATCGGCCTTCTATCCTTTTGGAATACGACGGCCGGGCGGTGGTGGTCGATACGACACCTGACTTCCGCACCCAGGCGCTGCGGCAGAGCCTGACACGACTGGATGCGGTGATTTTTACCCACCATCACGCCGATCACATCATGGGCTTGGACGATACGCGGGTGTTTTACTTCCGGCAGAAAGTTCCGGTTCCCATCTACGCCAGCGCACAGTGTATGGCGACCATCCGCTCCGCGTTTTCCTACATCTTTGAGGGGGATTACCCGTTCGGTGGCGTAGGGAAACTCGATCCACATCTCATCGAGGCCCCGTTTGAACTGTGGGGACTGAAGTTCATCCCGGTGCCGGTGGTGCACGGCCTCCTGCCGATCCTGGGGTTCAGGTTCCGCGACACGGCTTACCTGACCGACGTGAGCGAGATTCCCGAGTCCAGCTTTCCGCTCCTTGAAGGTTTGGATACCCTGATCATTGATTCGCTGCGCCCCAAGCCCCATCCCACTCACCTGTCCCTGGAGCAGTCTGTAGCGATGGTTGAAAAGCTGAAGCCGCGGCGCGCGTACTTTACCCACATCGCCCACGAACTCGGCCACGAGGCCACCAACTCCACGCTGCCCGCGCACGTCCAGTTGGCTTATGACGGATTGGGGCTGGAATTCTAATGGCAGGAAGTGCCGAAACTCGAAAGTCGAGAATCAGTCCGAAATTTGAAACTCGAGCATCGAAACTCGAAGAAAGCGTCGGCTCTCGATTTTCAAATTTCGAATTTCGATTTTCGCTTTTCGAGCTTCGAGTTTCCTTTCGGGTATGAGAGTCATAACGAGTCTTCAAGAGGTCGAGGCGCCGCCGGCTCCCAGCGTGGTGACTATCGGCAACTTCGACGGCGTGCACCTGGCGCACAAGTCGTTGTTGCGCCGGGTGGTTGAAGTGGCTCGGGCCCAGGATGCGCGGGCCACGGCCGTCACCTTTGAGCCTCATCCCATTAAGGTCCTGGCCCCGGACCATGCCCCCAAGCTTCTCACTCCGCTCCGCCGCAAGGTGGAATTGATCGCCGAAACGGGGATTGACCTGCTGGTCGTCCTGCCCTTCACACGCGAACTCGCCCGACATTCACCGCTGGACTTCGTGCGCCGGGTGTTGGTTGATCCGCTACATGCGACGTCCGTGCACGTGGGGCCTAATTTCCGCTTCGGCTATCGCCAGTCCGGCGACACGGATGTTTTGGAGGAACTGGGGCATCAGGAAGGGTTCCGCGTGGAGATTGTGCCCATGCTGAGCATACGCGGCGACCAGGTTTCCAGCACACGCATCCGGCAACTCCTGACCGAGGGTGTGGTCCACAGGGCCAATCGTCTGCTGGGGCGCCCCTTCTCTTCCCGCGGGCCGATCGTCGCAGGCATGGGCGTGGGCCGCAAACACACCGTCCCCACCCTTAACCTTGCCCCCATTGAAGAACAACTACCCAAAGTGGGGGTCTATGTGACCCACACCATCCTCGCCGGGTCACGCCATGACTCCGTGACCAATGTTGGATACAAACCCACCTTCGGCGACCATTCGTTGACCGTGGAAACATTCTTGTTGAATTTCAGCGGCCAGGTTGACGAAACCGACATGGAAATTGAGTTCCTCTACCGCCTGCGCGACGAGATGAAGTTCCAAAACCCGGCAATTCTTAAAGTACAAATACAAGAAGATGCCCGCCGGGCCCTGAAGTTCTTCCGCCTTCTCAAGCAGTATGGAAGGCAATTGCCTCGCTCGGTGCCGGCCCCATCCACGATCAACGGCAAATAACGCCAATAGACGTCAAGATGGCCGCTCGGACTCCGAGCCTGCGTTTCGCGCGGCAGGATCGCCGCCAGCTTGCTGGCGGCTCGAATGTAGCGCCGATCTTGAGGTCGGCACCTGAACCGGAAGCGAACTTCCGGTCGGCAGGGGTTGTAGGGCCAAATCCGCCGGTCGCCAGACCCGTCCACTGACGGGCAGACGGATTCGGCCCGGCCCGGCGCTGCTGGGCCCTACGTCGGCGCGTGCGGCGCAGACTTGGCGCCATGGCCGTCCCGGCCGCCATGACGTTTTGTCCCCCGCGCCGCCAAATTCAAAAACCCATTTCCTACCGGCAGGAAATTTTCGGCGCGAATTGTAAAATTTTGGCCTTCCGGCGGGCCTTTCCGCGAGAATTTAGTTGACAACATACCTTGCCTGTGCGCTAGCCTTAAGGGGTGGGGTTGCCGCGCCCGCTGGTGGCGGGTGACCACCCCCGGAAGGAGCGCTTACGCGCCGCCCCTCGCTTCGCCATGCTAAGGGCAGGCTCGGAGTCAGGAGGGGAGCGTTTCGAAATGGCATTCCTGGCGGGGCGACTATATTTATGAAAAGACAGTGGGTTAAGCCGAGGGACGGGAAGGCGTCAGGCGCCCCATTGAAAATTAAGCTATTGAAAACAGGTTAGTTACGACGACACCCAGAATGAGTCCACAAGAAAAAGATGTTAAATATGGAGGTTGATCCGGATATGTGCATGATAACACAGGGCACAGCGACAAACTGTCACCTCACAAATTGAGTTTTTCACAGGATTTTCGAGCTCTTTTCGGCACAATTTGCCACTTTCGGGATCGACCTTTTCGTGATGTCGGCTTGATACAAAGCTATGCCGAAGGAGGGCAAGCTACGAGGGTTGGAGGGTAACCAGGGGCGCTTTCTCTGCCGCCGGTTCTGGAGTGAGCTCAGGGGGGGCGGTGTTGACCCCCGCGGCCTTGTCGGCGATGAAGCGTTCCACCTCTTCCAGCAGGGCGGGCACGATCTCTTCTTCCTTGACTCGGCGAATGGCCTTCCCTTCCCGGTAGATCATGCCGTTGCCGCGGCCGGCCGCGACTCCCAGGTCCGCTTCGCGCGCCTCACCCGGGCCGTTGACCGCGCACCCCATCACCGCCAGGCTGAGGGGAGTCTTGATGTGCTTGGTGGCCTGCTCGATCTCCCCTGCGATCTTAAAGAGGTCGACTTCCAACCGCCCGCAGGTGGGGCAGGCGATCACCACGGGTCCGCGGCTGCGCAACTCCAGGGACTTGAGCAGTTCGAAGCCCACGCGCACTTCTTCCACGGGATCGGTGGCCAAGGAAACTCGAATGGTGTCTCCAATGCCCTCCGCCAGCAGCATCCCCATGCCCACGCAGGACTTGACGGTGCCGGAGAACTGCGTTCCCGCTTCCGTGATGCCCAGATGGAGGGGATAGTCAACCTGCTTCGAGAGCAGACGATAGGCGGCAACCGTCAGCTTCACATTGGAAGCCTTGAGGGAGATGATGGTGTCCGTAAACCCCAAGTCCTCAAGGATTTGGATGTGGTAGAGGGCGCTTTCCACCATGGCTTCCGGCGTGGGGTAGCCGTACTTCTCCAGCAGGCGCCGCTCCAGCGAGCCGGCGTTGACGCCGATCCGAATGGGGACCTTCTGTTGTTGTGCCCGCCTCACCACCATGCGGACCTTGTCGGCGTCGCCGATGTTGCCGGGGTTGATACGCAGCTTGTCGATGCCCGCGTCCAGGGCCATCAGAGCGAACTTGTACTGAAAGTGGATGTCGGAAACCAGGATCGAATCCGGGCAGCGCTTGCGGATCTCCGGCAGCGCCTCGGCAGCCTCCTGGTCGGGCACGGCCAGGCGGACGATTTCGCAGCCGGCGGCTTCCATCTGCTGGATCTGCTCGACGGTCTTTTCCACCTCACGAGTGTCTGTCTTGGTCATCGACTGCACGGCGATGGCGGCATCTCCGCCTACAGTCAGTCGGCCGACCTTGACGGGGCGGGTCTTTCTCCGGGATGGGAAGAACTCGGTAGCGCTGAAGTTCACTGCAACTCCTTGTAGGTCAGCAGTCAGGAGTCAGAATACCAGCAACCTCCTCCTGTCTCCTGACTTCTGTCTCCTGACTCCATCAATACGGTCTAAATGTCTTCACAAGGTCATTGTACATCACGAAGGCTGCCAAGAGGAGGAGGAACACGATTCCAACCTGCACGAAGCGCTCCTTGACTTGCAGGCTTAGGTCGCGCTGGATCACCGTCTCGATCAGCAGAAGGAAGATCACACCGCCGTCCAGGACGGGGATGGGAAGGAGGTTGAGGATACCCAGTTGAAGACTGATAAACGACACCAGCATAATAAGTTCCGGCATACCCGCGCGGAAGGCTTCACCGGAAGCCTGGGCGATACCGATGGGACCCGAAAGGGTGCGCGCCGACATCTTGTGGGTGAGGATCTTTCCCAGGATGTCAACCAGGGCGCGGCAATTACGCGTGTTTTCATCCAGGGAGGCAGCCAGAGCTTGTCCCCATGGCAAGCGCTGCACCAGCATCTGATCGGGGAAGGCGATTCCGATGCGCCAGAACTTCTCTCCCATCACGTCCGAATAAACCGGCTGCACCGTGGCGTGAATTTCCTGGCCGCCGCGGAGGATAGTCATTTCGACGGGCTTGCCCTTCCCATCTCGCAGCGTGTAGGCAACGCAACTCGCACAAGTCATTCTGTGCCCGTCCACTCCCACGATTTCGTCGCCAGGAAGCAGACCGGCCTTGCTGGCGGGAAGACCGGGCTCTACCTTCTTGATGACGGCGGGGGTGTAAGGCGACCAGCCCGCCTCTCCCACGTGGTCCGGCCCATTGGCGGCGATGGTGATCGACGACTTGAGCACCTGGTTGTCCCGTTTAATCTCGATCGGGACAGCCTCGTCGACACTGGTGAGGGTACGGACAGCCAAGTCCTCCCATTTAGGGTTGTGGAGATCGCCAAAGCGGACGATGGTGTCACCGGTCTGGACGCCGGCCTTAGCCGCGGACGAATCCGGTTCCACATAGCCGATTCGGGCCGGTTGGTCGAGGTAGGCAGGGCGTTGATAATGCACCTTGTACAAACCTGTCAGGAGGGCGACGGCCAACAGGACGTTCATGGCGGGGCCCATAATCACGATGATGAAGCGGTGCCAGCGGGGCTGGGAGAGGAATTCACCCTTGTCCCCTTCGCGGACCTCGGAGGGATCGTCCCCCGCCATCTTGACATAGCCCCCCAACGGGAGGGCGCTGATCCGGTAATCCGTGTCGCCACGCTTGAAGTGAAGGAGCGACTTCCCAAACCCAAGGGAGAATACCAGGACCCGCACTCCAAAGGACTTGGCTGCCATGAAGTGGCCAAACTCATGGATGAAGATCATGACCCCCAGGACAATGATCACCACCAGAGCGTCCGTCACGAAATTACTCAGCATGTGAGACAACTTCTCCCTAAGCCGGAATACCGGCGATCACTTGCGCCGCGCGCCGCCGGGCTTCCCGGTCCCCTTGCAGCACATCCTCCATCGAACGCACGGTCCGACAGGGGCCCATTTGCCGCATCACGGCTTCGATCACCCGTGGGATGGCCGGGAACGGCAGACGGTTGTTCAGAAAGGCCTCCACCGCCACCTCGTCCGCGGCATTCAGGGCGCAGGGCATGATGCCCCCCTGCGCCAGGGCTTCGCGCGCCAGATCCAGGCTGGGAAACCGGCGCGTATCCGGCTTTCGGAAATGCAACCGGCCGGAGGAATTGAGGTCAAGCCCTAGACCGCTGCCGGTGACGGCCATCCGCTCCGGGTAGGTCAGCGCATACTGAATGGGGATGCGCATGTCCGGAACCCCAAGCTGGGCCATCACCGAACCATCAATGAATTCTACCATGGAATGGATGATGGACTCAGGATGGATGATGACATCGATTTGCGGGGAAGCCATGCCAAAAAGCCAGTGGGCTTCGATGATTTCCAAACCCTTGTTCACAAGGGTCGCCGAATCAATTGTGATCCTACCCCCCATGCGCCAGACAGGGTGCCGGAGGGCTTGTTCGGGGCGGATGGATTCAAATCGGTGTAGCGGGGTCTTCAGGAACGGTCCCCCCGAAGCTGTCAGGATGAGGCGTTTCACTTCTTTCTGCAGCCCGGCACGGAGGCACTGGTGAATGGCGCAGTGCTCGCTATCAATGGGCAGGACCTGAACATCCCGTTCAATTGCGGCGCGCATGACCAATTCGCCCGCGGCCACCAGGGTCTCCTTGTTGGCCAACCCCACGCGCTTCCCTGCCCGCACGGCTTCGTAGGTGGCGACCAGGCCGGTGGTGCCGTGGGAGGCGGAGACGACAAAGTCTACAGCCTTGTCTGTCGAGGCTCCCACCTGTCCCTCAACCCCAACGGCAATCTTGACGCGGCGCTTGTAACCGAGCGCCTGCAACCGCGCGCGCAGATTGGCCTTGTGCTCGGCCTCGCTCACCACCACGATGCGGGGGTGATACCGGGCTACTTGGGCCGCAAGTACCCCGATGTTCTTCCCGGCTGAGAGCGCCACCACGTGGAAACGATCGGTAAGGCCGTCCACCACGCGCAGACAGTTCTGGCCGATGGAACCGGTGGAGCCGAGAATGCAGAGGCCTTGGGTCATGACAATGATCCCATTACGAACATGGCCAGCCATAGTGCTGGCGCGCCAAAGAGCAGGCTGTCTATCCGGTCAAGAAAACCCCCGTGCCCGGGCAGGAGGGTTCCGGAATCTTTCTGATTGGCACCTCGTTTGATGGCGGACTCAACCAAGTCTCCCACTTGGCCCGCCAGCGCGATCCATCCCGCTATGAGGAGGACCGATTTCAAATCCACGCGCGCCCAAAAATGCACAAAGGCCCAAGCCGCCAAAAGGCTTCCAGCAAGTCCCGCGAGTGCTCCCTCCCATGTCTTTCGCGGTGAGATACGGGCAAAAAAAGGTGTGCGGCCCAATGACCGTCCCACAAGATACGCGCAAATGTCTCCCGCCCATATCACCAGAAAGAGGAGGAGTAGACAAATCGGGCCGACGTCGAGTTTCACCTCGCCGGTCTGGGTCAGCGAGCCGGTCGTAACGTACTCCGGAAAAAAGCGAATGGAAATCAAGAATGAAAGTGTGAGCCCAATGTACAATATTCCAAAAATCGTCACTGAGATTGCCGACAGGTATTCTTTCAGATCCGTGCTTCGCCGCAGAGCTAAGGTCGGAACGATCAGAAGCGGCACTACGATCATAAACAAGATCCAAAAGCGGCCTCGCCAGGGCGACGCCTGCGCACAGCACAGGGCGATGCTAACTCCATATCCGGCCCAGGAAAGCACCCTGAATCCCATGGCCCGGCATAGTGCGAAGTACTCCCGCAATGCAAGAACCACCGCCGTTGCTACGGCCAGCACGAAGAGCCATTCCGGGGACCACCCGATCAGGTAAACGACTGGGGGAATCAAGAGGAGAGCAGTAAGAGTGCGTTTGAACATGAAGTTGTCAGTCGTCAGTTGTCAGTGGTCAGTTTCCAGTCGTCAGGGGCAAGGATGGTATGCGTCGATGGTCGAAGGGCCGTAACCTTCAATTCCCATGCTTCGGCTTTTGACTGACAACTGAACACTGACAACTGACAACTAACTAAGTCCCAGGCCCCCGTAGCGGCGTTCGCGCTTCTGGAAGTCGACGATGGCCTGGAAGAGGTCTTGTTGCTTAAAGTCCGGCCACAGGGTTTCCGTCACCCAGAGTTCCGCATAGGCCACCTGCCACAGGAGGAAGTTGCTCAAGCGCAGTTCCCCGCTGGTGCGGATCAGCAGGTCGGGGTCGGGGAGGCCGCGCGTGTAAAGGTGCTCGCCCAGGAGGGCTTCATCCACCGTCATCTGGCCATTGCGTCGGACATGCGCGAGCAGGCTGTTTACCGCATCCACCAGTTCCGCCCGGCCCCCGTAGTTCAGGGCCAAAATCAGACGCAGGCCCGTGTTTTGCCGGGTTCGGTCCATGGTGTTCTGAAGATCATGGACCACAGGTTTAGGCAGCGCATGAATCCGTCCGATCACGTCCAGCCGGATGTTCTGCCGGGTGAGTTGGTCGACCTCCTTTTTCAAATACTGGCGCAGCAGGCTCATCAGCAGCTTGATTTCGGTGTGTGGGCGCTTCCAATTCTCCACGGAGAAGGCATAGAGGGTGAGATAGGGGACGCCCAGGCGCGCGCAGGCCTCCACAGCTTCGCGCACCGCGCTGATCCCCGCACGGTGGCCGGCAATGCGCGGCAGGCGGCGGCGCTTCGCCCATCGCCCATTCCCATCCATAATGATGGCAATATGCCGGGGCAAGCGATGGAGATCAATCTGATTCAGGAGATCTGCCTTAACAGGCTCAGTCTTCACAGGTACTCAAACCTAGTATGCTTTCAAAATCCATAGAAACCCTAACATACCCGCATGGTTACCGCAAGCAGCGGAAATGCCCAAAATCGAAGCTGGAAACTCGAAAATAGCAGAAAGGGGAATCAATGCAGGATCTCTGAGTGGCTTCAATCGACAAGCGTGCTCACCTCCAACCGATGACGCCTGCCGGTTTCCCCCTATCACGACGGCAGCTTGCCGGGGAAGAGCGTGCTGACAGCCAGCATGGCGGTCAGGATGATCATCACGATGCAGGTAACCCAGGCAACGATGTTGAAGGCGCGGCTATTCTTGTAAGGGCCCATCAGGTCTTCGCGGTTGGTGAGCTGCAACATAAAGATCACGACAAAAGGCAAGAGGACGCCGTTGGCCACCTGGGAGAGCAGGATGATGGGGATTTGCTGCTGTTCACTGAGCAGGACCACGGCCAAGGCCCCCACGAATATGAGAGTGGTATAGAGCCAGTAAAAGGCGGGCGCCTCACTGAAACGCTTGTTGATGCCCGATTCCAATCCTAACCCTTCACATACATAATAGGCGGTGGCGAGAGGCAGAATTGAGGCGGAAAACAGCGAGGCATTGCAGAGCCCCAAGGCAAATAGTCCACTCGCGGCATGGCCGGCGAGAGGCCGGAGGGCCATCGCCGCATCGCCGGCGTCTTTAATATCTCGATTTCCACTTAAATAGATGGTGGCGGCACAGGCTACGATGATGAAGAACGCCACGACGTCGGTTATGATGCAACCCACTACGACATCCAGCCACGAATAGAAGTAATCCTTGATCTTCACCCCTTTTTCCACTACGGCTGCCTGGAGGTAAAACTGCATCCAAGGAGCAATGGTCGTTCCCACCAGGCCAATGACCATATAGAGATAACCGGAACTGAACTGGAAGGAAGGTTTGACCGTGCTGATCAATGAGCTTGGCCAATCGGGGTGCGCCAGGAAACAGGAAACCGGGTACGCAATATAGATGACACAAGCTGCCAGGAACACCTTCTCCACGTAGCGATAGCTTCCCTTGACCACCAGGAGCCATACGAAGACAGCTCCCACCGGCACCGCCACAAACCGGCTCATGTGAAAGACCGATACGCCGGAAGCTAGACCGGCAAATTCCGACACGGTATTCCCAAGGTTGCATATAACCAGCAACACCATCAAGTAGAAGGTCGTCCGAAAACCATATTCCTCACGGATGAGGTCCGCGAGCCCTTTTCCTGTGACCACCCCCATGCGGGCGACCATTTCCTGCACGATGATCAACGCAATCGTGATGGGGATCAGGGTCCAAAGGAGTGAGAATCCGTACTTTGCCCCCGCGACCGAATAGGTGTAAATGCCCCCAGCATCGTTGTCGACATTTGCGGTGATAAGCCCGGGCCCCAATACGGCCAGAAAAACCAGCAACTGGGTGCGAAATCTTCGGAAACTCTTGAGATTCACAGTCATTGGAACACTCCAAGAGCTTATGCCGCCGGACTCTGAACTCCTCTACTTCCGGTTAAGCACTTGTTCGAGGACGTCATCGGCGGTGACCACTCCCAGCAAGTGACGATCCTCGTCGACGACGGGGAGGGAAATCAGATTGTATTTGTGAAACAGATCCACAACCGCTTTCGCGCTTTCATGCACCTGCACCAGGATCAAAGATTCGGAGGAAAGCTCCGCCAGGGGAGTGCTGGCCGCGGCGAGGAGGATGCGCCCGATCGCCACTGCTCCCGTCAGGGCCGCTTCATTATTCACCAGGTAGATCTGGTGAACCGATTCAACTTCACCCTCGAAATTCTTCAACGCCTCAATGGCGCCGAGAACCGGCGCGGATTCGTGCACCACCACGTACTCGGTGGTCATCAGGGATCCCGCCGTGTTTTCTTCAAAAGCCAGTAATTCCCGGACTTCCTTGGCTCCTTCTTTTTCCATATCCGCCAGCAATTCGGCGGAGGTCTCCGGCGGGAGTTCGTTCAGGACGTCGGCGGCCTCATCGGGAGACATCTCCTCCACGATGTCGGCGGCTTTTTCAGGTGGGATGCTTTCCAACAAATCTGCCTGCATTCGAGTGGGGATTTCGGATAGGGCTTGCGCGGCCGTCTCCTCGTCGAGAGATTCGATCAGGGCCTTTTGTTCGTTATGACTCAACTCCTCCAGGATGTCCGCAATGTCGGCAGGGTGGAGCTCCGCAAGCCGGTCGTAAGAGATGCGGAGCTTCACGCGGCGCGCCGGATCCGGTTCAATGAGATTCACGAATTCCCACTGAATGGTCCGGGTAGGAAGCGCCTTCGTGATCATGCGGATGTTGTGCTTGGCCATAGCTCCCTGAAGCAACCGTCGCACGGCAGCGGCCAAACCGACGTTAGCGGCAACTATCCGCAGTTCGGTGTGTCCATCCGTGGGCTCGATATCAAAATCAACATCGTTCACCCGCACTACTTTACGGTTGTTCACATCGATGATCTGCTGGTCCAGCACGTCCTTCTTGATCCGAATGAGGCCCTCATCGGGGGCATAGCATCGTATGTCATCCCGCGCCACGTTCGTCTGGCCCGCACGAACGGAGATGGACTGCACCTGGGTGTAGCCAATGCACTGAAGATCCTTGTGGCGGGTGCGAATGAGGTAAGACGCTACTCGCCCGGCTTCATGGCTGGGATCAACGCACATGTCTTCCAACTTGCCCAGGAACTCTCCCTTCACTCCATAAAAGGGAAGATGCTGCAGCTCGGTGAAGTAAATCATTTCAGTACTCCAAGTGCATTCGCAAAGCGACGAGATTTACCGGCCCGCGGGCATGATTGTATGCCGGGTCCAGAACGAATTGGTAGTCCAGGCTCAACTGGTAGTGTTTCGCAAGCTGCCAGTTATAGTAGGCTTCGGCGAGTCGCTCGGGACAATAATCGAGTGCTCCATCGCCAACCGTGATCCCCAACCCCCCCGCCGCCAGGTATTGCCGGTGGACGGAACTGATCCCGTTGACAACCGCGGCGAGTCCTGCCGTATCCTGCGAGCGGTGCCAGCGCGCCCCTTTCAGACTTATACCCGCCGTGGCGGTGCGATCCACATCGGTGAATTCATACGTCTGGTTTTTCCCATCATTCCACCCCAAGCGCAAGAAGGCGCCCAGATTTTTACGGAATTCCTGATCCATACCGATGCCAAACCCATACTTGTAACGATAGGCCGCCGTGAGAGCCACGACCATGCCCAAGCTCGGATCATTGAGAGTATCCTGATAATTACCCATGTGCGCCCGCTGGTCGTAAGTGAAAAGCCGCAAGGCCCCAGGATGTCCACGCGGTGAATAGCGCCTCTCCCACTCTCCGGCCAGCGACCAGGCATGGGCCAGGTTCCAGTCCATGCGCAGCCCATTCGCCACCTTCGAGACCATGAAAATGCCCACCCGACCGGACCAGGCGCGGGTGTCTAATGCCGCTGCCGCGCCATTCGTGAACCCGAGGGTGTTCGCCGGGTAATCCCAGGCGTCATTGGCATACAACGACCAACTCATGAACTGCATGCGGGGATCACTGGCATAGGGGTTGGTATCGAAAACGTCTTTGGCGCTAAGGTGGCCCAGGATGAAAGTCAGGCGCCGCACATCGCGCGAACCCCGCAACTGGTTTGCCTCGTCTTCCACGGCTTCCTTCTCCCCGCCTAATCCAAAGGTTTGGCGGATATAGGCGCGGCAGAGGTTAGCATCCGGAAAAGTCTTGCCGACTCGAAACGCCTCGCCATTGGGAAAAGCTGCTACGCCCAGTGTATTGCTCAAGCCGTATCCCTGCCACACCAGGAGGTCCCCATAAAATTCCCCGCCGCGCCACAGGCGCACGCCGCCCATCACGTCGACGGAAATGGTCTCTCTGACCTGCGTATCTGGCGTGAGGCTGTTCGTGCCCGTATATTCCGCCGGAAAAGAGGGGTGGACCTGCCCCACCACCGTAGACTGGAAGTGAAGGTTCCACTTCTGGTCATCCTGAGTAGCCGCGCCGGTTGAATCCTGGCCTGCACCCGGCGCCGGGCTCTCTTGTGCACGCGCGAAGGGTATAGCAAGACCCAGGGCAAGCAACAGTCGCAGTCCTGCAATCTGGAGCAGTCGCCAACTCCCACGCTTTCCGATCTGTGTCGTCTTAACGCCAGCCATGAAATCACTTGATCCGACAAGGTGCAACAGGGCGGCGGCCTTCCCTTAAAAGCAAAACGCCCCCCGGAGCAAAAGCTCCGCAGGGGCGATCCCAAGACGTCAGGTTGTTTCAACCCGGCGTCTCAAACCTCCTGGTGAGAGCTTTGGCTCCACACAACGTAGTGTCCCGTATTCCGGAACAGCCACCTTAGACAAAGCCTTAATCCGGCCTTGTCTGCTCTACCCG
>DATJVT010000172.1:0-10967 GCA_035501695.1 Terriglobia bacterium | reverse complement strand
GTGATCCGATGATCGGGTAAACGAAGTACCATCCGGAGCGAATTAGTTCTTGTCTCCCCCGATCACGTGATCCTCCGGCTTTGCGGGCACGGCGCATGGCATTTTTGAACGTGGATCGTTTTCTTCGACAGTGTGCAAATTCGGCCTGCTCCTGCCACCGGCCATTGTGGCGGGCTTGGCTCGATCCCCTCCGTGGTTGTTCCCTGGAAGGCCACTGGTATTGCAGTCCCGAGTGCTTCGAGCAAGCTCTCGAGAATACGATCGGACAGTTGCTCCCTGGGGCTCTTCAGACCCCCGCCAAGACTCACCGCGTCCCCCTCGGACTGCTGATGCTCTCCCGCGGCCTGGTTGATAGCGAGCAACTCAAGAGGGCGCTGAAAGCACAGAAGGACTCGGGCAGCGGGCGGGTGGGAGAGTGGCTTCGCCACCTTGGAGCGGTCAATGAAGAGCAGGTCACCCAAATGCTGGGTTTGCAATGGTCCATTCCCGTCTTTCCCCTTAACCAAAGCCGGCGGTACTTGGAGTGCGCCCATCTCGTGCCCTACCCTCTCTTGGAGCTGGCGGAGATGGTCCCCGTCCACCACCTACCCAGCAGCCAGCACCTCTATATGGCCTTCGTTGACCGCGTCAATTACTCGGCGCTCTATGCGGTCGAGAGAATGCTGGGGTGCCACACCGAGCCTTGCCTCGCAGCCCAGTCCCAACTCCACCAGGCGCTTAGGGAAATCCGCAACCAGCCGCGGCCATCGGAGGTCCTGCTGGAAGAAATCTCTGAGCCCGGTGTAATGGCAGCCACGATCTCGGCCCTGTACGAGAGGCTGGACGCAACGGAGGTTAGAGTCAGCGGTTTCGACGGATTCCTCTGGTCGCGCCTCCTTCACTCGTCAGGGTATGCCGACCTGCTCTTTCGGCCCCAAAAGAATCATCCGGGGTTTATTCTTCCCCCGGGATCAGGGGATTGATCCCATTTGGGGGGACGGGTCCATGGGTCTCGCCTTCCTCGACCGTGCGGGACATACGACCGCCGGGCCCAGTCAGATTTTTGATTCACGGCGCCACTTCACGGGTACAATCTAGCCCTCCGCATACATGGAGGTCAGGCCCGAACCCGCGGACCCTCGCGGGCGGGACATCCACACTTGTTAATGACGGACCTGCACTAACACACTACTCCGGGGGCACGCATGAGACCAACCTTGAAACTACTTGAAGACGTACTGATAGACAGAATCATTGCGGAAGCGCGCGAAGTCGTCTGCAAATTAGGTTTGGAGATTCACAACAAGAAAATCCTCACCCTGCTCGCGGAGCACGGAGCGGAGGTGGATGTCAGTACCTGTATTGCCCGCCTCACAGAAACCCTTATCGACCAGGCGCTGCAAACAGTTCCCCAATCGTTCAAACTCTATGACGTCTTGGGCAACGAGACCCATGACTTTCGGGGTGAGAACGTATATTTCACGCCCGGCTCGACGGCCCTCAACATTCTCGATAATCAGAACGGAGAACTGCGCCGGCCTTCGACACCGGACTACATCCGTTACGTGAAGCTGATCAGCCAACTGCCCCACATTGCCTCTCAAAGCACCGCCATGATTTCGGCGGACGTTCACGAGAAGATTTCGGACAGCTACCGTCTCTATCTCAGTTTGCTGTATGGGGAAAAACCGGTGGTCACTGGGGCCTTTACCATCGAATCGTTCGAGGTCATGAAGGACTTGCAAATCGCGGTACGCGGAACCGAGCGGGCGCTCCGATCCAAGCCGCTCACCATCTTCTCAGTTTGCCCTACCGCGCCGCTCAAATGGAGCGACGTGACCAGTCAAAACCTGGTCGACTGCGCCCGCTGGTCGATTCCAGTGGAGCTGATCTCCATGCCGCTCTCCGGATTGGTGGCGCCGGTAACGCTGGTGGGGAGCCTTGTCCAGCAAACCGCCGAAAACCTCAGTGGAGTGGTGATCAGCCAGCTTGTCAATGCCGGCGCGCCGGTCCTCTACGGCGGTTCCCCTGCCGTCTTTGACATGCGAACGGGAACCACTCCCATGGGGGCCATCGAGACCATGATGCTCGATTGCGGCAACGCCGAGATTGGCAAGCGTCTAGGCATGCCAACCCAGAGTTACATTTCACTGAGCGACGCCAAGCAACTGGACGCACAGGCGGGCCTCGAAACGGGCATGGGGGCGCTCCTGGCGGCGCTTTCGGGTGTGAATAGCATCTCCGGCCCTGGCATGCTGGACTTCGAGAGCTGCTTGAGTCTGGAGAAGCTGGTGGTGGATGACGAGATTTGCGGCATGACCTTCCGGCTGTTGGAAGGCTTCGAGCCGCGGGAAGACTTCCCAGCGCTTCCGCTCTTCCAGGAACTGCGTCGCGAAAAGTCACTATTGATCTCCGAGCACACGCGCCGCCACCTGCGCAAGGAGATCAAATTCCCTGGACCGGTCATCGATCGTGCCAATCTATCGGGATGGGTCCAGGGAGGCCGACTCACCCTGCGGGAACGTGCCGGGCGTGAGGTCTCGCGGCTGATCGGGCAATTCAAGCCGTCGCGCCTGGCTTCTGAGGCAAAAACAGAATTGACACGCCTTATGAGACAAGAAGCCCGCCGCTACGGAATGGATGCGTTGCCCTCCGTAGAGGAGTGAGGAAAAAGCGGATCAGGCGTCGAGGGTCACAGGGGGGAAGCAGGTTCGATGCTGACCAAGCCAGCCCTGAAGACTGCGGCTTCGCTGCCCTGCTCAAAGGAAGGGCTCGGTCCTTCCAGTAGAACCACGTCCTTTTCTCATCCGCGCCGCTCAGATTCCTGTGGCTCCCGTCGCGTGACATAGACATGATAGGTGACGCTGTCCCAGGCATTATGAATGCCGATGATGAGCAGCAACAGCGCCGCCGCTCCCACGCCAAACAGGGCCTCGTGCGTTCGGGCCCGAGCCGCGCATGCGCAGACGGCCAGCATAACGTACGCCGCGAGGGGCAGGAGAGCATAAAACAGCCAGTCCTCCAACTCGGGGCGGTAGATGCTTTGTACTCTCAGGCGGCGAACCACGAGAAGGGCATATGCAACTCCCAGAAGACCGAACAGACCCCAAATAGCCGCGGGGCTGGTGATAGCGTGCCAGGGAGCGCACATGGCTGCCGAGAGCAGTAGTACAGCTCCGAAATGAACGACCGTGGGCGTCGCAAACGCTGCTCCGGCCTGCGCCACACCGGGCCCTCGGGGTAAGCCCGCGATAAGGGCCATGACGACGAACTGCAATCCGATCAGGGCGCCCGCCGACGAGCCGACGATGACGTAGAAATTTTCCCATCCGGCGAGTACTGTCATGTGGTCACCTCGAGACTACCCGTACAGACGACTCGGCAGAAGTGCGTTCTCAGAATTTCTCGAAAGCCCCAACTACCGGCACCCTATTGCCGAACCGCCCAAGCCAGTCCGTCCGGTTCTCCTCCGACATCGAGATGGCCCGTAACTCCCCACGTTTTCAAGTCAACTATAGTGACGTAGTTGTCGGGGGTGCACGCCACGAACGCCCGTTCGCTGACGGGATCCGTTAGAATGCCAGCCGCGCCATGCCCGATGGGAACGCGTTTGAATTCCTGGCGCGATGCGGCGTCGTAAATAAACAGATCGCCGTCACGCAAGCTTGTTATGAGCACACGTTTGCCGTCGGGAGTGAACTTGAGCCGATTGGACCCGAAGATTCTCGCGTCCAGCGTTGCCGTCACCTTCCGGCCTGCCAAGTCGATGATCGATAATGAACCGTCCTGTGCGTTCGCTGTCCACAGCTCACTGCCATCGGGCGAGACGTCAAAGCCCTCGTCTCCCTTGCCAACGGGAATCACGATTTGATTCCAACCCATGCGTGGAGGCGCCGCGGTAGGTGGCGGAAGGGTCTGCGCACCGGGTGGGGGGCGCATTCCCGGCGGGGGTCCCATAGGCGGCAGTTCGACTTCTTCCAGAATACTGACCGTCCCCGAGCTGACATTGGTGGTGTAAATCTTCTTCTCGTCGCCAATGACATAAAGCATGTGCGTCCGGTTCTGGCCGGTACCCATGATCCAATCGATGGTGCTCGTGGCGGGGTCGAACCGTGCTATGGCTTTTGCACCTTCGGCGGTGAACCACAATTTGCCGCCCAGGAAGACGAGGCCGTGGGGGCCGGTCAAGGCCCCGGTGTCAATATCGGGCAGGGCTTTTTGCGCGACAAGATCGAGGACGGAGAGCGCGTGGTAGCGGCCAAAGCCGTAGATCGATACATAGGCCTTCGTGCCATCGGCGGAGGCAATGACCTCATGCGGGTCAGGCCCGACGGGAAGGCGTGCGATGACCTGCAGGGTGGCCGGGTCCACGATGGCCAGAGTATGGTTGTGCTTCGAGAGCGCCAATAGGCTGCGTGGCGGCGTAGACTGCGCAGCGGCAGTCTGAGCCATGCCGATGAGCAACACCAGCAACACCAGCAACGCCAATGACCCTGGGGTCCATTTGTATTCCATGCTTTTCGTCTCTCCCTTCTCAGCGTCATCACATCGCCGCGGTCGCGGCATTGGGAGGATTATATCTGGCATGCCTGTCGCAGTCGATCAGCCCAAAACTCGTGTCCGAAATCTTCGTCCCGCCATCAGGCTGGGCGTAGCGGGTGGCCGGTCAGATCCTCACTAATCCTGATAGCGTCATGTTGTGGGCGTGGCCGAAGGCCAGCAGCGTATCGAGATTCGCGTCAGGATGAATGGTGTGAGGCGAGGTCACGGTGTAAGCGGCCAAAAGCACGCCGAATTCGAAAGCGCTCTCCACCAATCGACCGAATGCGGATTTTGGAGAGGAGTCCACTTTGATGAAGGGCATTCCCGCCACCAGTCCCGTCAGCACGCCCGCCAGCAAAGCGTCCCCGGCTCCAGCCGTACTCCTGACCGGTACATCCAGAGCCGGGCGATAATCCCAACCACCTTCGGCGTAGGCGAATGCTCCGTGCTTTCCTGCACTGAGGATCAATTGAATATGCGGTTGGCAGGCGCAGAGTAAATCAGCACAGCGCTGGAGGAACAGATCTGGACTGGTGGGGTCGAATGGCTCCTTAACCAGCGTCCCCGCCTCATCCTGGTTCATCGCCAGAAGGTCCAGGCGCGAGAGCATTCCCTGCTCCTTAGCCGTCACAATTTCGCCAGACGTAAACGATGCGGCGCGGAATGCGTGATGGTCTGTGGCGAGGCGGAGGAAGCGATCGCGTGTCTCCAACGGGACTTCCGGAGCAGCCAGAGCAATACACCGGAAGCTCTCGGCGGCCAGCAGTCCCGCGCACCGGTCGATATCATTCGAGGTCAGAGCCGAGGCGGCGGAATCGCTGGTAGTGATGTTCCCGCCCGCCCCGTCGGGATACTGAAAGCAGACACTGAGTTGGGTCGGGCGTTCCGGGAGGGACTCAACATAATGCACATCCATACCTGCCGCAGCCATTTCCTTGATCATGCGGCTGCCCGCGTCGTCCTCCCCCACCTTCCCTACGGGGACAATATGAAAAGTGGATCCGTCAGGTTTCGCACCTAAAAGGACCGCGATGTAGTGGATGATGATATGCAGCTTGCCGTAATCGCGAATATTCAGAAGTCGGCCGGGGCGGCTTTCATTCCTGCCCAAAGTATGTTGGCCCTCCAGCTCAAAGAAAAGACCGGTGCCGATGCCGCCGACTCCCACCAGCCGCCGATAAGGAGAAAGACGATTAATTTGCAGAGTTCGTGGAGACATACGCAGTTTGCCGCTTTTGGAGTTAATAAAGCTCCCACTCCGGGTGCTCGCTGATAGGATGACGGGCCGTCTCGCGTGTCGCGGTGATGATGGCATCGGGGTGCCGCTGCAACAACGTCATGGGGTACTCCGCGGTCGGCTCTGAAAACAAGGCCACGCGAAGTGCGGTCTGCTTCCAGGCGCCGGTGTCACTGAACACGCGGACGCGCTTGGCCGACAGGCACTCGCGTACCCCCAAGGTCACGGACATGGGCGGAACGAACTGGTAGGCAGCCCCAAAGGTCCGTTGGCCCAGGGCCAGAATCGTATCCAGGTTGTTTTCTTGAATGCGGATGGTCGAATTGGCCACGTCATCAAGCGTGATGTGGCTGAACGGGTGGCGGCGTGCCTGGTTGTAGGCGACATGGCCGTCCTGCCCCCAACCTCCCAAGGTAATGTCGACGGGAGCCTCGGCCAGTGCCTCCCGCACACGTTCGAGGGTCGAGGGAAACAACCAGAAACGCTGCGAATCCGGCACTGCCAGTTCAGACCTGATGCCACCGTAGAAGTGCCTCTCCATGAAGGTCCGAAAATTATAGGGATGCTCCGCAGGGAGGGGACGACCCTGCCAGTCCAGACACTCGTCCATGTGGAAGACAAACAAATTGCGAAGCGAAACGTTACCGGAATTCACCATCTCGGTGAATGGAGCGTACCAGCAGTTTGGTCCACACGGAACGATTGCCCGCGTGGGGCGACTGGCATTGTTGTTGGCTTGGACCAATTCCACCAGTTCCTGCGCCATCAAGCGGCCCATTTCTTCCGAGTCCTGAACGATGCGGAGACGAACGCGGCGGTCGGGGTGAGTAAGCAGCGCTTCAGCGGGAATTTTGCACCATCGGTAAAGGTCTCTCGGGTCAACGTAACTCATACCCCCCTCCCCTATCCGGCAGAATAAACAAGAAGCGTTCTATCATATTGCATTTTGTGGCTGCGTGGGTTATACCCCTGACCAAGCCATGGAGATGTAGTTGGGCTATCTCCTGTCATTGCGGAGAATGGACCCCTCTCCGTAAGGACTACAGAGAAAGGATTTGGCATGAAACACCGGGACAGAGTTCTGATGGCGCTTCAACACGAGGCCCCTGACAGATGCCCTATGCAAATAAGCTTTACTCCGGAGTTTGCCGCCCGTCTCCGCCAGGACCTGCTCCACAAAACCGGGGCCGCGCACAACCCGCACGGTGGGGGGAACACCTATGAACTGGAGCGCGCGCTGGATGAAGACATGCTCCTGACCTCGGTGGGTTGGGCGAATTGCTACTACCAGGAGCCCGGCGATTACACCGACGAGTGGGGGATTGGATGGGAGCAGTGTGAGTACACCACTCGTTTCGGCAAAGGAAGCTACACGGAAATGGTTCACCACCCCCTTGCCGAAGATACGGCTCTGGAAAATTACCGTCCCCCGGACCCCAGTCGCTCGGAACTCTACGAAGACGCCGCCCATACAGTGCGGCAATTCAAGGACGAATACTGGATTGTCGGCGTCACCGTAACAACGATCTTTGAGTGTGCATGGGCATTGCGGGGCCTGGAGCAGATGCTGACCGATTTCGCGCTCCATCCCGAAATCGCGGAGAGGATTCTCGACATCCCCTACCGGTACCATCTGGCCGCGGCCAAACGCTTGGTGGAGATGGGCGTGGATATGGTATGGACGGGTGACGATGTAGGGGGCCAACACAACATGATCATCTCTCCGCAGAGCTGGCGGCAGTTTCTCAAGCCGCGCATGGCGAATTTCATTGCGGCGCTGAAAGCAATCAATCCCCAGTTGAAAGTCGCCTATCACTCCGACGGCGTCATAACGCCCATCATCCCGGAGTTAATCGAGATCGGCGTGGACGTCCTTAACCCCATTCAGCCGGCTTCCATGGACCCAGTTCAACTCAAGCGGCAGTTCGGAGACAAGGTCTGCTTCTGGGGGTCCATCGACGAGCAGTACACGTTGCCGCTCGGAACGCCCGAAGAGGTTCGCCGCGAAGTTGAGGATAGGCTCAAAACGGTGGGAAAAAACGGCGGCCTTATCCTCGCACCCACTCATCATGTGCAACTGGACACACCGATGGAGAACTTCTGGGCCATGCATAAGGCCATCACCGGGACCCCCTATGCGGGCTTGAGCAGCTAGACCGACGAGCGGGAGTTCGCTCAACGACTAGTTCACTTTGTGGATGTCGAGGATCCGCGAAGTGGCAATCACCTGTTCGAGAGAGGGGTGTTTGAATACCAGGTACATTCCACGCCCAATGAAGCCAGGGTCGGGAGCCGACAAGGACCCGGTTCCAAACGACCCTTGAAACTCCACCTCAATCGGCTCCGGGCAGAGGGTGGGATGCCCTGAAAGGTGTACGCGGGTGTCCGATCGTTTCACAAGCCGATAGTGGCGGTTCTTGGTCTCGATGTCCAGTATTGTTCCCTCGGCGAGGTCCCCCAAATAAAAGCCCTCCGGGCCCTGAGGTTTATGCACCGGAACCCCGATTCCCTGATTAAGATTCGGATGGGGCATAAATAGGAGCCTCCTCCCTGTAAAGATACAACCCCACCGTTGGGGGTGGCACGCTTACCGCCAAATCGCCGCATGTCAAGGCAAGCGCCATGTTTTCAATCAACAACGGGTATTCTGCTCTCCGGTTCGGGGGATAGCCGAGGATGTAATAATTGCGGCTTCTTAGGAAGATGATGTAAAAAATGACTGGGGGGTTCTGCCACCTACCGCGTTGCATCCCAAACCGTTCTAATCCCCGGGATGTGCCGTTTGACCTTATCTCAGCCATAAAGGGATTTGATTTGACAACGAAAGGTCGCCTCCTTATTCTGAAGAGCTTCGGCTCAGCCTCACCGGATCCTCGGCAAACCTCGTAATTGCCGCCCAGGTTCTCCCGAAGCCACATTCAATCCAAACAAGGAAAATCATCATGCCCGGCATCATCAAAGAGCGACTCTTCACCCCCGGCCCTACGCCCTTGTTGATGGAGGCGCAGGCCCGCACGCTTGCCGCCGCCAACGTTCACCATCGGACTGAGGCCTTTCGCAAGATCATGACGGAAACGCTTGCCCTGTTGAAGTACTACTACGGCACCCAGAATGATGTGCTGATTTTCGCAAGTTCCGGCACCGGCGCCATGGAAGGTGCGGTAGCCAATCTCCTCTCGCCGGGCGAGCGCATGCTGGTGGGCACGGCGGGGAAATTCGGCGAGCGCTGGCTGGGATTGGCGCAGGCGTACGGCGTGGAGGCGGTCAAGGTGGAGTCACCCTACGGCCAGCCCGTGGACATCGAGGTGATGAAGCAAAAACTGGCGAGCGACGGCCCCTTCCGCGCCGTGTTCATTCAGGCCACCGAAACCTCCACCGCGGTCATGAACGACGTGCGGGCGCTGGGCGAAGCCGTAAAGAATTACCCTGAGACTGCCCTGGTGGTGGATGCCATCACCGGGCTCGGCACGTCCGACCTCCGCATCGCGGAGTGGGGACTTGACATTGTGATCGGCGGGTCGCAAAAGGCCGTCATGATCCCACCGGGCCTGGCTTTTGCGAGCATCAGCGAAAAGGCCTGGGGGTTGATCGCCAAGTCAAAACTGCCGCGCTTTTATTTTGACTTCGCCAAGGAGCGCAAGAACCAGGCGAAAGGCGAAACAGCCTATACTCCCGCCACCACGCTCATTATCGGCTTGCACGCGGCGCTCGAATACATACAGAAAATCGGGCGCGAGAACCTGATTGCGAACGCCGGGTTGTTGGCGGAGGCATCGCGCGCGGCCGCGCAGGCTCTGGGGTTGAAGTTGTTTGCTCAGTCCTCCCCGGCCAACGCCGCCACCGCCATTTGCGCGCCGGCCGGCCTGGATTCAGGCGCCATCGTGAAGGAATTGCGCACACGCTTCGGCGCGATCATCGCCAACGGCCAGGGCAGCATGAAGGGCCAGATTTTCCGCCTGGCGCATCTCGGCTATTACGATGTCGCCGATCTTTTCGCCATTTTCGCCGCGTTGGAAATTGCGTTGCTCAAGCTGGGACAGAAGGTGGAACTCGGCTCCTCCGTTCGCGCCGTGCAGGAAGTCTACCTGAAGCATGCGGCGTGATCTACAATTTGAGATCCTCAATTTGCAATGGTTGGAAAATGTGAGAACGAGCCTGGGAACAAGCCGGCACATGCCGGCTTGCGACTTTCAACTGACAATTGAAAACTAAAAACTGAAAACTCACCCATGAAAATCCTTATTGCTGACAGCATTTCAGAACGCGCTGTGGAAATCCTGCGCGAGCAGGAAGCCTGGGAAATTGTGTTCCTCCCGAAGAAACCCGGCGCCAAGGTCGCGGATGAAATTCGCGACGCCGACGCTTTGGTGGTGCGCAGCGCCACTAAAGTAACCGCCCCGTTGCTTGCCACTGCCGGACGGTTGCGGGTGATTGGCCGCGCCGGCGTGGGCGTGGACAACGTGGACCTTGACGCCGCCACGCAGAAAGGCGTTGTGGTCATGAACACGCCGGGGGGGAACGCCTGGAGCGTGGCCGAGCATACCCTGGCGCTGCTTCTGGCCTTGGCCCGGCGCGTCCCTCAAGCCGACGCCTCCATGAAACAAGGTCGATGGGAGAAGAAGAAGCTCGAGGGGATGGAACTGCGTGGGAAGACCCTGGGCCTGGTCGGGTTGGGGCAGATCGGCTCGGACGTGGCGCGTCTGGCAAGGGCATTTGAAATGCGAGTTGTTGCCTACGACCCCTACGTTTCCTCCTTGATTGCCGGCGAATCGGACGTGAAGCTGACCTCACTTGAGGAAGTTTTGAAGTCGGCGGACTTCATCAGCCTGCACGCTTCCGCCACGCCCGAGACGCGCCATCTCATTAACGCCCGGACACTGGCACTGGCCCAACCGGGGGTGCGCATTGTGAACTGCGCGCGGGGAGAGTTGATCAACGAAGCGGACCTGCTGGCCGCTTTGGATAGCGGGGTGGTGGCCGGCGCGGGACTCGATGTCTTTGAGACCGAACCGCCTGCTGACTCGAAGCTCGTCAGTCACCCCAACGTAATCTCCACCCCGCATATTGCGGGCTCCACCGAAGAGGCGCAGGAGATCGTGGGCATCCGCATCGCTGAGCAGGTGCGTGACTTCCTGCACACTGGCGTGGCGCGAAGCGCCGTCAACATGCCGGCGATCTCCCCCGAAGAGTTCAAGAAGCTGGAGCCCTA
>DATJVT010000171.1:0-6543 GCA_035501695.1 Terriglobia bacterium | reverse complement strand
TTGAATCGTGACTTTCCCGTGACCTTCAATGCGAGTCACGGGATTGATAACCAACGTCCGCTTGCTCATCGCTTTTTGCACACCCATGCTGAAACTGAAAACTCGCACTCCGAAACTCGAACATCGAAACTGGAAAACCGGCCCGAACCTAGCGAGTTTCGAGTTTCTGTTATCGAGTTTCGTCCTTTCCCGGATTCCGGACACCGGACTCCGGACTCTTCCTCACGCACCAAACCTCGTCTTGGCGCTCAGGTCGGGACACCCCCCCGCCAGGATTTCGGTCAGCACGGTGTAGATGGTGTCGGCGGAAGGAGGGCACCCCGGGACATAAACGTCCACGTTTACGAATTCATGAATCGGCCGGGCCTGGGGACGCAGGGTGGGAACCGATTCCCGCGGCGCTCCCGGATTGAGCGTCGCAGTCTCCACGTAAGCCCGGTTCATTACATCCTTGACCTTGAAAGGGTTACGCATAGAAGGGATGTTGGCGGTCACCGCACAATCCCCCAACGAAACCAACAGGCGGCAATGGGCGCGGACCTTCAGGATCTTCTCCAAGTCTTCCTCGCTGCTCACCGCGCCTTCTACCAGCGCCACGTCCACGTTTTCAGGAAACTCCTTGATATCCACCAGGGGACTGAAAACGAGGTCCATTTTCCCGGCCAGTTCCAGCAGCCGCTCATCCATGTCCAGCAGGGACATGTGGCAGCCGGAGCAGCCATCCAACCAGAGTGTTGCCACGCGTGCTTTACTCACCAGCGTCTCTCCCGCATCAAGGTCAGATAGGGCAGGAATTGCCGTTGCTTGGTCATCTCCTGCACCGACTTGCCTTTTTCCACCAGCGCCCCGGTGGGGCAGACATTGACGCACTTGCCGCACCCCGTGCAGGTCTCCGACGCGCCCCAGGGCTGATTAAGGTCGGTAATCACCTGGGCGTTCACCCCGCGCCCCAGCATGTCCCAGGTATGCGCCCCCTCGATCTCGTCGCACACTCGCACACACCGCGTGCAGAGAATGCAACGATTGTGGTCCACCACGAACCGCTCATGCGACCCATCCACCGCCAGGCGCGGATACCGGTAGGGGAAGTGCACGTGGGTCATTTGCAGCGTCTGGGAGAGGTTCTGCAACTCGCAATGCCCGTTGGAGACGCACACCGCGCACACGTGGTTGCGCTCCGCGAATAGCAACTCCAAAATCGCCCGCCGGTACTTGCTGAGCCGCTCGCTGTTGAGGGTCACTTCCATGCCTTCCGTCACCTGGGTCACACAGGCGGGAAGCAGCTTGTTGACCCCCTTCACCTCCACCAGGCAAAGGCGGCAGGCGCCCACGCGGGAAAGGCCCGTAAGGTGGCAGAGCGTGGGAACATACATGTTGTTTTCCCGCGCCACCTGGAGGATGGTCTGGTCCACCCGCGCGCTGACATCACGCCCATCCATGTTCAAAGTGATAACGCGAACCGCTGGACTCAAGCTGTAACCTCCTTCTGGGGGCTGGGTGCTGGGGACTTGGGGCTGGGGGCTAGGTGTTGGGAGCTGGGCGAGTGGGAGATTCTCCCCTTTCCTAACGAAGCCATCAGCGCGTGAAGTTGCCGTCCCACACAAGCCGCCAGATCCAAAATCTCCTTGGCTTCCGAATCTCTGAGGTAGGCGAGACGCAATGAAAGCTCAATCTGGGTCTCCACATCGGCCTGCGACCCCAAAGCGATGGAAAGATGGTTCAGATACGCTGCCCGGCTTTGGCGGCTACGACCCTCCGCGATATTCGAGACCACCGAAACCGCCGCTCGCCGGACTTGGCTTTGAAGGCCGTAGATCTCGCACTTGGGGAAACCGGCCGTTCGCTTGTAACAAAGCTCGGTGAGTTCCATCGCCTCCTGCCAAACCCGCAAGTCCCGGTAAGACCGTATACTCGACATCTTCTTGGCCTCGCTCCCCAATCCCTAGCCCCCAGCACCCATCTCACACACTCCCGACAAGCACTTCTTCTCCCCCACGTGCGCATCGTATTCATTGCGGAAATACCGCAGGGTACTGAGAACGGGGTTGGGGGCGGACTGCCCCAGGCCGCACAGGCTGGTATTCATCACCAAGTCGCACAGTTCTTCCAACACCGTCATATCCTGCGCCGTGGCCCTCCCCTCCGTGATCTTGCTGAGCAGTTCGTGCATCTGGTAGGTCCCGGCGCGGCAGGGAACGCACTTCCCGCAGGACTCCGACATGCAGAACTCCATGAAGTACTTCGCCACGTCGACCATGCAGGAGGACTCGTCCATGACGATCATGCCGCCCGAACCCATAATGGAGCCGAGCTTCTTGAGCGACTCGTAATCCACCGGCATGTCCAGGAACTCCGCCGGAATGCATCCGCCCGACGGCCCTCCGGTTTGCACCGCCTTGAAGTTGCGCCCGTCGGGCACGCCACCGCCGATGTCAAAGATGATTTCGCGCAGGGTGATGCCCATGGGGACTTCGATCAAGCCGGTGTTCTTGACGCGCCCGGCGAGGGCAAATACCTTCGTCCCCTTGCTCTTCTCCGTCCCGATGCGCGCGAACCAATCGCCGCCGTTGCGCACGATGGGGGGAATGTTGGCAAAGGTCTCCACGTTGTTGATGAGCGTGGGGTATCCCCACAGTCCTTCCGCCGCGGGGAACGGGGGCCGCGGCCGGGGAGTACCCCGCCGCCCTTCGATAGAGGCGATCAGCGCCGTTTCCTCACCGCACACGAAGGCGCCTGCGCCCAGGCGTAATTCCACATGAAAGCTGTGCGTGGTCCCGAAGATGTTGTTGCCCAGCAACCCCAGGTTTTGCGCCTGGCGGATCGCGGTCTTCAAATTTTTGATGGCCAGGGGATATTCGGCGCGCACGTAAATGTAGCCCTGCGTGGCGTCCACCGAGTAACCGGCAATGGCCATGCCTTCCAACACCCGGTGGGGATCGCTTTCCAGCACGCTGCGGTCCATGAAGGCGCCCGGGTCGCCCTCGTCGGCGTTGCACACCACGTATTTGCGGTCCGCATCGGCCTTGGCCACCGTGCTCCATTTCAATCCCGTGGGATATCCGGCCCCGCCCCGCCCGCGCAATCCACTGCGGATGACCTGCTCGATGACTTCCCCAGGGGAGAATTCGGTGAGCGCCTTCACCAGCGCTTCGTAACCACCCGCGGCGATGTAGTCCTCGATCTGCTCGGGATCAACCCGGCCGCAATTCTCCAGGACGATCTTCACCTGGCGGCGGAAGAAAGGCATGTCCGTGGGGCATTCCAGGCGCACCACCGGCTCTGCGTCGAGGCTCCTGACGATGTCGGCCGCGTCCTCTTCCTTCACGTCCTGGTACATCACGTTACGCGGCTTGACGGCCACCAAAGGACCCTGGGCGCACAGGCCCATGCACCCCACGCCCTTCACCTTGCACTGGTGTTCCTTGCCTTGGTCCTTGATTTCCTTCTCCAGCGCGGCCTTGACCTTGTCGCTCCCGGAAGAGAGGCAGCCCGCCGCCGTGCAGACGTGCAGACGATTCTTGAATTGCCGCTCGGCTTCTTCCTGTTTGACGGTTATTTCGCCAAGTTCCTCAGGCGTCATCGCTTCATCCTCTTTCCGTCGTCTTGGTCTTCCTTTGCTGTAGCGCCGGGCTTGAGCCCGGTACGTGCTGACCTCAAGGTCGGCGCTACATCCCCAATGCCGACCTCAAGGGTCCCGCCCAACTCAGGCATTCCACTTCCCCGCCCGGGCCGACATATCGGTGGGATTCACCTTGCCGGCTACTTGGCCATCGAACACCACGGCGGGAGCCAAACCGCATGCGCCCAAGCAGCGCGCGGTGAGCAGGGAGATGTTGCCGTCTGGCGTCGTCTCTCCCGGCTTGATTCCGTACCGGCCTTCCATTTCCGTCAACAACTTCCCCGCCCCCTTGATGTAGCAGGCCGTGCCCGTGCAGACCACGCACGTGTGCCTGCCGGGGGGCTTCATGGTAAAGTAGTGATAGAAGGTCGCCACCCCGTAGGCTTGGCTGAAAGGCACTCGCAAGCTGGTCGCCACAAACCGCAGGGAATCTTCATCCAGGAAACCGAAGGCCTCCTGGACCGTGTGCAGGGCTTCGATCAGAGCGTGCGACTGGTTGCCCAGGCGGCGCATGGAAGCTTCCACGATCTTCCAGCGTTTATCCGGCGAAGGCGCCACCGGCTTGCGAAAACTGGTCCCCATGAATTACTCCTCTGTTTCACACACACGTCCCCGGCATTTCGCGGCACGTTGTGGCAGAGTCTCTGTCGTTGAGGCCCTGCGGTTTTGCGAAGTCCCCGATGCCAGAGGCGTCCTTCGGCGGGCAGATCCGAAGTGGACGAATCTGCGCCATCCAGAAGTAGCTTTGCAACCTGCGCGCCAAATCACCATGTTCAACACCATCTGTTATGCTGTGAATCTAAACGAGTTATCTAATATAGCATGACAAATTGTCAGATTTTATACCACTAGGGCGACATTTTGACCAGCCACTTCTACTGCCCTGCGACCAATGCCCCATAGAGGGGGATTTTGTGTGGTTTACCAAATAACCCAGTGCAATTTGTCCGAATTATGAGATGGTGGCACCTAGCGGGACTTTACTCGAAAAGGTCTTAGGACACGGGTAAGTGTCTGATGGGGGAAGAGTTGATGGGCGAGAGGGCGTATTACCCACGCTGGGTACTACGCAGCGCATCCAGGCCGAGTTCTTTGGCCAAGCTTTGCTGGGCAAGTGTTTGCTTGGACAGGACGGTGGCCACGCGGTTCGGCCCCTTTCGCCTTGCGGGGGATAGAGCAAGGTGAACTGCTGGATTTGTCGAAGTTCCTCCAGCGACTGTTCCATTGACAGGCCGAGCCAAGCGGCTTGAGCTTTCTTGTGCAGGTACTGCAGCAAGGAGATTCCCAGCATGCAGTAGAAGGCGTGCACGCGAATCTTGCTGTCCGTCCAGTGGTACATCGGCCCCCCTCCTAGCCAGTCTCCCTCTTTGAGCCCACGAAAGACGCGTTCGACGGGTTGCTGCCCGGCGCATCCGGCGACCACCTGTTCGGCGGCCCAGTCCGGGTGATTGGTCAGCAAGGTGGTGCGACCCAGGCGGTGGGCCAGTAAATGCTCGAAAGCCGCGTGATCGAAATCAAACTGCAGGTGCCAGCGGCCGTCGCGCTGCTCCAGTTGGTAGTGAACCAACTCGGCGACAAAGGCTCCCGACAACCAGCGCGCGATTTTGTGGCGAATCCCCGCTTCGGTAAACCGTGCGCCGGGTTTGGCGAGCTCCGTCGCCAGGCGCCGCATCGAGGGCAAGGCCTTGCTGAGCGCCGTGGTCAGGCTGTGTAACTGTTCGCTGGCAAACGGCGCCGAGTACTTCAGCACGCACAGATATTCCTTGCCGGGCACGAGCCAGCGCGCGGCGGCGGCCCGCGTCCCGGGATGGTTAGGCAGGGCCGACAGTTGTTCGGGGGGCCGCTCCCGGAACTCGGCCGGGGCTCGGTTCCAAGGCCGGGCGGAGATCCAACCCACGCCGGCCTTCTCCAATTCCAAGGTGTTGGCTAGGGCCGCCGACCCTTTGTCCAGCACCAGCGTCACGGAGTCGCGGGCCATGTCGTGCTGGTCCAGCCAAGCCCCGATCCGCTGTAAGGCAACGGGAAATTCCTCCGCCTCCGCGACGTTGCCCGCATCGACATGGTGACAAAGGCTGAGGCCGTTCTCCCCGTCCAACACGTAGCTCAAACCCACCTGGCGCAGATTATGTCGGCCTTGCTTGTTATACCCGCGCTGCGCCAGTTGGTTGCGGGTGTTGCTACTCGCCACCCAGGTGTAAAAATTTGTGGTGTCATAGGCCAGCAGGCGGCGACTCACCAGACGCTTTTCTTTCCAGACCGCCAACAGTCGCGATTGTGCCTGATCGAGTGCGTCCTTCTCTCCCTCCCCGCCGGCCTGCAGGCGATCGAAGCAGTCCCAGAACTCCTGCGAGGTGAAGCGCTCGGCGGGAAACCCCCAGCGGGAATGCAGAAGGGTGCGACGATACCAGTCGGCGACCTCGGTTTTCGGCCCCGGCTGACAGATGCGGTGGATGGCGGCTAAGAGCAGATAGTGGGCGGGGGAGGGGCCGGACCGCGGCTTCGGCCAGAGCGATTCGAGGACCTCCCAGACACCGCTCTGTTGGGCGGCCAGCCAGAGGGCACCGGGCAGGCCAAAGTCCACCGGGGTGGCGGATAAGGGGAGCGGGGCCGACCGGTCCTTGATTAGAGTGGCAACACGCTCGGCGGTTCAGAGGTAGGTCTGCTGTACGATGCGGGGCTTGCCGTCGACGCGGGCGCTTTCCACGACGTAGTAGTAGAGCTGATGGGCTTCCTTCTTCGCGATGAGTGCGGCCATATAGGGTAATACAAGATAGCCCACCCATCCTGACTGCCGAGAGGAATCTTGCGATCGATTATCAGTACTGTCCGGTTAAAAGTCGAATAGATTCATCTGCTTAGCAATATCCATGTTTTCGATTTCATCGGCAACACTGAAAAACTCCCGTGAAATCGGGCTTTTTTCG
>DATJVT010000170.1:0-7500 GCA_035501695.1 Terriglobia bacterium | reverse complement strand
GAGCTGGGACGAGATAGGAATGCTGGCTGCGCACCTCAATCGCATGCTGCGCCGCATCGAGAATTTTAACAATGAACTGGCAGGCAAGGTGAAAGAAGCCACGGGCGAAGTGGCCCGCCGCAACGACGAATTGAGGCGTATTAACGAAGAGTTGTATGAGACCCAGAAAACCCTGGCGCGCTCGGAGCGCCTGGCGGTAGCAGGACAGCTGGCCGCCAGCCTGGCGCACGAAATCGGTACACCTCTCAATTCCATCTCCGGGCATGTGCAGCTGCTGGCACGGCGCAAGGCCAACGATGAAGCTACGACCCGCAGGCTATTGGTTATTGAAAAGCAGGTGGAAAACATCGTGCGAACCGTCCGGCAATTGCTCTCCTGGACTCGCAAGTTCGAAATGAAGCTTGATCTCATTGACGTGACCCGGATCCTTGAGGATGCGGTCCTGCTCACCTCACCGGTTCTGGAGACGAGAAAGATTCGCGTGCATATGAATCTGGCCAAAGACACCCCGAAGATTTACGGAGATTCCGGCTACCTGCATCAGGTATTCTTGAACCTGATTAATAACAGCGCCGATGCCATGCCGAACGGGGGCCATTTGCAAATTGGGTTGCGGGCGCCGGCTCTCCATTTGCCTGACTCTGGTACGGAATCCGCAGCCTCCGGCGGGAATCCCATGGCCACTGCCGGGGAAGTGGAAGTGATCATCGCCGACACAGGCTCCGGAATGGCCCGCGAAACCCTGGCGCATATCTTCGATCCCATGTTCACGACCAAGCAGATCGGGACCGGGGCGGGGTTGGGGCTAGCCGTTTGCGACCAGATTATACGCCAGCATGCCGGTACGATTCATGTGGAGAGCGCGCTGGGACAGGGGACCACCTTTACGATCCGCTTGCCAATCGACTGCCGGGACAAAGTGGAAGTGCCGGTACTGGCGTCAATGATCAGTGAGAAGTGATAAATGTAGAATGACTAGCCTGAGGAAAACTGCAGGTACGAGTGACAAGTGACGAGTAACAAGTGACCGAAGACCCTTCCAGCATTCTGGTAGTTGATGACGATGAGGACACGCGCGAGCTTCTGCGTGAATTCCTCAGCGAGGAAGGTTATCGCGTCACTACCTCCGGCAGCGCCGAGGAGGCCATGGAAATCGGCGAGCGGGAGCTTTTCGACGTCATCATCAGCGATATGCGCCTGGGCCCAAGCCTCAATGGCCTGGACGTGCTGCGCGCCTACAAGGTGGTTCAGCCGGAATCGGAGGTGATTCTGATCACGGCATTCGGCACGATGGAAACAGCCATCGAGGCGGTAAAGGCCGGCGCATTCGATTACATCTCTAAACCCTTCAAAATCGACGAAGTGCTCCTGCAGGTGCAGAGGGCTCTGGGGAACCGGAAACTGTTGCGGGAGAACCGCAACCTGAAGCGGCAACTGGGAACCCAGGTGCAACTTTCCAGCCTGGTCGGCAACTCGCCCAAGATGCTCGAAATCTATAAGAAGATCGCCATGGTGGCGGACTCGCGTTCCACCGTCCTGATTTGCGGCGCCAGCGGGACGGGGAAAGAACTGGTGGCAAAGGCGATTCACTACAACGGCCCGCGCGCCGAGCGGCGCTTCTATGCGGTGAACTGTGGCGCGCTCACGGAAACTTTACTGGAAACCGAACTTTTCGGGCATATGCGTGGCTCCTTCACCGGCGCGACGGAAAACAAACGGGGGATTTTCGAGGAAGCGAGCGGCGGCACCGTATTTCTGGACGAAGTCAGCGAAATGAGTCCGGGGCTCCAGGTGAAGGTGTTGCGCACCCTGGAAGAACAGGAAGTGCGGCGCATTGGGAGCAATGAAGTCGTAAAAGTGGACGTGCGCATCATCGCCGCCAGCAATCGCAATCTGGCGGATTGCGTCGAGGAAGGGAAATTTCGCCAGGACCTTTATTACCGCCTGCGCGTCATCGAGATTGATATTCCCCCGCTTCAAGAGCGCACGGAGGATATCCCGCTCCTGGTGGACCACTTCCTGAAGAAGATGGGTCATGAGCGCGAGCATGCTATCTCCATATCCCCCCAGGCGCTGTCTGCCCTGATGAGTTACCGCTGGCCGGGAAATGTGCGGGAGTTGGAAAACGCGCTGGAATCTGCCGTGGCCCTCAATCGCACGGGACTGATCGTGCCGGAGGACCTGCCCGACAAAGTGCGCAGCGAGACCGGGGAGATTAACCGGGTGGAAGACTTCTATGCCGAGCTTCCCCCACTGGAAGAGGTGGAGCGGAGGTACATGGAGCATGTCTTGAAGATGACCGGCGGCAACAAGGTGAAAACGGCGGAAATCCTGGGAATTGACCGGCGCACGTTGTACCGCAAGGCGGAGAAATATAAGCTGCCGGGGTAAGAAAGCTGGGATACGGGATTCGGGGTAAGGGAAACGGGGTGGGAAGGAAGCAACGCAAACCTGGCTTCCCGGGTCTGCGCCTTCTCTGCCGCGGAAGCTCAGGGCTGCTCACCCCATAAAAGGCTACCCTCACTCGCTCATTATGAAGGTACTCGTAACAGGAAGTTCCGGCCACCTTGGCGAAGCCCTGGTCCGCACCCTGCGAGAATTGGAGTACGACGTTGTCGGCCTCGATGTGCTGGATCGTTCCTTCACTACTCACGTTGGCTCCATAACCAATCGCTCCTGGGTCAGGCGATGCATGGACGGCGTGCGGAGGGTCTTTCACGCTGCCACCTTGCACAAGCCTCATGTCGGAACCCACAGCCGTCAGGAATTCATCGACTCCAACATCACGGGCACGCTCAATCTCCTGGAAGAGGCCGTGACGGCAGGAGTCGAGTCGTTTGTGTTCACGAGCACCACAAGCGTCTTCGGCGACGCGCTCCTGCCGTCCCCCGGAGCCCCGGCCGTGTGGGTGACCGAGGAAATCACACCCATTCCCAAGAACATCTACGGTGTTACCAAGTCGGCGGCTGAGGACCTCTGCCAATTATTCCACCGCAATGAGGGGCTGCCCTGCATCGTCCTCAGGACCTCGCGCTTCTTTCCTGAGGAAGACGACGACCCAACTGCCCGGGAGTCCTATGCTGACGACAATCTGAAGGTTAACGAGTACTTGTTCCGCCGTGTGGATCTTGAGGATGTCGTAGGCGCGCACGTGTTGGCCGCCCAGCACGCGCCTGCCGTCGGTTTCCGCAAATACATTGTCAGCGCCACCACGCCCTTTATGCCAGGCGATATGCAGGACGTGCGTGACGATGCCCCACGCGCCGTGCGGCAACTCTTTCCTGAATACGAGGCAGAGTACTCTCGCCGGGGATGGAAGATGCTCCCCAGTATCGGCCGTGTGTATGTGAATGATCGGGCCCGGCGTGAGTTGGGATGGCGGCCGCAATATGACTTTCAGCTCGTACTTGACCGCCTGCGGGCGGATCAGGACTTCAAAAGCCCTTTGGCCAGGCTCGTGGGGTCAAAGGGATACCACGCGGAAGAGCTTCCCCCAGGGTCGTACCCGTTCAAATAGACCCCGTCACGCCCTCGATCATGTGGCCTGCCCGACGTTGAAGCCCTCCACCGTGATGCGCGGGGTCTCGCCGCGGGTGTCGGCATGATCCAGTTCCGTCTTGATGGTCTGCCGCTCGCCCGGCATCAGGGCAAAGTAGTTGTCACTGTAGATCGCGGGCAGGATACGGTCGCCGGACTTTTCCCGAACGGCCTTTAACCGGACCATCAACGCCGGATGATTTGTCGGGTTGTGCAACTCGGTGGAGAGCAGCCAGCGGTTCCCCTGGCGCTCGGCGTGCGTGGAGGCTTCCAGGTTGATTTTGGGCAACTCGCGAATGGCCCGGTAATCACCCTCCGTCGGGCCACGCATGTAGAAGTTTGTCGAAATTGTCTCCGCTCCGCGCGTCAATGACAGTTTGAGGAAATGTAGGGGCGTTAACCCGGAGGGGTATTCCATCTTGATGCACGAGACCATGCTGTCTTCCGTACTATCGACCGATGCGGATTTCTCCCACTGCTTGCTACCGTCCATGTTGAGAACCTGCACCGCCGCGGTCAGGCCATGCTGGTTTCCGCTGCTCTGGTTGACCACTTCAATGCTCTCGGTGACGGGGTTCCATTGAATGTGGAGGGGTTCGGAGCCTTTCTTGCACCCAAAGTAGGCGGCCGTCGGCTCAAAATAGTAATCGTAGGTTTGCCAGACGAAGGAGGGCCAGCAGGGGTGGCTCATCCAAAGGAGCAGGCCCATGCGGTACTTGCTCTGGCCCTCAAACATGCCGCGGTAACCTTCGTAGTTGAGAAACTGCGCGAGAGACACCCATTCCTCCACGTTCGTGGAACCCCCGTAATTGAGCTCGATCACGTTCCGGAAGCCCTCTCCGCCCTGCGCTCCTGCCAGGGTGAAATCGTGCAGGCCCCAAGTGAGATCTTGCGGCCAGAGGGCCGACGTGGGCATCATCAGTCGTATGCTGTCCATGGGTGGAATGTTCGGCATGCCCATTTCGCTGTGCAACTTCTGATGCGCGCCGTCGGTGAAGTAGAAACTGGTGGGCATGAACTGGTAAGGGCCGCCGCCGCCCACTACGCCGAAAGCCGAGTTGGAAATGTAGTGGATGCCGGGGTGCTTTTCCGCCAGCACCTTCCGGATGCCGTCGTCCAAAGGTTTGGGCGGATTGCCTTCGTTGCGACCACAGTAGATGCCGATGGAGGGATGGTTGCGGAAGCGCAGGACCGAGTCATTCACGTTACGCATGAATAGGTCATTGTCCGCCGGGTCGGGGCCGTCGGCGGGATTGGCCAGCCAGAACTCCTGCCACACCATCACGCCGTGCCGGTCGCAGGCCGCGAAGAAGGCCTCGTCGCCCACCTGCCCCACCCAATTGCGGATCATGGTAAAGTTCATCTCGCGGTGATAGCGCACCGCCGCATCGTACTCGCGCTCGCGATAGAGCAGCATGGACTCGCCGAAGCCCCAGTTTCCACCGCGCGCGATGAACCGGCGGCCGTTGATCCAGATTTTCAGCACGCCTCCCTCTTCACTGTAGGTCATCTGCCGGATACCCGCCTGGAAGGCGTGCGTATCTGAGACCTTTTTGTCCAGGGTCTCGAATTTGAATTCCACCGGATAGAGGTGGGGCTCGCCGTAGCCCGTCGGCCACCAAAGCTTGGGATTCTGCAACCGCAGGCCGGGCGTGGAGGTGGGATCAAACTGGATTTTCTTCGTAGCGGAGGCATCAATGGTGACGGGCTGCTCGAACGGCACTTCCCCCAATGTCCCGCGCAACGTTCCGGTCACGGACTGGGGCGCGTGATTCACTAACTCGACCTCGACATTCACGTCGGCTCGGGAAGTGTCAGGCAAGGGCAGGGTGGCGCTAACGAACGGATTGGCGATCGTAACCGGGCCGCTCTGCGAAAGATACACGTCCGCCCAGATGCCTTCATTGCGCCCGCGAATGGTCGGAATCCAGTCCCAGCCGATGGAAGCGTGATAGGTGGGATTGTCGAGTCCCAGCGCGCCGCCGTTCTTGCCGGTGGTGGCAAAGGTCTTCTGCTTGCAGCTTCCTGGCGTGGCATTCTTCTCCAGGCGCACCGCCAGGGCGTTCTTGCGGCCGGCCAGCAGGCGTCCGGTGACGTCAAAGCGGCCGCGCATGAAGCCGCCTTCGATGCGGCCCAGTTTCTCGCCGTTGAGAAAAACCTCCGCCTTCCAGTTGATGCCGTCGAAGTTCAGCCACGCGCGCCGCCCCTCCGGCAATGACGGCGCGGTGAACTCAGTGCGGTACCAGAAATCGGCATAGAAGAAGGAATCGGAAATCTGCAACTGGTTGTCGCCGAAGTTGGGGTCGGGAATGGCTCCCACATTTAGATAGGAGGTGAGTACGGTCCCCGGCACGGTGGCGATAACCCAGTCGCGATCATCGAATCCCACTTTCGAAAGGGCTTCGCCGGTGGCACTCACCATGGAATCGCGTTGCAGGCGCCACGCGCCTCCCGCCAGGTCCAGCCGCCCGTTGGCATCGGCATCCGCGGCGGGATGCGGCCGGGCCACGGGCCCGCCTCGGCCGTACACCTCCACCTCGCCCAAGATGTATCCATCAGCAGAGGTCGGCCGTTTCATCAGCACCCGAACATATCTGGCGCGAACAGGGGACGCCAGCCGGAGGTCGTCCATATTTCCCGTGCCGCCGGGCAGGAGTTGAATGTCGCGCCAGTTTTGCGCATCATCTGAGACCTGCACGCAACCTTCCGCCGCGCGCGCGATCCAGTAAAGGACAACGCGGTCGAATTCGCAGGGCGCTCCCAGATCCACGTAGACCCACTCTTCACCCAGGCCTGCGCTCATCCAGGCGCTGGTGAACCGGTAAGGTCCACCCACTTCCACTCTTTGATCCTTGTTGTAGAACGCCACCTCCGCCACTTGCCACTGCATGAAGAAGGCGAACTGCGGCGGGTGGGCAACCTCGAATTCAAGTCGATAGAAGCGGCTCTGCGTCGCGGTGCGCAGGGGGATGGAGGGCTTGAACAATCCCCCCGAGCGCATGAAGAACCTGCGGAAGGCGTCGACTGTTTCGGCCTTAGGATTTGTCACCTTGCCGGCTTCTTCCCATTCTCGCCCGTCGTGAGAGACGGATACAGAAACACTCAAATCCTCCGGTTTCACCCCAGTGGGCGACTGGAATAAGACCTCTACCCGGTCGATCTCGGGGACGTTTGTTCCTCCCCCCAATTGCACTTGTACCCACGGGCGCGCGCCTCGCAAATCCACGGAGGTTTCAGGATTATGGTCCAGAAAGAATTCGCGGTCGGTCTTGGGGAGCAGGCCGCGATAGCTGAGTGAGGTCGCGACCCAATCGGGCAAATGATCGTCTTTGATGCCGTCTGTCACCAGTTGGGCCGTCAGGTTGTAGTCGTAGGAACTAGATTGATATGCGGGTCGATGTAGCGCCAGATTGCGGTACGTGGTGCGGTCTACCTCCAATGCGGGTGCGAAGTATTCGCTCGGATCGCCGGGGTACAGGCCGACGCCGCGCGTGTACCCTCCTTCGGGCCCGGAGGGAGCTGCCGGTGCGTCCGGGGTGGCGGCAGATGGTTCCGCCGCGAGCACCTCGTCCGATACCCTCGCGAGGGGTTGGAGTCTTCCCACTGCCGCTCCTGCCCCGGCAAGCGTGGCCTTCAAGAACGTCCTTCGGGAAGTTGACATATTAATTCCTCCTCGGTCCGTCGAGAGCGGTAGTCCGTCGCTGCCGCGGGATGGATGACTTACTGGGTGCGTTCCTGCTCAAGGTGCAATACGCACGGGGTTCCAGCAATTCCGGCGAGATTATAGCCAGGCGAGGAAGCCAGGGCAAGTCTGCGTATTGCGCTGTCGCAGCAAAGTGAGAAGTTCCTATTCCAGCAAAGTAGGAAGTTCCTGTTGGGAACCGCCAAACTGGCGGGATGAGAAAACAGGAGATGCTGGCGATGAGCGTGAAGGACCGGGACCGGTTGAAGGTATTGCATGAA
>DATJVT010000169.1:0-4489 GCA_035501695.1 Terriglobia bacterium | reverse complement strand
GCCATCAGCGTGGGTATTGTGGGCAATGAAATGCTGTTGGACCTTAGCTATGCGGAGGACTCGACTGCCGAAGTGGATATGAATGTGGTCATGACCGGTTCTGGCAAGCTGGTCGAAACCCAGGCCACCGCCGAAGGAAGTACCTTCAGCCTGGAGGACCTGAACCAGCTTATTGAACTGGCGCGGCCCGCCATCGCGCATCTGGTTGAAGTGCAGAAATCCATTCTCACCAAAGTAACGAGCGCGAAGTGACTCGCCTATACCTGGCGTCCTCCAACCCCGGCAAACTGCGGGAATTCCGCGAAGCTGCTGCCGCGCGCGGCGTGCAGATCGAGCCACTGCCAGGCTTCTCGGACCTCCCTGCCTGCGTCGAGGACGGTGCGACCTTTGAGGAGAATGCCCGCAAGAAAGCCATGTATTACAGCCGGAACAATCCCGGGTGGGTCTTCGCCGACGACTCGGGGATTTGTGTGGACGCCCTGCAGGGCGCGCCCGGCGTTTATTCCGCACGCTTTGCGGGACCCCAAGCCAGCGACGATCAGAACAATGCGCGCCTGATCGAGGAGATTCACCGCATCGAATCAGAAGCAAGCGCCCGCATGTCCACACCGCCCCCGGATCGAAATTCGAAAGCCGGAAATCGCGATCCACTTCCGAACGGGCGATCTTCGAGTTTCGATCTTCCAGTTTGGGTCAGTTCCACTCATCGCGCGGCCCACTACATCTGCGTCATTGCTTTGGCGGAAGCGGGGCGTATACTCACCGTTGTGGAGGGACGGGCCGACGGGTTCATCATCGACCAACCAAGGGGGACGGGCGGTTTCGGATACGACCCCTACTTCTACTACCCCCCACTCGGCGAGACCTTTGCAGAACTCCTGCCGGAGGCGAAATTCGCCGTCTCCCACCGCGGCGCCGCTTTCCGCAAACTCCTGGATGTTCTCGGTGCCCGAAGTCAGGGATCGTAGAGGTTAGCCCATGGTAAATCGGCGTGAGTTTCTGACGGCCACGTTGGCGACTCCCGGCGTGGCCGCACTGGCCCGGCCAGGTGATGCCCAGAGCGCCGTACCGCCACCGGAGAAGAGTCAACAAGCCGTTGCCACCGTCCCGATAGCTCAGTTCATCTCTCTGCCTCCAGGTTCCGTGCAGGTCGGCGGCGAAATAGGACGGCGCATCGACGTGACCCTCCGCAACAACCTGCTGGCGCTTGATGCTGAAAAAGACTTCCTCCAACCTCTCCGCGAGCGCAAACAGTCCGGCGGGTACGTGGGGGTGGGCAAGCTCATCGACGCTTCCGTGCGTTTCAGCGTCTACACCCGCGATGACCGTGTGCCAGCGTTCAAGCGGCGCCTGGTAACAGAAGTTCTAAAAACCCAGGAAAGCGACGGTTACATTGGTTATCTCCGGCCGGACAAGCGAATTTGGGAATTATGGGACATTTCGGAAATCGCCTACATCATTTATGGCCTGTGCATGGACCACCGGTTCTATGGCGAAGCTGCTTCGCTGGAAGGCGCCAGAAGACTCGCTGATTATCTGGTCGCTCGCTGGACCGCCGACCCGCAGCATCCCATTAGCGGGGACATTATCACCATTCAAATGCCCCTGGTGGGGCTCGATAATGCCCTTCTGGCCCTCCACCAGGAAACCCGGGACGCTAAGTACATCGGCTTTCTCCGGGACGTCCGCCAGGCGGTGGGTTGGGACGATCACATCGTAGTCGGGCGCTGGGGAAAGATTGAAGGCCACGCCTATACCTACCTCGCCCAAAGCATTGCCATGCTGCGCCTGGACCAGATCGCCGCGGACCCTCAACTGCTCGATCCCACGCGCCGGCTCCTGCAATTCCTCCTGAACAGGAACGGCATGACGATCACCGGCGCCATCGGCGATCACGAATGCTTCCACAACACGCAGGAAGGCACGATCAACCTGGGGGAAACCTGTGCCTCCACCTATGCGATTTTCTGGCTCGATGAGCTGATCCGCCGCGAGGGCAATGCCCGTTACGGGGACCTGATGGAGCGAATCGCCTTCAACACTCTCTTCGGAGCCCAATCTAGGGAGGGCCGCCAAATTCGCTACTACACTCCCTTTGACGGGCCCCGGCATTACTTCCCCATGGATACGTATTGCTGCCCTTGCAATTACCGGCGCGCCATCGCCACGCTTCCCGACCTGATCTATTATCGAGTTCAGAACGGCTTGGCGGTAAACCTCTACACCCGGTCAAACACCGAAGTGCCAATAGAGGGCGGATTGAGCGTCAGGGTCAAGCAGGTCACCCAATATCCGAGCGACGGCCAGGTGACCGTGCACGTCGACCCGTCAAGCCCGGCACGCTTCCCCCTCTGGTTGCGGATTCCCGCGTGGTGCTCCAATCCCCAGGCGGCAATCAACGAGCAACCGAGCGAAAACCCCGCGCCGGGCAGCTTCCTTGTGCTCGATCGCGAGTGGAAGGCCGGCGATCAAGTGAAACTGGATTTGCCCTTGCGTCCGCGCTGGATCACGGGCCGCCAGTCGCAATTGGGGCACGTGGCACTGATGCACGGGCCGCAGGTCTTCTGCCTGAACCGTGCCCGCCAACCGGAATTGAAGGACCTTGACCTGCGCCTTCTCGTCATCGACCCTGATACCCTGGAAGGCCCTCTCCCGGACGACTCGGTGCGACCGGGCGGTTCGGCGTTTCGTGTGAAAGCGTGGAAACCGGGAGGATGGTATCCACTGGAAGAACCCGCTTACACGCTGACGCTCACCGAGTTCCCCGATCCGGGCGGTGAGGCGGCGTTCTTCAAAGTGCCCAATCCGGCTGACGATCGCCTTGCCGCTGATGAACTTCTGGCGACTTCAATCAATGCTTGACGGACTTTTGATCCAGCATCGCACCTGCCATCCTTTCGCATGACTTCGCTCGCCCGAAAACTCCGCGTCATTGATTACTTCACTCTTTCCTTCGGCACCATGGTGGGCGTGGGGTGGCTGGTGGTCATGGACGACTGGCTGCGTCGCGGCGGGCCACTGGGAGCCATGCTGGCCTTCGCCCTGGGGAGCCTGGCCCTGGTGCCCATCGGGTACATTTACGGCCGTCTGGTCATGGCCATTCCCGATGCCGGCAGTGAAATTGCCTATACGCAAAGAGTCTTTCCGCCTTGGGTCAGCTTTGCCACCGGCTGGACCATGACCCTGGCGTATATCATCGTTTGCCCATGGGAAGCCGTAGCCATGGGGAAGATCGCCAGTTACCTTTTCCCCTCTCTGAATTCTTTTGCCTTGTATCAGGTGAGAGGCCAGCCGGTTTACCTTCCCCGCCTCATCCTGGGTTTGCTGCTCATCGCCCTGGTGACCTGGCTCAATTACCAGGGAATCCGCTTAAGCGCCAATTTTCAGAATTGGATGACTTTTACCCTTTTGGGATTGTTCCTTCTCTTTGGCACCTTCTGCATTCAGCGCGGGTCTGTGTTGAACTTTCATCCCCTCTTCAGCCAGGGCAGGCTGGTTTCAACGTTGCTGGTGTTGCAGATTGTTCCCTACTTCATGACGGGATTTGAAGCGGTTCCCAAATGCGCTGAGGAGGCGAGTCCGGAGTTTCACGCGGGGGGTTATTTCAGGGCCATTATGCTGGCCCTTTCGACAGGAGGGGTGTTTTACGTTGCCGTCATCGGCGTGGTTGCATTTGTACAACCGTGGCCAACGCTGATCCATGAATCATTCGCCACAGCCGTGGCGCTCGAGCGCGCCTTCCACTCACGCTGGCTCATCAGCATGGTCTTTGCCGCGGCTATCGCCTCGCTTTTGAAGGTGTGCAATGGGAATTTCCTCGCCGCCAGCCGCCTGCTTTATGCTCTGGGACGCGAGGGCTTTGTGGACCGACGACTGGGGCAGGTTCACCCCGCCAGACTTACCCCCAGCAATGCGGTGTTCGTCGCGGGGGCATTGGGAGTGGCCGGGGCACTGCTCGGCGAAGCTATCCTCGTGCCCATTACCGAGGTCGGTTCGCTCGCGTCCGCGCTAGGATGGCTAGCGGCCTGCGCCTCCTTTTTGCACATGGAAAAAGGCCGGAAAGGGCGTTCCATCGCGATTCTGGGATTGGCGGTATGCGCGATCCTGATCGCAATGAAGTTTCTGCCCTTGATTCCAGGGCACTTTAGCACCCCTGAGTACATTGCCTTGATAGCCTGGTTTGGCATAGGCATCGCGGCAAGGCGCCGCGGGCAGCAAGCCTGATCCCGTTCCGGACGCCATCCACCTGTGCCTTCCGCCTAAGCACTCCTCCACGGGAGTGCAATTGCAGGACAGTCCGCGCGTGAGTCCCGGTCTGAACCACCTCGCAAGGAGCACCCGGCAATCCTACGGCGCCCGACGATGCGCAGCGACCATCGCTTGCCCTAAACTGATGCCCCCATCGCCGCAGGGAACTTCCGCATGGGTGAACACTTGAAAGCCGGCTGCTTCCACGCGCTTCTGCAGATGCTCGGCGAGAAAGCGG
Organism: Terriglobia bacterium; assembly: GCA_035501695.1. GTDB lineage: Bacteria > Acidobacteriota > Terriglobia > UBA7540 > UBA7540 > Bog-366. The sequence continues at coordinate 3 of DATJVT010000169.1, read as the reverse complement.
TTC
>DATJVT010000168.1:0-2605 GCA_035501695.1 Terriglobia bacterium | reverse complement strand
GTTTGTGGCGAGCACGCCGTCTTAGGGTCTGGTGACGCCGGAGTTCCCAGCAACAGCCACGCCGAGCTGTTCCTTTATTCCAACTATGGGGGTAATCACGGAAACCTGGCGACGACCGGTGGGGATTATCTCAGAATGCAGGTGGTGGATACCAACCACCCGATCATGAAGGGTATCCCGCTCGACGCGGACGGGTGCGTGAAGTTTCTCCGTGACCCTTATCCGAACGAGAATGCGCATGTCCTCCCGCCCGTTGGCGGCAGCGGCGGCGGCCTAGCGAACTACCAGGTCAGCACAGCCTACGTTGACATCAGCGCCGGCAAATGTGTGCCCGCGCCGGGACTCCACGTCCTCGGCGTGCTGAAGGCCAACACCAACTACGCGATCTTCGCCGTCATGGACCGCGGCGGCGTCCTGGGGCCGACGACTGACCCGGATAGTCCGTGGTCCGGCTATACCACCGCACCCGCGCGGATGGTTCATTTCTTTGTCTGCGAGCAAGGCTCGGGAAACGCCCGCCGCTGCTTCAACGCGCTCTCTGTATGGGGACGCATCCTCTTTGTGCGGGCCTGTAAGTGGGCGATGGAAGAGGACCTGCCTCCGTACCAGGGGATGGGCATTATTGATGTCAGCCTGGCCAGTCCGTCAACAATCCGTCTCGGCTGGACTGGCTCGGGGGATTATAACTACCGCATCTACGCTACCGCCAGCCTCATCAACCCGAACTGGGTGCCTGTGGTGGACAGCATCACGAACAACGGCGCGGGGGGGCGGGTGACGCGAACGTTGAATATCGCCTCTGCGCCGCAAGCCGCGTACCTGCGCGTAGCGACATTGCCGGACGATTACCCTACTTACGTCAGTCCATGACCAGCGCGTAATCCGCCTGGCGCCTTCGGGCTGGAGGCGGGGCCGAGGTACATTGGAGGAAGCAGCGGGCAATTGAGCCCGCACGATAGGATATGAAATCAGAGTTGGCCCGGCCTTGGTCGGTTGAACGGGTACTGGCCCTGGGGCGCAGCTACCAGGGCGCGGCGGTCCTGAGCGCTGCGGCGGAGTTGGACTTGTTCAGCACCCTGTCGCCCGCACCGCGCACAGCAGCGGCCCTCGCCCGAACTCTGCGGTGCGACTTGCGTGCCCTGACGATTCTGCTCGATGCGCTGGTCGCGCTGCGATTACTTGAGAAGTCCGCTCGCGGTTACGCTCTACCCCCCGGGCTGGATGCCTTGTTGACGCCGGACGGCGAACAGAGTGTTCTGGCCATGGCCCAGCACCAGGCGCATTGCCTACGGAACTGGGCGCAGTTGGCACGGGTCGTCAAGACGGGCCAACCAGCGGAGCGCATGCCCGGCGTTCGCGGGGAGCAGGGCGCCCAGGAGGCGTTCATTGGGGCCATGCATAACGTCTCCGCCCCCTATGCCGCCAAGGTTATCCGTGCCATCAAACCCCTCCGTTTCCAGCATTTGCTAGACGTGGGCGGGGCTTCCGGGACCTGGACCATTGCTTTCCTGCGCGCTCGTCCTTGGGCCCGGGCGACTCTCTTCGACTTGCCGCATGTCATTCCTATGGCACGGCGGCAGATCGGGGCGGCCGGTCTGGCCAAGCGCGTGGAGCTTGTGCCCGGCGACTTCACGCGGGACAAACTGCCGGCAGGCGCGGACCTGGCATGGGTAAGCGCCATTGTGCACCAGAATTCGCGGGCGCAAAACCGTGCTCTGTTTGGCAAGGTCCATCTGGCGCTTGTCGCGGGCGGGCGTATCGCCATCCGTGACATCCTGATGGAGGAAGACCGCACCCGCCCAGTGGCCGGTGCTCTGTTTGCCGTCAACATGCTCACGGCCACCAAAGGAGGAGGGACATTCACGTTTGCCGAATTGCGCGGGGACCTCGAGGCTGTGGGGTTCGCCGAGGTCGTTTTGGCCCGCGGAGACGATGGGATGAATGCCATCGTCCTTGCGAAGAAGCCAGGCCGCGTGGCGGATGCGCAGGCCTGAGTCAGGGCGTCAGGTGCAAACGATAAAACCCACTTGGGCCAAGGATGCCATTGGTAACGACATTCTGTCCCTGGAAGAATCCAGGCGGCACGTTCACATCCGACCACGCATTGGAAGTGCCAAGCTCGGCAGCGGTTTGGAGCTTGCCGCCCAGCGACGCCTGCCAGGAAAGAACGACCTGGTTGGCGACTCGTTTGATGGCCACCACGGCAGCAGGCCGAGTGGCCGTCAGCGCTACTAATTCGATGCCCGGACCAGTGCCCAGATTACGGCTATACTGCTTATCCGTCGGGTTGTTCCAATGCTCGTGCACACCCAGGCTGGAAAGGCGCGTACCCGTTTTCCCAGGGTCATAAAACGTGCCCGAGGGGGGATCGTTGGCCAAGGCCGCTTCGTGCAGATAATCCTCAGTTCCGCCTTGGAGCGCGTTAGTGGCCCCACCGCCGTTATTCACGACCGCCGGCCACTCCGCCAGCAGAAAATCATAGCAGACGGAATCGACGGCGACCGGGTCCTGCGAAGCGAAGAGGCTCGAAGGCCAGCGGCCGTTAAACGGAGACATGTTCCAAGGGACGGGATGTGAATCCCAGTAATAGCCCCCAAAGAGGCCA
>DATJVT010000167.1:0-5326 GCA_035501695.1 Terriglobia bacterium | reverse complement strand
GAAGCCGCGCCGATTATGTGATCGACTGTTCGGGAACCCTGGAAGAGTCCCTCGCCCAGGTGCAGACGCTTTATCCTCAGCTCCAAGGACTGGTGCAACAACCAAATTGAACCCCTCTTTTCGGCGCGCCCACCGCTCTTTGTTTCCTTTCTTCTCGCCTCACCTTGAGTCCCGAAAGGTCTTCTCTGCGCACTCTGCGGCCGGAGTCATTTTCACGCAGAGTACGCGGAGAGGCTCAGTGTGCTCTGCGTGAAACTGTCCGAAGCGTAGAGGGCACAGAGGGACCGCGATTTGGCTCTACCGAGTGGGTAGCATACCTCATTACTTTTGCGTTTTGCCTTTTGCCCTTTGCCTTTTGACTTGGTCTTGCGTTTTCGCCGCCCTAGGCTTTCTGCCACGCCTCAGCGCGAGAGCGGAGGTCGTCCAGGGTGGTCTGCACTTCCTGAACCTTGCGGGCCAACTCGTCGCGGTCCGCATCCGGCGAAACGAAAATGGGAGGGGCGATAAACGTCGCGGCGCGGGTGAAGGGATAGGGAAACTCCGTCTGGTCCCAGCTTTTGCGAAAGACGAAGGCGCGGCGAACCGCGGCGTGAAAGCAGAGGATGGCCGCCCCCGTGGCCTTGGCCAACTGGACCGAGCCGGGCTTGGCCACGAAGCGCGGGCCGCGCGGGCCATCGATCGTGAAGGCCGTGTCGGAACCACGCCGCAGGCAGCGCACCATCTCCACCAGGGCGCGCGCCGCGCCGCGCGAGCTCGATCCCCTTGCCGCGCCATAGCCCTGCTTCAGGATGATCCGCGCGATGATCTCGCCGTCGAAATTCTGGCTGGTCATCACCACGATGCCGCGCTTGCGCCAGAACCACGTGGCGGCGAAGATCTCGCGGTGCCAGAAGGTATAGATCAGCCCCTTGCCTGTCTGGTGGGCGGATTCCCAATTTTCCCAGCCGATTATTTCCGTGCGCAGCGTGCGTCCGATCAGTTTGACCAGAAGGGAACCAATCCAGCTTCCTACGAAGATTTGCACTCGCTGGCCAAAAGTGAACTTTCTCGGCGGATTCTCCTCTGTCCGGCGCGAATGGTCAGACGATTCTGCGTCCGGTTCGCTAGCCTTTTCTCCCTTGTTTACGCAGTCTTCGGTCACCCGGCAATCTCCGATCGTGGGATCATGGATGCGGTCAGATCATAATTCCTACCCGGGACCCTGAAACAGAATCTCATGAATTCCGTGAAGCGTCCTGGTTCAAATCAGGACGCCAGCGGGGCGGACATTTCAGCGGCAGGGGTTGCCGAGTTTCGCCACCGGCGACGCTCCACCACGACCCACAATAGACGATACGCGACGACGGCCCACAGGACCTTTGCGTAGAGGTGAACATCCAGCTTCCAAGCGAAGAGGAAGCCAGCCAGGGCGAAAGCCCACATCCAACCTTCACCCAAAAGGGCTTGTAACCATTTCGGTCGTACGCCACTGGCAGGAAGGCGAGGCCGGAGCGATGGCCATAGACGCGGAACTGCCGCCAGATAGGCCCGATAGGCTTCACCTTGGGATTGCACCAGGGCGGCTTCTTCGCGCCCGATCAGGCGCACAAAAATGAGCAGGTTGCCCAGGATTACAACCGCGCAGCCGGTTCGGCTGGCCAACAGGGCCATGCCTGTGGCCAACAGCATGCTGCCGAGATAGAGGGGATTTCGGACGTGGCGGTAGGGGCCGTCGGCCACCAGTCTCTCCGTGCGTAGCTTCACGTCGTGGACAACTTCCGCACGCAAGTAGGCGCCTCCCCAGGTGCGGACCCACGCCCCGGCAGCCACGAGGACTGCCGAAAACGCGAACACTGCCTGAAAGGCATAACGCACGGTCAGTGGGTTCATTCGCGGGATGTGATTTGTGACGATCCAACGCAAAAACGCGTCGGTCACATTTGCCGGGTCGAGCTTGTAGCATGCAAAGCCCAAGAAATATGTCAGGCAGATGAACCAGAAACGGTGGCGAAATTCGAATTCCGTGGCGCGCATAGGTTTAGGGGTAGGCTTGAGGTTGCAGGTTACCACTCGCGGACCTGGACACCTGATGCCCTTACACCCGTGGTCCTTTCAAGTGGGATGCGGAACGAACTCCCGCACTCCCTGACCCCTTCTACCCAGAGGGACGAGGGGGCCTAATATACCTACGTTCGTCCACTAACAAAGGTTCCTAGCCACGATTTCTGCCACATCCAGAATCTCCACGTCGTCGCGCTTGGCAGCGTTGGCGGCGTCGCGCAGCATGATGGGGCAGTAGGGACATGCCACCGCCACCGTTGTCGCCTTGGTCTGCATCAATTCCGCAAAGCGGCGCTGGTTGGCTCGCAGTTTGCCTTGTTCGCGGGAATCATCGGCCACAAAAAGCTGCGCCCCACCTGCTCCGCAGCACTGGGTGTTCTGGCCGTGATGGGCTGCTTCGCTGATGGTGATTCCCGCCGCGTGCAGGATTTCGCGCGGCGCCTCCGTGATGCCTCGACCGCGCGCCAGATAGCACGGGTCATGGTAAGTGGCCTTTGCGCCGCCGGGTTTAAGCGCCAGCTTGGGCAGCATCCTGGCAATGAACTCCGTGTGGTGAATCACCTCGATGCCAAGCTGCCGGTACGAATCGATCTGGCGGTAATCCTTGTCGAGCATGGTGGTGCAGTGGGGACAGCAGGTGACAATCTTCTTCACGCCCGCCGCTTCAAAAGACTCCACCAGCTTGCCGGATAATTCCATAAAGAGGTATTCGTTTCCTGCCCGCCGCGCCGGTTCGCCGCAGCAGGTTTCACGCCCCAGCACGCCCCAGGTGACACCGGAGGCATCCAGAATCTGCCGCATGGCCTGGGCCACGGCCTGCCCGTGCGGATCGTAACTCAGTCCGCAACCCAGCCAAAAGAGCCATTCCTGCTTGCCGTCGAAAATCGGAAACTGCCGGGACTCGACCAGCTTCTGCCGTGTGTCGTGGGCGATGCCCCACGGGTTGTGGGGAGCGCGTTCCATGGTGGTAAAGAGTTGGTTCACCCGGTCATTCGAGATGCGGCCTTCGCTGGCGAGTCCGCGCCGGAGGTCGAGAATCTTCCTGCCCACGTGCTCAATGCCCACCGGGCACACATATTCGCAAGCGCCGCAACTGAAGCACTGGAACAAATCGTCTTCGCTGATGAAGGCTTTGCCCTGCTGCTTCTCTTCCACCGTTCCGGCCACCACGTCCCCGCCGGAAAGAAGTCCCTGGCGCAAGTCCAGGATGATCTCCTTGGGGCTCAGCGTTCCGCCGGAAAGATTAGCGGGGCAGTTATCGGTGCACCGTCCGCACTCGACGCATGCGTCAACGTCCAGAACATCCTTGCGTCCGAGATCCTTGAAGTGAATCATCCCCAGGTCCTCGCCCTCCCCATTCAGAGGACGCATGGAACTGGTAGTTTCAGGGCGAAAGAAGATAGTGACGGGCGCCAACACCAGGTGCAAGTGCTTGGAGATGGGTATTACCACCAGCAGGGCATAGAACGCAACCGTGTGGAACCACCAATTCACTTTCCAGGCCGGACTGGCCGCCGGGAAGAGCCACCAACCCAACAGGTAGGTGACCATGAGCGCCGAGATCAAAAATGCCACCGCGCCGGAAGTGGGGGAGAGTTTCCCCAGCGCCTTGGGCCGCAGGACAAATCGCCGAAACGAGAGGCCAACCATTCCCACCAGGACCGCCACGGCCCAGGCAGCGACAAATGCCTCATACCAGGTGTGTGCGCCAGTGGCTTTGTCCAGCCCCCGCAAGCCCAACAACATGTGCCTGGCGCTGACCCAGGCGAAGGCGAAGAATCCCCACAACACGAGCGCGTGGAGAATGCCCACCAGGGGACGGTCGCGTACCACGCGGTATTGCAGAATTACCTCGACGAAAACCCGCCAGAGACGTCTGGGGAGATGGTCCACGGGAAGGTCCCCGTGCTTCGGGAAAACCGAAAACAGGCGGCGATTAACGGTGCGGAAAAAGAGCCAGACGCTTCCCAAAGCGATCACGATGAAAATCGCTTGCGAAAGGCCGCCCAGGAAGAATGCGGCGCATCCTGCAACCGCAATGACGGACAATGCCCAGGGCGTTTGCGGGATTAGTTTGAGGTTCATGACATACCTCATGAGTGCAATTGATAGGGGCTGGATTTAAGAAATTGGGGGTGGGGGCGTAGTTTGACGCCCCACAGACTACATGATGCGACCGTCCACCACCGTGCCCGGCTCACTGCGGGGGAAGAGTGGACATCTGCTGCTTGACGGCCTGCGCCACCGCGACGTTAAAGGCGAATTCCTTCTCCACCCGCCCATAAATCTCGCGCGCCTTGGCGGGCTGAGTCCCACGATACGCATCGGCCAAAGCCAGGAGCGCGCTCGCCTTGGGCACCGTCAGAGTGGGGCGATCGGCCAACTCCTGGTAAAGCTTGGCGGCTTCCGGGACATTGCCCGATTTCGCCAGCTCACCCGCCAGGGCGAATTTCGCCAAGGCGGCGATGTCCGCGTCGCCGTCCATACTGGCCTGCGTCAAGGTCTGAATTGCCGCCGCATGATTGTCCAGAAGGGCCTGGCAAACACCGGCTTGGTAACGAGCAATCGCCACCGCTTTGGGCCGGGGAGGCATCTTGTACTTATCTAAAATGGCGTCGAATTGCTGCAGAGCCTTCTTGTATTTTTCCTGCGCCGTGGCGTAGGTGGAGCCGCTGGGCTCGTTCTGGCCGGGGGTCGGCTGGCCGACGTAGGCGCGGAAGGTCGTCAAGGCCTCCCCTAACTCTGTATTGGCGGCGGCTTCCTGGCGGTCCGTGTAGTACTTCAGGCTGACGGCCAGTCCTACCAGTGCCACCACGATGATCGTATAGTTCAGGATTTCCTTATAATGCTGTGTGAAGTACTCTTCTATCTTTATGAGCGAATCCTTGAATTCGTCCTGCTTCAGTTCATGCCGGTGCTTACGTTCCACACTCGTGCTCCTTCCAACGGGTTGATCCATTTCATCTTAGCAACCCGCCCGCAGGCCGTCAATCGGCGCTTTTTTGCGCCGAGAACTGGCGACTGAGTACTGACAACTGACCACTGCCTTTACTGCGCCGTCCACCCGCCGTCGATGACGATGTCGGTGCCGGTAATGAATCCGGCGGCGTCCGAACTCAGGAACACGGCCAGGGCGCCAATCTCCTCCAACTTACCCCAACGGCCCAGGGGAATCTTGGAGGTGAAGTCGGCCAGTTGCACCGGATCCTGCTCCACTACGCGAGTCAACTCCGTAGAGAAGGGGCCGGGGCTGATGGCGTTGGCGGTGATATGGTAAGGGGCAAGT
>DATJVT010000166.1:0-23982 GCA_035501695.1 Terriglobia bacterium | reverse complement strand
AGTGATCATCCTTCGGCAGAGGGGGGATTTGTGATGGCAGACTCTCCGGGCCATACTGCCATTGACGGGAAGAACCCCCTCACCTTATCACCCCTTTGTCCCCTCTTCCCTCTCCCCGGGGAGAGGGAAGAGGGGGAGGGGAGTTGGGGTGAGGGGTTTTGTCTAGAGGGTGACCCCGAAAAAGCCGGAACATCTCCCCAAGGATCAGGACAAGCGAGAGGTCTGCCTAGTTCCGAGCCGCGTTTGAAGCCTGGGTGATGGCGTCGATCAAGTCGTCGCCGCCTCCCGCATTGCGGATCTCCTTCAAGTCGTCCGGCGTGGGGGCGAACCTGATGCCGCGTTGCTTCACCAATTCCGCCACGTGCGCGCTGGGCACTTCACCCTGTAACAAGCTGAGAATCTCGGCCTTTGCCAGCCCCGCGGGATTGTTGACCTGAGCGGGTGAAGTTTTGGGTGGGGATGAAGTTAGACGAGCAATAAAGGCAATTTTCGTCTGGCCGTGAGCGCTATTGATCGCGACAACTTCAAAGTTGTTCTCTCCCGGGTTGAGCGCAATCGGATCCGACCGGAATTCGGCCGCCTGGGATGAGGTAGGGCGCATGGTCGCCATCTTGCCGTTGATGCTGACCACGGGGATGCCGGAGGCATCCATCGCCACGCCATGGATCGTCAGGGGAGAACTCGCCACCTCCACGGTCTGTCCGGCCGCGGCGGAAGGCTCCGTCAAAACAACGACCGGCGGGGGAGACTCAGCATGATTTACGCTCACGAAAACAGTTGCCACCTTGCTCCCCGCCGGACCCGTAGCCGTCAGGGTGTAATTCGTCGACTCCTGCGGCGCGACTGAAACGCCTCCGGCAGCGGCGACGTGGCCAACGCCGGGCTCAAGGTCGAGGGTGGTGGCGTTGGTTGAATTCCAGACGAGCGTCACGGGGCGGCCCTTCTCCACCGTCGCGGGTTCGGCGTGCAGGCTGACATCCAGGGCCGGAGGGGCGGGAGGCTTTATTTCCGCCAGGACGCTGTCGAAATTCTGGATGGCGCGCAGGACGGCCATCGTCCCGGGCACGTTAGCTTCCGCGAACCGCTCAAAGGTGCCGGGTTTCGCCACCACGGTGCCCCAATTCTCCTGGCCAAGATAGATCACACCACGTTTTTGGTCCGCGGTAACCATGGTCATAACACCCTTTTGCACCCCGGCATACTTGATGTCGAGAAGCGCCAGGGCAAACCCTTGGCTGCCTCCCGTCTCCACCGGCGTGGCAAGAAAATGGGCTCCGCCGGGCGCCAATTTCCTGCGCGCGGCCCCGCCGCTTTTCACCTCCGATTCGACCACCGTGTAGTTGATCCCGATCCGGGTCACATCGAGCCAGCCGCAAGACACAGAGGGGTCCTTTACCGCCACCGGATACCGCAAGGCCGGGTTGGATCCGGAATCCAGCAGTTGGGGCCTGGGGGCTTCGCCGGCCTGGGCTACAGAAGGCTGAACAGAAGAGCGTTTTTGGGGCTTGGCCGCGCCGGCTGAACTCCATACACTTTGGCTGGCGGCGGCACTCAGCCAGGGGATGAAAAGAAGACTGGCCAAGAACCAGCAGATACGACGGCAGAATATGCTGGGAAACATAGGACTCCCACTTCCGCGAGGAACCGGGCGGGATTATAGCTTGGCGGGGTGGCAATTGCAATTGGAGGCAATGTCACCTTTTATCAAAGGCCATGCCACCTCCTATCGCGCTGTGCTTAAACCCGGCCTGGAGTTTGTACTTTTGTCTGGTTTGGTCTGGTTTGGTTTGCCGTGTGGCGTTTATTGCACCGTGTGGTATTCGTAGGCGCGTTCCACGTCGCCCCCTGGGGCGACCCGATCAGGTCGTAGGGGCGGTTCGCGAACCGCCCCTACGATCGAACGCGGCGCGGGCGGGCGCTGCAGAGACGATTCCCAGCCTTCGGGAACCGGCGTCCAATTGCGCGAGAAGAAATCGGTGGTGGTGAGGCCGATCAGAATGGCGAGCCAGAGCAGGGCGGAGAGCAGCACGGTGCGCATCAAACCCGTGCTCCAACGCAAGTGCATGAAGAAGAGAACCACCAGCGTCGCCTTGCAACAGGCGATGACGAGCGCCACGATGGTGTTCCACTCGCCCAGGTCCACATACGCCATGGCGGTGGTCAGGGCGGTCAACGCCAGCAGCGTTGCGAAAATGAAGAAGTAGAGCCGCTTGGGAACCACGTGACCCTGCATTCAGTATCGCCCTCCTATCAGATACAAAAGCGGAAAGAGAAAGATCCAGACAATGTCCACGAAATGCCAATAGAGGCCGGCGGTTTCGACGGCGTTGAACCGGTCCGGCCCGAAGCGGCCTCGCCACGCCTGCACCAGCAGCACGCTCAGAACTCCCACCCCCACCACCATGTGGAGCGCATGCACGCCGGTCATGAGGAAATAGAAGCAGAAAAACAACTGCACCGCCTTGGCATTCGGGCCCATAAAGGTGAAATTCAGACCGGGGGCAAACCCTTCCAGGTAATCGTGCCGCCATTCCAGCGTCAGCTTGATGATAATGAACGCCAGGCCCAGCGCGATGGTCATGACCAGGAAGGCCACCAGGGCGTATCTTTTTCCGATTTGCGCGGCGCGCACCGCCAGCGCCATGGTCAAACTGCTGCAGATCAACACGGCCGTGTTGATGGCGCCGATCGTGACGTTCAGCATGTGGCTTCCCGCCGTAAAGCCCGCCAGGTAAAGATTGCGGTAAATGGTGTACCCGGCAAAGAGGCCGCCGAAGAACATCACCTCCGTCGCAAGGAAAATCCACATGCCGAGGCTGGCGGCCTCGTGCTGCTGCTCCAGGTCTTCGAATTGGTGCGCCAGCGCGCTTGCGGCGTGACTATCTGCCAAGTCAAACCTCCTGTCAACAAGCCCCGGACAAGCAAACCTTACCCGCGGCCGAACGCCGTTCGGCCCTACTTGCCGTAGGCGTAAGCCTCTTCCGTCACCACCGGGGTTTCCTCAAAATTCTCGGTAGGCGGCGGCGAAGGCGTTTCCCACTCCAGTCCCTTGGCGCCCCACGGATTCGGTCCTGCCGGCGGCCCGTAACGCATCGACCAGATCAGGTAAACGAGGGGAATGGCATAGCCCACGGCCAGGATCGATGCTCCCGCCGAGGACATGACATTCAGCACCTGAAACTCCGGCGGATAGATGGCGTACCGCCGCGGCATGCCGAGGTACCCCACCATGTATTGCGGGAAAAACGTCAGGTTGAAACCGACAAAGATGATGGCCGCGGCAAGCCGCGCCCAACCGTCGGGGTAAAGCCGCCCGGTAATCTTGGGCCACCAGAAGTGAATTCCGCCCAGGTAACCCATCATCGCGCCGCCCACCATGATGTAATGGAAGTGGCCGACGACAAAGTAGGTGTCGTGCAGGTGGGTGTCCGTGGCGAGGGTCGCCAGAAAAAGGCCCGTCAGCCCACCCATGGTGAATAGCCCGATAAAGCCCAGCGCGTAAAGCATCGGCGCATCGTAAGAAATAGATCCCTTATAAAGCGTGGCCGTCCAGTTGAATACCTTGATGGCGGAAGGAATTGCCACCATGAAGCTGAGGGCGGAGAAAATAATGCCGGCGTAGACCGACTGGCCGCTCACAAACATGTGGTGGCCCCAGACGAGGAAGGAAATCACCGCAATCGCCACGCTCGAGAACGCCACAAAGCTGTATCCGAAGATGCGCTTCCTGGCGAAGCAAGCAATCAACTCGCTGACCACGCCCATCGAGGGCAGAATCATGATGTACACAGCGGGGTGCGAATAGAACCAGAAGAGGTGCTGGAAGAGGATGGGATCGCCGCCCACGGCCGGGTCGAAAATACCCACGTGGAAAAGCCGTTCCACCGCCACCAGCGCCAGGGTAATGGCAATCACGGGCGTCCCCAGGATCTGGATAAGGCTGGTGGCGTACATCGCCCACAAAAACAGGGGCAAGCGGAACCACGTCATGCCGGGCGCACGCATTTTGTGGATCGTAACCACGAAGTTCAGGCCGGTGAGGATGGAAGAAAAGCCGGCCACGAAGACTCCGAAAGCCGCCGACAGCACGTTGGTGTTGACATAGGTCGTGCTCAGCGGAGTGTAGAAGGTCCAACCGGTATCCACGCCCCCGCCCACCACGGCATACATGGTCAGAACCCCACCCACCATATAGACATACCAACTCAGCAGGTTGAGTTTGGGAAACGCCAGGTCGCGGGCGCCGACCATCATGGGCACCAGGAAATTCCCGAGCACGGCGGGGATGGAGGGAATCAGGAAGAAGAACACCATCAAGATGCCGTGCATGCTGAAGAGCTTGTTGTAGGCGCCCGGCTCGAAGATGGCGCCGTTGGGCTCAATCAGGTGAATGCGCATCAGCACCGCCGCGATGCCCCCCACCAGGAAGAACAGCGTGATGGAGACAAGGTAGAGAATCGCGATGCGCTTGTGGTCGGTCGTCAGCAGCCACGACTTGACGCCATAGTTGGCATTCAAGTAGTTCACGTGGGTATCGAGGTCTGACGCTGCTGTTGCCATTATTGCGATGCCTTCCCTTCTTACGGGTTGAAATGCCGGTGTCGCGCCGGCCCTGCCGCGGCGGGTCCGCCGCATCCTTGCGATTACTTCGTCGCTTTCCCCTCTGGGGGGGTCAATGATTTGATGTACGCAATCAGTTGCAGTAACTGTTCTTCCGTCACTTGCCCCTTGAACGTGGGCATGATGGGCCGGTAGCCCTCCACGATTTTCGCCGAGGGATACAGCACCGACTCTCGCAGATAAGCATCGTCGGCGATCACCGTCGACCCATTGTTCAGCTTCACCGGCTTGTTGTAAATGCCGGCCAGGGAGGGCCCGCGGCCGGTTCCGTGACAGGTGATGCAGGTCAGCTGGTCATACAATTTGGCGCCCGCCTCCGCCATGGTTCCGCCGCGGATCCCGCCGCTCAGCCATTGCTCGTAAGCGGTGGGCTCCATGACGATCACCTCGCCCCTCATCAACGCGTGATCGGTGCCGCAATACTGATCGCAGAAGAGGTGAAACGTGCCGGTCTTGGTGGCCTGAAACCATAGCGTCGTATACATGCCCGGCACCACGTCTTTCTTGATGCGGAAAGCGGGAACGGCAAAGTCGTGGACGACATCCTCGGAGGTCATGGTCAGTTTAATGGGCTGGTTCACCGGGACATGCAGTTCATTGATCTCTTGCACGCCCTCCGGATGTTGTAATTTCCACATCCACTGCTTGCCCACGGCAAAGATTTCCGTGGATGCCGCCGGGGGACGCGAGTTCCGGATGAACAGGCTGGTACCCCACAGGAAGACCACGACCACCAGACCCAGCGGGATCAACGTCCAGGCGAGTTCCAGGGGGACGTTTCCTTCTATCTGTTCCGGCCGATCCTGCTCGGAGCGGCGCCGGTATCGGATGGCGAAGTAGAAAATGGCGAGGAAAATGATTCCCGTAAAAGAGAGGTCAATCGCCGTGAGAAAATAGTAGAGATAGTCCACCCCCTGCGCGATGGTGGAAGCCTGATCCGGTCTGATGGAGAAGCCTTGCCACATGCTGTTCAGTCACCCTGGCTGATTCAAAATTCAAGATTCAAAATTCAAGAGGGCAATCCCCAATACAAATCGCCAAACCGGTAATCGCCCAGCCCTGCTCGAAAACCGTGAATCTAAAACCGAGGATCAAAAACCCGATACTCAAAATCGCAAATTACAGTTCGCGAAACCCCCAGCGCGAGCTATAGATCACATGCCGCCGATCGCGAGTCAATAGATTGCAAATTGCAAATCACAAATCGCAATCTACGGATCCGTCCGCCGCCCGCCTCGCGCCAGGGCAATGATCAACGTGCCCATGGTGAGGAGCGTAATCACCCCGGCAATGCGCAATATATGCGAAACCACCAGGCTGTATTTCCCCGCCGCCGGATCGTACTGGCAGCAGTAAAGCATGACCGCGTCAACGGGGTTTCCGATCTTCTCATTGGAGGCTTCAACCAGCGCCAGCCGGATGTCGCGAGAGGGGTAGACAATCCCATAGAAGTAGCGCGAAACCTTCCCCTGCGGCGTCAGCACAATGATTCCCGTGGCGTGCGCAAATTGCCGGGTTTCCGGAATGTAGTTGTAATTAAATCCCACGGCCCGGGCCAACGCACGAACCGAGGCCTCGTCGCCTACCAGGAAATGCCAGCCTTCCTTGGCCCCGGGCCGCCCATAGAGTCCAACATAGACGGCCTTCTTGCCCATGGCCATCTCGGGAGTTTCCGTGGGATCAATACTGACCGTCACCACCCGGTACTGGTCTCCGATATTGAATTTCACGTCCCGCAAAGCATTGAGGAGGCCGTTTTCCGCCATGGTGCACAGCATCGGGCAGGTGTAGTAAACGAGCGAGAGAATGACGGGCTGCTTGCCGAAGTAAGAACTCAGAGTTACGGTCTGGCCGGTCTCATCCCGGAACTTCAAGTCCAGCGGCACCTGGTTGTTCAAGCGCTGGTCGATCCCCACTCCCCGCAATTGGGGAGGCAGGACCGAGGCATTGTCCTGCGCCGTGGCTGCAAGGGCCAGGCTGAAGAGGCAAATTCCGAGTTGGGCAGCCGCGGTCACCCGGAATGGGATCTTCCAGCGGGGCGCCAATTTCGCGGTCCGTTTTGTTTCATCCCCGGCTTCGACTTGCATGGCTACGGCTTTCCCTCCCCTCCGCCCGATGACGGCGCGGGTCGTGATATCGACGATGTCGCCGCAGGCCGGGGAGTTTTCGGCGGGCCTCCCTCAGCTTGAGGGGAGTTCCGCACGGGATATCCCTTCTGCAAAAGCAGGTCGATGGCGCGATCCACCGGAATCCTTACGACGCCCGCCTGGGAATCCACCCACCCGTAGGTGCCCAGAATCTTCTCCTCATCGGCGCGATAGTGCTTCAGGTCCAGCGGCGCGGTAGTCTGGAGGCGGGGCTCCGGAGGCAAGGTGCGAACGTTTTCAAAGGGCGAGGCCGGCGGGCCCAGGGGCTGGTGCCTCACAAAAAAGTGAAACACCGCCGCGCTGCCCAGAACACCCACCACCACCAACCCCACCACTCCCGCGGCAAAGGCGAACAACCGCCCCACGTTGACTTCCGATCCTTCGTAACCGCGCGATGTCTTTCCCGGTTTGTCTGCAGATTCGGACATGTATGGTGCTTTCTTTCTTTGCTTGCCGCTGGCCCCTAAACACTCATCACCAGCCACTGCCTTTACCCATGCTGCATGATTTCCTTCAGCCGGGGATCGTGAAGCGGCAGCAGGGGCCGTCCCTTCAACTGCGAGGCGTACCGCCACAGCCACAATCCGCCGATACCGAGAATCGCCAGCCAATCCGTCAAGTGGAATTCCGGTCCGGCGTGATTAAAGGCCGGCGTCACGAGCCAGAAAATATCCACCAGGCTCATCACGATGAGGCCCGCCGCCAACCATCCCAACAACTCCGCGCGGCGCTTCACAAACCGCGAGAGCAGCAGGAGAAAGGGAATCGCGAAGTGGAAGATGATCAAGAGCAGCGCCACTCCGGTCCACCCGGCTCGCGCCCGGGACATATACCAGGGAATCTCCTCCCGCAGGTTTCCACCCCAGATAATCAGATACTGCGAGAACGAAAGGTAGGCCCACAACATGGTAAACACCAGGAGCAGGTTGCCGTAATCGTTCAGTATGCGCGGGGTGACCATACCGGCCAGCGATTCATGTTTGGCGAGCAGAATCGCCGTGAGGGTCATGGTCGCCATGGCGACCAGGGCCTCGGTCATCATGAATATCATGCCGTATATCGTGGAATACCAATGTGGCTCCAGGGACATCACCCAATCCACGGAAGCAAAGGTTATGGTCAGCCCGAAGATCAGAAGGCCGGCAGCGCTCAGGCTTTGCAAGCGCGCGGTGAGGCGGGCGTCGGCGGTCTCATCCTGCCGGTGCGACCACTTGTTCAGAAACCATGCGATCAAAAGCCAGGCGGCAAAATAAATCGCCGTGCGAACAAGGAAGAACGGCACATTGAGATAAGAATGCTTGTATTGCAACAGGGGATCGGCCTGCACCTTAGCCGGGTCTGCCCAACTGTAGAGCAATGGCAGGCGGAAAAGAATGGGCAGCACCAGGATGACCATCAAAAAGAAGGTCTTGATCCCGGATTCCAGCGGCCGGCGCAAGGGGAACCCCCATGTTCCGCCGATCATGTAATGGATCATCAGGATGGCTCCACAACCGAGCGGCAACCCGATCCAGAAAACGAAGGCCAGGAGATAAGAGCGGAAAAACTGCGCGGGGTCGCGGAAGCCCAGTGCCGCGCAGAGGACCAGGGCCCCCAACCCCAACACCAGCGCGGGCTTCTCCACGCGTTCGACCGCCGGTAAAGATGTTTCAGGCGTGTTCATTTCGCTCCGCTTGTCAATCCCTGCCGCTCTGCCGCCGGCACGTCATCGAGCGTGGCGTGCTGGCTCAGTTGCAGTGCCCGGATATATGCCACGATCGCCCAACGATCTTCCGGCGTGATTCGGCCGGAGTAGCTGTACATGGCGCCGAAGCCGTCCGTCATCACTTCGAAGAAGTGCCCGGCCGGCGCCTGGCGTAGTCGATCGATGTGGTATGAGGGCGGGGCTGGAAATCCGCGTTGCACCACCATCCCGCGCCCGCTCCCCGTGTAATCGTGGCAGGGAGTGCAATAGATGTTGTACCGCTCGCGCCCCCGGTCCAGAACCTGGCGCGTAACCGGGAAAGGAAACTGGTCGGCCAACGTGCCGTTCACCCGCCCCGTGTAGAGCAGTTCGTCCGTGCGCATGTGGTCGCGAGGCACGGTGTCGGGAATTGCCGGCCGGTTGGCCCGCCCGTCCTGGAAGAACTCGCTCGGTTTGTCGGGCTTGTACTTCGGCTGCACGTGCATGTCAACGCGGCAGCCTGCGGCACAAACGGCCATCATCCCGAGGATGGCGAATCGGGTGCTCCGCCGGCGAAATCGATTTTTCCAGCCGCTACCCCTCAATTTCCGATACCTCACGGGCATTTAAGCTTTGCAGGAACTCCCGCGTCTTCTTCGCGTCAAACCTCGCGTCCCGCGCCTTGATGCATAGAAAGAACCGGTTGCGCGTGGCTAATTCGAACCGCGGAGCGTTAAACACGGGGTGATAGGGCGTCGGCAATCCGTTTAGCGCCAGCATCCCAAAGACCGTGGCCAGACCCGCGCAGAGGATGGTCAATTCAAAAGTGATGGGAATGAACGCCGGCCAACTGTTAAAGGGCTTTCCGCCAATATTTAAGGGATAACCAATCACGTTGGGCCACCATTGAAGAAAGAACCCCCCGAAGCAACCGACCAATCCGCCGATCAGACAGATCAGGGGCACACGGGTCTTGTGAAACCCGATGGCATCGGCCAACCCTTCCACGGGGAAGGGAGTAAACGCGTCCATCTGGCGATAGCCTTCCGCATAAGTGCGCTGGGCGGCGCTGATCAGGGCGTCCGTCGTCTCGAATTCGGCCATCAGGCCGTAAAGCGGATGGCGTTTCATCAAAATTAAGCTGTCAGCGTTCAGCCTTCAGCGTTCAGCTAATGCTCTGGCTGAAAGCTGAGTGCTGATCGCTATACCTATCCCTGCTTCTCCTTCAGCTCATGCGCCAGCCCGCGCATCTCGAAGATCGAGATCATGGGCAGGTAGCGAATGAAGAGGAGGAAGAGGGTAAAAAACAATCCAAGCGTTCCCACGTACGTCGCCCAGTCCCATCGGGTGGGGGCGTACATCCCCCAAGACGAAGGCAGAAAATCGCGGTGCAAGCTGGTCACAACAATTACAAAACGCTCCAGCCACATACCCGTCTGCACAACCAGGGATATGGCGAACAGCGCGCCCACATTGCGGCGGATTTTTCCGAACCACAACGTGGTAAGCGGAATGGCAATATTGCAAAGGATCAGGCACCAATAAATGGGCGCGTAGGGACCCGTCATCCGGTTCATGATCATGTACCGGTCATACGAGGGTCCACTGTAGAAGGCCATGAAAGTTTCCATCAGGTAGCCGTATGCAACGATGAGGCCGGTGGCGAGCAGGATCTTCGCCATATTGTCCAGATGGCGCAGGGTTACGAAGTCCTCCAGGCCGTAAAACTTTCGCAGCGGAATGGCCAGCGTCAGGACCATGGCGAAGCCGGAATAAATGGCGCCGGCCACGAAGTAAGGAGGAAAGATCGTGCTGTGCCAGCCGGGAATCACTGCCAGAGTGAAGTCGAAGCTCACCACCGTATGAACGGAGACCACCAGGGGCGTGGCCAGTCCCGCCAGGAGCAAGTAAGCCATCTCGTAGCGGTGCCAGTGCATGGCCGAACCGCGCCAGCCCATGGCCAGGAAGCCGTATGTGATACGCGCCAGGCGCTTCTTTGCCCTGTCGCGCAGGGTGGCAAGGTCGGGGATCAACCCAACAAACCAGAACAGCAAGGAAATGGTGGCGTAAGTCGATACTGCAAACACATCCCAAACCAGTGGGCTCCGGAACTGCGGCCACGTTCCCATGGTGTCGGGGTAGGGCAGAAGCCAGAAAAACAGCCACGGGCGGCCCATGTGGAGCAGCGGAAACAGCCCGGCGGAAGACACGGCAAAGAGCGTCATCGCTTCCGCAAAACGGTTAATGGATTGCCGCCAGGCCTGGCGCATCAACAAAAGGAACGCGGAAATTAGCGTGCCGGCGTGCCCGATTCCGATCCACCACACAAAGTTAACGATGGCGAATCCCCAACCGACGGGAATATTGATCCCCCAGATTCCCACGCCGATCAACAGCAGGTAGCCAATCGCCAAATTCAGAATCATGAAAAGGGCGAAGGCGAGAGCAAATCCGAACCACCACCCGCGGCGGGTCTTCTGCAGCAGGACGATGGCGCTGATCTTGTCGGTGATCGTCGCGTAGGTGTGCCCCGGGGCAAGAACCGGTACGCTTGCGCCCGTGGCCGGCGTGTTTTGGAGTCCGTCAGCTCCCACCCTTACTCCTTTATCTCCGGATTGGGATTCCGCAACTTCGCCAGATAGGTGGTGCGCGGCCGCGTGTTCAGATCCTCGAGAATTCCGTAATTCCGCACTTGTGCTTTCATCTTCGCCACGCGGCTTTCCTTGTCATTGATGTTGCCGAAGACAATGGCCTGCGCCGGGCAGGTCTGCTGGCAGGCGGTCAGGATTTCACCGTCGCGCACTTCCCGATCCTCTTTTTCCGCCGCGATCTTGACGCGATTGATGCGCTGGATGCAGTAGGTGCATTTCTCCATCACGCCGCGGCTGCGCACTGAAACGTCCGGGTTGCGTAACGGCTCCAGGCTGGGGGTAGTCCAGTCCGACCAGAGCTCGAAATTGAAGCGCCGCACCTTGTACGGACAGTTGTTGGAGCAGTAGCGCGTGCCGACGCAACGGTTGTAAACCATTTCGTTCAGCCCCTCGGGGCTGTGCACGGTGGCTCCCACCGGACAAACGTACTCGCAGGGGGCGTTCTCGCAATGCATGCAGGGGACGGCCTGGTTGTAGATTCCGGGATTTTCCAGGCCGCCCTCAAAGTAAGTGTCGATGCGGATCCAGTGCATTTCGCGACCGCGCCGCACCTGGTCCTTTCCGACCACCGCAATGTTGTTCTCGGACTGGCACGCCACCACGCAGGCATTGCACCCGATGCAGCTATTCAAATCGATGCTCATGCCCCAGGCGTTGCCCTTGTATTCGTATCCGGGATAAATGGAAGATCCCTTCTCCTCGCCTTCTTCCCGGATGATCTCCGGGTCCCGGCGGAAATTCTCCAGGGTCGCGCCGCGCACCAACTTCCGTTGCAGCGCCGCAACGCTCTCCTCTTCGCGCTCCTGGCCTTCCTTGCCCATGATGTGGTGGTGCTGGGTAGTAACAAGCTGGTAGGTCTTGCCGGTTTTCTCGACCTCGGCGACGCCCAGCCAGGGGCTTTCCGTGGTCGTGAGCAAATAGGCGTTGAACCCCAGGCCCGTACCCACATGGCCCGCCCGTTTACGGCCGTAACCCAAGTGCAGAGTGATGGCACCGTTGGCGTGGCCCGGGGTGATCCAGATGGGCGCTTCCACCGATTGCGCGTCCTTGCTCAGTTTCACCACGTCGCCATTGGCCACACCCAATAGGCGTGCGGTGGCGGGACTGACAAGCGCCGCGTTGTCCCAGGTCAGCTTGGTGAGTGGCTTGGGTAATTCCTGCAACCAACCGTTATTTGCGAAGCTGCCATCCGCAACTGAGGGGTCGGGGCGCAGGACGATTTCCATCGCACCGGCAACCGCTTTCTTATTAGTGCGCGTGGGAACTGTGCCCAATGCCAGGGAGAGCTTGACCGATTTGGGCGCGAAGGTGGAATCCGCAACCGCGCCGTTGTTGAGCGAACTCTGCCAGAAGTGCTCGAAATCAGCTCCCGGCGTCTGGCGCTGCCAGTAACCGCGGACTATCTCATGCCCGGTCGCACCGGCCTGTCCCGCCAACACCGCCAGGACTTCATAAGCCGGCTTGCCATCATACAGAGGTGAAATAAGCGGCTGGATAATACTCACCGTCCCGTCATAGGCACGGGAGTCTCCCCATGATTCCAGGAAGTGGGCTTCCGGAATGTGCCAGTGGCAGAGCTCAGCGGTTTCGTCGTTGTAAGGGCTAAGATGAATTCGTGTTTTGACCTTGAGGAGGTTTTGGGCGAATTGCAGGTCCGCAGGAGCGTTATAGACCGGGTTCACTCCCAGAATAAAGAGGGTGTCAACCTTGCCCTTCCGGACATCCGCCACCAGTTCCTTGAGCGACTCCAGGGCGTTTATCGGATTCGCTTCCACGGGGTCCGTGTAATGCACGGTCTTGCCCACATTGCCCAAAGCGTCGTTCATAGCGTGGGCAAGGGCGTGCACTTCGGGGGGTTGCTGCTCACCCGCAATAACCAGGGACACGCCGCGCTGCTTCTGAAGATCGCGGACGAGGGCGGGGAGCCAGTTGGCGGCCGCGGTGGGAATAGAGGCATTGGCCCCGTTGCTGACCCCTGTAAACAGGGCGACCGCAAAATCATATACCTCGGTTGCCCGCATCGGGAGGCGATGATCTGCCATTGCTCCCGTAACCGTCGGCGCGCTTTCCACCACATAGAGACGGTTCATGGTGGATTCGGGACCAGTGACGCGCCGCTTGTTGGCGAAGTCGTGTGCATACCGCACCGCCCCGGGACCTGCACTCAAGAAATCCGCATCCAGAGAGACGACCACGTCCGCCTGGTCAAGGTGGTATACAGTATTCACATACTGGCCGAAGGCTAACTTGGCGCCTTCGCGCACCGCGTCACGGTTGAGCGGCTCATATTGATGCCACTTCGCCTGGGGGAATTGAGCGAGCAGCGATTTGATCTGATCCGCCAGCGAGGGCGAAGTGACGATCCCGGTCAGGATCCGCAGCCCCTCGCCCTTGCGTGTGAGCAGCTCGGCAGACAGTTCTTCCATCGAACCGAGGAATCTGCTCCAATCCCCGATCCGGCCGAGGTGAGACACTACCTTGGCGCGATCCGGATCGTAGAGGTTCAGGACGGATGCCTGCGCGAATACATTGGCAGCGCCCAGGCTGGCGGGATGGCTGGGATTCCCTTCCACTTTCGTGGGCCTGCCCATGTGGCTTTCTACCAACAAACCCGTAGCGTATCCCGCCAACGGCATGGCGGTGGCATAGAAAAGGGGCTTGCCGGGAACAAAGTCCTCCGGCCGCTGCTGCGCGTAAGGAACGATCTTCTCCGTGGGCAGCTTGGTACAAGCCGTTAACCCTGCCAGCGCCGCCGATGCGCCCATCAGCTTCAGCGCGCTGCGGCGGCTCACGCCGGACTTGTCCGCGCGGGGATCGTGGGGGAACTCGCACTCCAGGAAATCGCGATACTCCTGGGTGGCCGCCAATTCTTCCAGCCCTCTCCATACGCGATTCCGCCCTGACCGCTCCAGCTTCGTCTGGATTTGCACGAGGTCGAGGGGGGGAACGGGTTGTGACTTGCGGTTCATAGTGGAAAACGCTCACAGCTAACAGCCGACAGCTAACAGTCTTCTTGAATCCCCAGGAGCGAGTTGCACGCTTCGCATTCGTGCCGGAAAGCCACCCGCCATCACCGCCAGCCTGGACTGTGAGCTGTCAACTGTTGGCTGTCAGCGCAAAGCTGCCAGCTTCTAACGATGGCACGTATAGCAATCCGTAATCTCTCTCGGCGCCTTGATCTTGTATTCCTTCACCAACCGCCGGCCCAGCGCCTCCTGGTCGGGCGGTTCAACATAATCAGCCTTGAAAACGTCTTCCCGGCGCCGAACGTGGCGCTCCGGGTGGTTGTGGCAATCGATGCACCAGCGCATGTAGAGGGTGTTCGCCCGATAGGTCAGCGGCATCTCGCCCATGGGCCCGTGGCAGGTGGTGCAGCCAATTCCTTTACTCACATGAATGCTGTGATCGAAGTAGACGAAATCGGGAACGGCGTTGACGCGCGTCCATTGCAGAGACACGTCGGTGGCGTAGCTGGCGCGGACGGGTCCCAGCATGGCGCTGTTCAGCCAGAGCTTGGAGTGGCAACTCATGCAGATGTGCGTGGTGGGCACTCCCGCGTAAGATGAATTCTCCACGGAGGTGTGACAGTACCGACAATCGATGCCGTCATCGGTGACGTGATGCTTGTGGCTAAAGGGAACCGGTTGCTGGCGCGCCACATTAACTTCAGTGTAATAAGAGGACTGGTTGACCTCGTAAAAGAGATAACCGAGCCCCCCCAGGATAAAGACAGCGCCATAAATCGACACCCGAGAAATCGTGTTGGTGCTGCGATGGAAGATCTGCGCCATCGAACAATTTCGCCCGATACCCTTCAGGAAGATTCAAACCAGCGGTCACCCTTGAGAATCGTAACGGCTTACTGCGGGTTTCTCACTTCCCCGGAAAGGCGATCAAACTATTGATACTGGCCCTGCGTACGAAGGGACTGAGTAGACTTCCGGGCTGCGACTCTTGTCGAACTTGACCAAGGTATGTGATGCGCCCCTGAAGAAATAGATTATATTTTGCCGGAGATTTCTTTGTCAAAAGAAAATCGTAGAGTCGGTCTCCACGGGGCTACGAGCATGGCGCCAACTTGACACGCATCAAGTTTATCTCGCAATGCGATGTTTTTTGCGGGGCTACCATTAAGCGCCCAGGGAGGGCAGTGATTTGTGGGAAGACCCCTGGTGTAGATAGTCTCATTCCTCGCCCGGTGGTATCCTCATGTCACGAAACTCAGGCGAGGGAACGCGCCCTCCTGGTCGCCTTGGCTCTTCGCCAAGAGGTGGAAACACAGGGAAGTCTCCCTCGCTTTCACGAATTGGTCCCACCCGGGTTACGCGCTTTGGCGACATTGCATCCGCAGTGGATGAGAGGTAAAATCGCACTGGACCGGATTCGGCCATACTGCCTTAACTCCATGACGGATAAGCTACTTATTGTACGAGTGCAGACAATTCTGGGAGCCACCCACCCTGGATGGCGGGTTGGCACGCGGAGTGCTGCTTAGAACTTGGGCCGGATTTCGCCCCGCAGAATGGGGGAGTTCACGCGTTGCCCATTTCCCAATCTCCCACCTGAGATTCCGACCCGCTGAGATCGTGCCTGAGGCAAACGCATGCGGAGGCCACCGCACCTTTCAACCCGCCGTTCTTTCCTGAAGCAGAGTTTCGTGCTGGGGGGCAGCCTGGCCGCGCTCCAGTTGGGTGACGGGGGGACTCTGGGATCAGCCTCCATTCCCAATGCGGAACGTTCCCGCGTCGTCATTGCGCGCGATGCGGGAATTCGCACTGCTGCTTCAAGCTTTGACTCCGGCCGTGTCGCGCTGCTACTCGACCGCGCCCTTCAGGCCGCATATGACTGCGACTCGCCTCACGAAGCCTGGAAGAGGGTGGCGCACCCCGGCGAAGTCGTAGGGCTGAAGGTCAATTGCCTCGGCGGCCGCGGCAACGCCACGCACCCCGAACTGGTCGAAGCCATCACCGAACGCTTGCGGCAGGCGGGAATCACTGAAATCGTCACCTGGGAACGGCAGAACTCCGACCTGGAACGTGCCCGGTTCAAGATTGTCGAACGCGCCTCGAGCGTGCGGTGTTTCGGCAACGACGTAATGGGTTTTGAGGACGACCTCGCCACCTTCGGTAAGGCAGGCAGTCTCCTCTGTCGTACCCTGACACAGGTTTGCGACGCGGTTATCAACCTGCCCGTGCTCAAGGACCACGGTATCGCCGGCGTCACGCTGGCGCTCAAGAGTATGTTCGGCGCCATCCACAACCCCAACAAGTACCACACGAATTGCGGCGACCCTTATGTGGCGGATGTCAACGCTTTCGCGCCCATCCGGCAAAAGGTGCGGCTGCACATATGCGACGGCCTGAACGCGCAGTACGAGGGTGGCCCTTCCTTCATGCCGCAGTGGATGTGGCCCTTCAACGGCCTCTTGGTGTCGCGTGATCCCGTGGCGCTCGATTACGTGGGTTGGAAGATCATTGAGAAGAAGCGCGCCGAGGCGGGGATGAAGTCATTGCGGGATTTGAAACGGGAACCGACGTACATCGCGACCGCCGCGGACGCCGAGCACCGCCTGGGGACTTGCGACCCCAATCGTATCGCACAGGTAGAAGTATGAACACCCGAATGGACGCTCTCGACCGGCGGGCCTTCCTGAAGGCCGCTTCCCTTCCCTGCCTCGCGGCCTGCGGCGGGGCATTCCTGGCGCCGGCCTTGCTCGCGGGGGCGCCCGCCAGCGAAAGCGACAGCCAGTTCACTCGCGAGGCAAAATTCTACGAAAAGCTTCCCTACAAGAAGATTAAGTGCAAGCTCTGCCCGCGCGAGTGCGTAATCGATGACCAGGAACGCGGCTACTGCGGCGTGCGCGAGAACCGCGGAGGCACTTACTACACCCTGGTCCATTCGCGCGTGGTCACGGCTCACATCGACCCCATCGAGAAGAAGCCCTTCTTTCACTTCACGCCCGGCGCCGTGGCCTTTTCGCTCGCCACGGCGGGTTGCAACGTGAACTGCAAGATGTGCCAGAACTGGGACATTTCCCAGGTGCGGCCGGAGCAGGTGCGCGCCACCTATGCGCCGCCCGATAAAATCACCGCTTTAGCCCAGCAGAACAACTGCCCCGTGATCGCCTACACCTACAGCGAGCCGGTGATCTTCCTCGAATACGTGCTCGATTGCGCGGCCGCGGCGCGCCCGGCGGGGGTGCGTAGCGCGGTAGTCAGCGGCGGGTACATCCAGGCCGAGCCGCTCAAAAAGCTCTGCGCGCAAGTCGACGCCATCAAGATCGACCTGAAAGCCTATTCCGAGAAATTCTACAAGGATGTGGTGAATGGCGAGCTCAAACCGGTCTTGGACGCCCTGGTGACCATTCACAAGGCCGGTGTGTGGAATGAAATTGTCTATCTGGTGGTCCCCACGCTCAACGACGGCGACGCGGAATTCCAGGGCCTGGCACGCTGGGTGAAATCCGAATTAGGCCCCGACGTCCCCCTGCACTTCTCGCGCTTCCATCCCGAGTATTTGCTCAAGAACCTCCCTCCCACGCCGCTCGAGACGCTGGAGCGCGCCAAGTCCATCGCCGACGCCGAGGGACTGCACTACGTTTACATCGGCAACGTACCCGGACACCCGGCGGAGAGCACCTACTGCCCCCACTGCCGGAAAAAGGTGGTGGACCGCACCGGCTTCACCATCAACGGGATTTACCTCCACCACGGCAAGTGCCGGTTCTGCCAGACGGCCATACCGGGGATCTGGACGTAGAGAGCTAGGCAGATAGGCAGGTGGGCAGATGGACAGTGGGCAGGTCGGCGGCCACGCAGGGGGGAAGAGCGAAGTCAACAGGCAAAACGCAAATGTCAAAAGGCAAAACCGAACTTCCCTGAAGGCTTACTTTCGACCTTTGCCTTTTGCGCTTTGGCTTTTGACTTTCTTTTCTTGTTGCTGTCGCCAAGGGTGATCCCATGAGGAATATTCATGCCAAGGTTGTTATATTTTCCGTATTAAGTGCCCTGATTCTTGCGGTTCCGCATCAGGCCGGCTGCCGTGCCGAGCCCAAGGTCCGAGCCGCAGGCGTGGCGGGAAGCTTTTATCCCGCCGACCCCAAAGAACTAACCCAGACCATGGACGGTCTCCTGGCGCGCAACAACGTGGCGCCGGTGGAGGGGACGCTGGTGGCGCTGATCTGCCCTCATGCCGGATACATTTTCACCGGACCGGTAGCGGCGGCGTGCTTCGCCCAGCTCAAGGGACGGAAGTACACACGCGTGGTGGTGATTGCGCCCTCGCACTATGCCAATTTCCCCTTCAATTCCATCTACGATGGCGAGGCCTACGCGACCCCGCTGGGCACGGTGCCGGTGGACAAGGAGTTTCGCGCCAAGCTGGCCAAGCTGAGTTCCGACA
The DNA here is from genome assembly GCA_035501695.1 of Terriglobia bacterium. Classification (GTDB taxonomy): domain Bacteria; phylum Acidobacteriota; class Terriglobia; order UBA7540; family UBA7540; genus Bog-366. Next base: position 5,500 of record DATJVT010000166.1, on the reverse strand, counting down.
TCCAAATTTCCGACCGCGGCCACAAGCAGGAGGGTGAGAACCCCGAGCACTCGCTGGAGGTGCAATTGCCGTGGCTCCAGCACACGCTGGGTGAATTCAAGCTGGTGCCCATCATCATGGGCGATCAGAATTACGGCCTGGAGCGGGCCCTAGGACGCTCTCTCTCCAAGGCCTTACTCTCCGAATCGGCGGAGGCGCGCGCCCAGACGCTCATCCTGGTGAGTTCCGACCTTTCGCACTATCACGATTACGATTACGCCAACAACGTCGACCATCAAACGCTCCAGGCCATCGAAGAGTGGGACTATCTCAGCCTGTCGCGCAACTTCGCCATGTGGGAGCGGGGGGTCAAGACCTGGGAGGCCTGCGGCGGAGGCCCCATCGTGGCGGGCATGATCGCCGCCGAGGGCCTGGGCGCTACGCACGCGCACATCCTGAAATACGCCAACTCCGGCGACGCCACCAACGAGAAGTCGCGCGTGGTGGGTTACGGCGCTGTGGCAATTACAATGGGGAGTGCGGCCGATGCCAAAAAGAGCGCCGATTTCTCCCTCAACGGCCATGAGAAAGACGCACTGATGAAGATCGCGAGGAATTCCGTTGAAACCTCCGTGCGCGACCGCAAGATGTACCTGGTGGGCTCCACCGGGTTCCCGCGCCTGGAAGAAGCGCGCGGCGCCTTCGTAACTCTCAAGGAGCACGGCGAGTTGCGGGGATGCATCGGTTATATCACCCCTATGAAGTCGCTGGCAGAAACCGTGCGTGACGTGGCTGCCTACGCGGCGCTGGAAGATTCGCGCTTCGCCCCTGTCGCCACCAAGGAACTACCGATCCTCCAGTACGAGATCTCCGTCATGTCGCCCCTGCGGCGGGTCCTGGATATCAAGGAGATCAAAGTGGGCAAGCACGGATTGATCATGAAAAAAGGGGAAGTCGAGGGCCTTCTGCTGCCGCAAGTCCCGGTGGAGGAACACTGGGACCGCGATACCTTCCTACAGGAAACCTGCCTGAAGGCCGGCCTGCCCCCGCAGGCCTGGAAGGACGACGACACCGACATCTTCATGTTCACCGCGCTGGTCTTCGGCGAGCACTCGCCGGAAGCGGAAACCCTCTCCGACCGGCCCACTCCGCCCGGTCAGCCCCAATCGTCCTCCGCGCCGGGGCTAATTCCGCCGCGGCCCTGACCCCGGCAGAAATGTAAGAGCAAGTCAAAAGGCAAAGGGCAAAAGGCAAAACGCAAAGGTGAAAGGGCGTGCAATGCGAGGTTTGTCCCCACGCCAAGCGGCTTCAACATGCACCGATGGCTTTTGCAGCTCCTACAAGTCCCTTCGGGAGATCGCCCTGGATCGTGGGGATGCCAGCCTCCCGCGTGCACATCTTCGTTGCGGAGCGCTAGATGCGAGGCACCGTTATTTACTGATTCCAGTCCTCAACCTGTGCACCGATGTCTTGGAAGTGCTCGACGTTGCAGGTGACGATCGCTGCGCCGTGCTCGATGGCATGCGCGGCGATTTTGAGGAGCTTGGTAACCGTTTCGGTGTTGAGTGAGTAACTTGCCCGCCGCCATAACTTCAGACGCACACGACACTGCGGGTGAACTTCTGGTAGCCCTGTTCATCCGCCCAAAGGGTAAGAGGTAGAGCCGCGAGTTCGTCTACTTCCGGGACTGCCAGGCCGTCTTTGGTAAGGTCAACGGTCAGGGTGTAAGCCCGGCAAGTGGCGCAAGCTTCCACCCGCACGGCCTCGAACTTGGGAGTCGTGTAGACGCAGAGCTTCTCCTCTCGACGCTCGTCGCACGCCGGGCAGGCAATGCGCAGGTAATCCCACTCGGTCCGGCAGAATGAGCAGACCAGCGAGCGCTTGGCGCCCTCGCCTTCGGGCCGTAGCACGCCCACCAGAGGCGGTGATCCGCAGTACGGGCAAATAGGGCGTCGGACCGGCGGTGTGGAAATCTCCGCGCGGTCGGCCAGGAATTCCGCGAACGGTTGCAGAAAGGCGTGAGCGCAAAAGCCCTCGAGCGTAGGGACGACCCGCGTGGTCGCCACGGATTGGGCACCCACGAGGGATGTCCCTGCGTCATCGGCTGCGGCGGGGAGGTTGGCCGGCCAAGCGGCGCGCAAGAGAGCGGCCCCGGCGGCGAGGCTTTGGGTCTTGAGCTCGCGCGCGAATCCAGCCAGGACAGCGGGCGCGGCGCCCACAAGCATATCCATAAAGGGGGGCCAGCGGCTCAAGAGAAGGCCAAGATCAACATCGTCCAGCGCGGGCGGAAGCGACAACGTGGCATGGGTGTCCTGTCCATATTTCCCCGTCGCGCTTTGGCCGGAGAGGAGCTGAGTGTAAAGGTTTTTCTGAAAGCCCGTAAGCCGGCGGTAGAAAAGCAGGATTTCCCGCGCGAAGGGATGGGTCTCAGAGAGTTCGCCCGCGCGCTGTATGCGGCGGTCCCATTTCCGGCTGTTCGCTGGCACTCAGTCGCCCTCGTGCTTTATCGACGCTTTAGCCCGCACTTCCTCATACCACAACCGGTGGTGCAAGCGCGCCCAGTCGCCGGAGACTTCGCCCCGGATTATAGAGGTGAATCCGCCCCGCACCATGGCCGTCCCCATGTAGACGTGAATGATAAAGCCGCCGATGGTGAGCAGAGCGGACACCGCGTGGACCAGCACGGCCGTGTATCGCAGCCAGCGCCAACTCCAGGGGATGTCGTTGACGAACCACATCGCGACGCCTGAAAGCACGAGGGCGATGCCTCCATAAAACATCAGCCAGAAGAACTGCTTCTGGCCGATGTTGAACCGGCCGATGGGCGGCAGGTTTTCATCCTCATTGCGGATGTAGTGCATGACTTGTTTTTCCCACACACGATCCGCATCGGTGGTACGCATATCCCGCCGCCATGCCGCATACATCCATAAAACTGAGGCAAACCAGAGAAGGCCGAACCAGGGATGCCAGAAGCGCGCTGTGGGCCCACCGCCGGCGAGAGCTGCGATCCAGAACAGATAGGGTGACCAGAACGCCAGGCCTGTTCCCAGGACATAGACGTAAGTCAAACCGGCGATCCAATGAATGACCCGTTCGGCAAAGGTGTAGCGCAGAATGCGCTCCTCGGAATGCCCACGGGCGGGGTCGTAAGGAAGGATAGTAGTGCTCATCGGCTTTTCGCTCGCTTCCTCTTAAGTGCATTTCACGCAGAGGTCACGGAGGGTCCCTCAGAGGACACAGAGAAGAAAACCAGGTTCCTCCGTGTCCTCCGCGAGGATTTCTCTGTGTCCCCTGCGTGAAACGCTTTTAGGCAGCCGTTTCACATTTTGGTTCCGCCTGGACCGTGCTGAGACTCCTTCACCACCTTCGGCCCGAAGCGCAGGTAATGCAGCGTGACGCCAATCAATCCACCCAGCATGGCGAGGTTGCCGAGAATTTTGAGCGGCGACTTCCACAATTTAACAGTCCACGGCACCGAGGGATTGGCCGGCAGGCCACCGTAGGCCTCCGGGTTGGTGGCGTCGTGCAGGACGTAGATAACACCGGTGCCACCAACACCGGGCGGATCGTAAACGCCGGCGTTTTGAAAGCCGTAGTGCTCGCGAAGTTGGGTGGCGCGCTTCTCGGCGAGGTCCTTCATATCGTCCTTGGTGCCAAAGTGCAGGCAGCCGGTGGGACACGCTTTGATGCAGGCGGGTTCAAGACCATTCGAGACGCGGTCCGAACACAGCGTGCACTTGTAGACCTTCTTAGTTGCCGGGTTGAACTTGGGAATGTCGAAGGGGCAGCCGGTGATGCAATAGCCGCAGCCAATGCAGTGGTCCTGCTGAAAATCCACAATGCCATTGGTGTATTGCACGATGGCGCTGTCCGCCGGGCACGCCGCCATGCACCCCGGGTCGGCGCAATGCATGCACTGGTCCTTGCGCATCAGCCACATCATGCCGCCATCGGCCTTGGGGTGCTCATTGAACTTGATGAGGTTCCAGAAATTCCATGCCGTCTGCGGCATCGTCTGGTAGGTGTTGTTGAAGGAAGTGGTGGCGAAGGGCAGGTCGTTCCACTCCTGGCAGGCAATCTCGCAAGCCTTGCACCCGATGCAGGTGGTGGTGTCGACGAGTTTCGCAACCTGCTCCTCGCGCTGCATCCCCTGGCCCGGGACCGGTCCGGCGTGGCCGGAGATCTTTACGATGCGTAGCGTGGCTTGGCTCATGCGCGTTCCACCTTCACCAAGAATCCCTTGAACTCCGGCGTGAAGGCGTTGGGATCAACCACCGTGGGTGAAAGCTGGTTGGTTGGATTCAACGCCGTGCGCCCAGCGTCCTCGGCGATGCCTCGGAATCCCCAATGAATGGGGATGCCGATCTGGTACGTCTTCTTGCCGTTGATCATCATGGGCTTGATTCGCCGTGTAACCATGGCCTTGGCGATATATTCCGCGCGGGCGCTGGTCACCTTGATCCGTTCGCCTCCCCGGATTCCCATCTCGTCGGCCAGTTCGGCGGGAACCTCGACGAAGGGCTCCGGTACCAGCTCGACGTTGGCCGGATTGTTCTTGGTCCAATAGTGGTAGTGCTCCGTCAGCCGGTACGTGGTGCAAATGATGTTGAACCCCTCGGCCACGGTCCCGTATTTGTCCATGGGGGTCTTGAGCCGCTTCACAATGGGATTATTGGATTGCTGCGGATGCAGCAGATTGGCTGTGGGACTTTCGATGGGCTCATAATGTTCAGGGAACGGTCCATCGGCGAGGGCGCCTATGGGCACAAAGAGCCGGCCAACGCCTTCGGGATTCATAATGAACGGGCCCATGTGGTCTTTAGGGTTTGAGTCAGGCTTGAAATCCGGGACGTCGTTGCCCACCCACTTTTGCGCGTCCTCTTTCCACCACACCTGGCGCCGGTCGGGATCCCACGGCTTGCCCTCCACATTGCACGAGGCGCGGTTGTAAAGCACGCGGCGGTTCACCGGCCAGCTCCAAGCCCAGTTCGGGTAAATGCCGAGGCCCGAGGGGTCCTCCGGACCGCGCCGCGCCAGTTGCGGACCCGCCTCCGTCCAGCTTCCGGAATAGATCCAGTTGCCGCACGCGGTTGAGCCGTCGTCGTGCAGCCAAGCAAACGATGGGAGTTGCTGGCCCGCCTTGATCGTCTGATTGAGCTTGGGATCGGTAATGTCTGCCAGCGCCTTGCCGTTGATCTCCTTCGCCACCTCGGCCAGAGCTGGATTGTGAGGATCCGTGTAGTTCCAGGTGAGGTTCAGAATCGGGTCCGGGAACTTGCCGCCCTCTTTACGATAAAGCTCGCGGACCTTCAGGAAGATTTCGGCCACGATCGCCTGGTCGAGGCGGCAATCGCCGGGCGGCGGCAAGGCGGCGTTCTTCCATTGCAGCCAGCGCGCGGAATTGGTAAAAGAGCCGTCCTTTTCCGCAAACCCCGCGCAGGGCAGCCGATAGACGGTGGTCCCAATCTTCTTCATATCTTCGGGCGTCGTCCCCGGCGCTTTCCAGAACTCACTGGTT
>DATJVT010000165.1:0-4496 GCA_035501695.1 Terriglobia bacterium | reverse complement strand
GTGTCCGGAGCCTCCGCCGGAGACGATTCCGACTTTGCCGGCCGTGGGCCCGTCCGCGCGGACGATCACACGGCCCGCCGTTCCCGTCTGCTTGTAGTATTGCGGATGCGCCAGGCACAGTCCTTGCAGCATCTCGTCCACATACGCAAACGGCTCATTGAGGATCTTCTTCATGGGATTCTCCTGGCGTGGGGCCACGTCTTGCTTATTAGTGTTGCGCAGCCATCGGTGCTGCAACTGTCGGGCCCGAACCCGTACAACACCACCCTAAGGAGCCGGTTTTCAGGCCTGGGGAACTGAGGAGTATACATCAGCCAGCGGTAAGCGCCGCGCGGCAGAAGGCGCCAAGCCAACCGTAGGGGGCGGGACGTGTAAATGACCCCGTCATTGGGGGCGTCGCACGTTGTAGCCGCCTACTCGGCCTTCAACTGCGAGGTGCAGTTCGGGCAGCGCGTGGCGGCGATGGGAATATCTGTACAGCAGAACCCGCATTTCTTCACTGCCGGTGCGGCGGGTGCCGGCGCCGGTCCCCGCAGCTTGTTGACTTGCCGGACCAGTAGGAACACGGCAAAAGCCACGATCACGAAATTGATGACCGCGTTCAGAAACAGGCCGTAATTGAGCGTGGCAGCGCCGGCCGCCTTGGCCGCGGCCACGGTGTCAAAGTGCCGGCTGGTAAGGTTAATGAAGAGATTGGAAAAGTCGACTCGCCCCATCACCAGTCCGATGAGCGGCATCAGGATATCGTTCACCAGGGAGGTGACAATGCCGCCAAAGGACGCACCAATAATAATTCCCACCGCCATGTCGAGCACGTTTCCGCGCATGGCGAATTCCTTGAATTCTTTCAGCATGGCTGCTCCTTTTCGTCGGTAGTTGAAATACGAGTGCCAACCGGGATGGCAACAATTCTACACCGTCCTGGTTGCAAGGAGAAAAGGCTTTGGAGGCGGCGCACAGAACCCCGGCTTCAATTTCCGGGGAGCGAGTTCAATTTGCGGGCGCAGTTCTCGTCGTGCGGGGCAATCTTGCAGGCCTCTTCATAATGCCGACGGGCCTCGGGGAGCAGTCCGAGGCGCTCGTCTGCGAGGGCCAACTGGAATTGCCCCGTGTAGCTTTCCGGCGTCAAGGCCAGCACCTGTTGGAAGCGCCGTCGTGCCTTGGCGTAATCTCCCCGCTCCATCCAATACTGGCCGATGGCTTCGGCGGCCGGAGCGTACTGGGGATTCAGCTTGAGTACGGTTTCCCATTCGCGCAGAGCATCCGGAGCTTGCTTGATCTGACGATAACACTCGCCCAGATGGAACCGCGCCAGGGTGTTTTGCGGGTCGGACTTCAGGATGGACTGGAATGTCGGAAGGGCCGCGGCAATGTGCCCCTCCATGAGAGCGATATAGGCGCTCTGGTAGAGCTCGAATTCACCAAAGCGGTCTTTGGGATCAGGCAGGGACCCTCCAAGAGTCGCGGGGGCGCTGCCGGCTCGTCCCTCCGCCGCGAGATATCCAAGGGATTCGAGTTCGGCCAGCGTTTCCGGCGACAGGGAGGGGGGGGTGGAGCGCTGGGAGGACGCGTAGCGCGTGAGTACCTTCGCCAGTTGTTCCCGGAGTTCCGCGGTCATCGCGGCATTCATGGGAACCAGATTCACCAGCTCGCGCGGGTCGTCGTCGAGGTTGTACAGCTCTGCCTTAGGCGCCTGAATGTATTTGTATTTCCCCACGCGCAGCGCTCGCAGGGGCGACCAGCCGAAGGCATCGTAAGCATAAAGGCTTTCGCTGAAAACGGGGCGAGGTTGGACGGGCTCTCCTCCTTCGAGAGCGCCGAGTTGGCTTTGTCCGACGAAGGAGGGCGGCGCAGCCACGCGCAGGTAATCCAGAATCGTCGGCGCTACGTCAATCAAGCCGACTGGGACGGAGCAAGAAACTCGAAAATCGATACTCGAACGTCGGTCCGAACTTCCGGCTGGGATCATTGCCGCGCGGGCTTCAGGGGCGGTTCCCGAGTTTCGAGTTTCAAGTTTCGAGTTTCGAATCTGCCCTGCATGCGGCCAATGAAAGATTAGCGGCACACGCAGCGTGCTCTCATAGATGTAGTACCCGTGGTCGGTCTCCCGGTGATCGCCCAGGCCCTCGCCGTGGTCACCGAACACGACCACCAACGATTTTTCCCACCAGCCGCTTTGTAACAAGTATTGGTGGAAGCGGCCCATTACCTGGTCAACGTATTGGAGTTGGGCATCGTACCGGGAGATTCCCTGCTGGCGGGCCAGTTCTGCCGGCAGGGTATACGGAAAATGCAAATCGTAAAGGTGCACAAACACCAACACGGGTTGCGCGCGGTGGTCGTCAAGCCATTGGCGCGCGGCACGCGCCACCAGCGCGCCGTCGCGACGCAGGCTCTGGGCAAGGGGATTGACCACGCCGCCAACCTGAAGCCCGAACGGGCTGTCATAAACATCGAACCCTTTGTCCAATCCGTAGCGCCGGTCCATGAAGTCGCAACCAATGAACGCGGCGGTCTTGTAACCGCGTGCATGGAGCACGGAAGCGAGCGTCACGACTCCGGCGGGAACGCGTTCCCCATTTTCCTCGACGCCATTCTGAAAAGGATAGGTCGAAGTGAAAAGCGACGTGTGCGACGGAAGCGTGAGCGGAACCTGCGCTTCAGCCTGAGTAAAGAGTGTGCCACCCTGTGCGTATGTATCGATGTGGGGTGTGCGAAGCTTGGTGTATCCGTAGGCACTCAGGTGATCGGCGCGCAGGGTATCAATGGAAATCAGAATGACGGATGGGTTGGCCCCCTCAGTTCCTGCCGCGGGTGCATGCAAGGGAATGCAAAAGCAAATCGGAAGGAAAAGGAGGAGCCGGACCGGGTGAGCTGTCGATGGGGTCATCACTGTTCGCCGGTCCAGATTCCCGGAGGTCAGCGCAAAAGGGTCGCGCACTCGCATAGCGTCGAAAACCAGTATATCTGATGGTGGTCGGCAGGTGGGACGGCGGGTGGGATTGCTGAGTAACCCAGTGTCATCCCTGCGCGTAGCGTTTTGGAGTGCGGAAGCTCGATTCCGGTCCGGTGGCGCCAGCAAGCTGGCGGAGTGCAGACCGGTAGCAAGTTACCAAAGCTCCGCATGGTGTTGCCGAAACGGCAGCATGCTCCAGAACCCTAAAAAGTGAATCGCGCTTGCAAATCGATCCTGCGGTTGGCGGCACTGCTGGAAAAGAATCCTCCCACCAGCGCAATGGGCTGGCCAAAAGAGGGGGAACCCAAGGTGCCCACCGGCTGGGCGTAATTCACGTTATTGAAGAGATTTCGGGCCGAAACGCTGAAGGTGAGGTTGTACCGGCGGTTGGGGCCGCCGGTGGGCCGTCCAAACATTCCGGCGCTGCCCATGCTGCTCAGACCTCCCGGCCCCAGGCCTCGTCCGCGTGGTCCACCCCCGCCTCCGGGCCCGCCAAACCCACCCCCCTGCACTTCTTTGCCGAAGCCGAAGGTTTTGCTGAGGCGGAGGTTTACGGCGAACTGGCCGAACCCCGTGCCGTAGTTAATGGGAATAATCGTTTCTCCCGCGACGGGGACGGTGTTAAAGCTTCCCCACTCCGTCTTGACCACATTAGCGGGATTGGAAAGGTTCGAAGCGAAGCTGGGGCGGTCATTGAAGATGGAATCGCCGTTCAGGTCTTCGCCCACCGAGATATTGAAGGGCGGCGCAGAGTTCGCCACCATGAAGGGCGAGATTTGAAACCCGTGCGGCAGATTCCAATTGCCACCCAGGAAGAAGCGGTTGCGCACATCGTAGGCGGCGCGCCCGTAATTCTCATATACGTCGTACTGGTCGGTGGGAAAGCTGCCGGCGCCGGAGGTGTTACTCTTCACAGAGCTGAGCGTATAGAAGCCAAAGAGCGATACTTTGGACCCGCGAATGTTGAAATTGGCGATCAATTGGTTCTGGTTATACAGCCCGATCGATTCGTACTGATACAAGTCTCCGATGGAAGGGTCCGGGCGCGGGTCGGAGGGCGAAGTCCCGGGGTAAGGCGCATTGATATTGCGCGACAGGAACTGGTGAACTCCATGCGTATTGAGATAGGTGGCGGAGACGGTGATGAATTTCGTCACCTGCCGCTCCAACCCGATTCCCGACTGAACGGTATAGGCAGTACGCAGGTTCGGATCCATGCTAGTGACGGTAGGCGTAATCTCATTCTCGACGATAGTATTGATGGGTGGAATGGCCGGGTAAAAATCGGGATTCGCAATGATGTATTGTTGCTGGTTGATTCCATTCAGACGGTTGGTGTTGAGGATGAGGCCCTGTCCGAAGCGATCGTAGAAGACCCCGCTTCCGGTCCGCAGCACGGTTTTGGTGGATTTTCCTTTTCCCAGGCCCCAGGCGATACCCAGGCGGGGAGCGAAATCCGCCTTGTCACTGATGTGGTTCTGGGTCTCGAAACGCAGACCTGCGCTTACCGTCAGGTTGGGACGTGCCTTCCAATCGTCCT